>CAZLDN010000013.1:0-48587 GCA_964558355.1 uncultured Candidatus Solibacter sp.
AGTGCCAATCGGACCCAGCAGAAGGTTTTTCAGCAGCCTGTGAAGCCTGCCCCACCGATGCGGCATGGATTTCATGGATATTTTTGGGCCGGCGGCCCATGGGCGCTCTGTCGAAAAGGCGGTTAGGAGGCCGCGAACGAAGAAAGCGGGTTCAGGTCTAAGGGCGGGTGGTTGCTTGGGGTTCGAGGACGGTGGAGCACAGGGGTCAATCGGAGGCCGCGGCACTCGTGCCGAGGCGACAGGCCGGGAGGCCTGTCCCACATGGGGGCGGCACGTGATGCGGGCGACGTGGTAACACAGGAGGCATGGCACACTACCGCGTGGCGACATTGCAGATGGAATCGGCTCCCGGAGACAAGACCGGAAATTTGGCAAAGATCGACCGGTTCGCCGGCGAAGCGGCACGGCAGGGGGCGCGGTTGCTGGTTGCTCCGGAGTGTTCGATCACCGGCTATTGGTGGATGCGGAAGCTCGACCACGACGCCTTCGCGGCGCTGGCCGAGCGGGTGCCGGAGGGGCCTTCCACACAAGCGCTGATCGAGATGGCGCGGCGGCACGGGATTTCGATCGGGGCCGGGTTCATTGAACAGGGGGCGGACGGCAAGTTCTACAAGCCGTATGTCGTGGCGATGGAGGACGGGCGGATCGCGGTGCACCGGAAGATTCATGCCTTCGTGCACCCGAGCCTGACGTGCGGGGACAGTTACACGGTGTTTGAACTGCCCGGCGGGGTGAAGGCGGGCATCCTGATCTGCTATGACTGCAACCTGGTGGAGAATGTGCGGATCACGGCGCTGATGGGCGCCGACGTGTTGCTGGCGCCGCACCAGACGGGCGGGTGCAGGGGGTCGAACCCGCACCAGATGGGCGTGATCGACGCGGCGGTCTGGCACGCCCGGCATGAAAACCCAGAAGCGATCGAGCGGGAAATTCTGGGCGACAAGGGCCGGGGGTGGCTGATGCGGTGGCTGCCGGCGCGGGCGCACGACAACGGGATCTTCCTGGCGTTTTCGAATGGGATCGGCGTGGACGACGATGAGATCCGGACGGGCAATGCGATGGTGCTGGATCCGTATGGACGGGTACTGGCGGAGTCGCGGCGGGCGGAGGAGGAGATTGTGGTGGCCGACCTGGATCTGTCGCTACTCGGTCAGGCGACGGGGCGGAAGTGGAGGAAGGCGCGCAGGCCGGAGTTGTATGGGCGGCTGTGCGAGCGGACTGGGGATGAGCGGACGACGCGGGAGTTGAAATTCGAGGAGTGAGGTTGAGGAGGGGGACAGCCGGCATTGGCCACTACCGCGGGACGGCTGGTTTGAGGGCGGGGTTGTTGGGGCCAATGCAGGCAGTCCCTGGGCGTGGGCGATGGAGGCAGCCGCGAGTTGCCGCGGAGCCGGACCAGGGGGTCCGGCGCGGACGCGGGCGTCCGCCCTCCGATTCATGCGGACCTTGGGAGGAGATTAGTCGATCAGCATTTCGGCGATTTCACCGAGCCTGCGGCCGTTGAAGGTGAGGTCGGCTGTCACGACCATGCGCTGCCTCGAAAGAGGCGCCTGGGTGCTCTGCTGGGGACGGGCTGAAGCCCTTCGCAGGCTGAAGCCCGCCCCACTGGCACGTTGGAGGCGAAAGGGCACTGCCACTTGAGACTTCGGTTCCATCGTGAATTTGCGCATCGGATTTTGAGACTTCACGCCGGGCGGGAGTTTCAGGGTGACCTCGATCCTGGCAGGCTTGAAGAGGTGGTTGCGGACGATCAGTTCGACTTCGAACGGGCCATCGTCTGGCGCGAGATGGCGGAAGGGGTAGAAGTGGCACCAGCGGTAGTCCATGCCGAAGTTGGGGTCGGGCTGGAGGATCAGGCCGGTCATGACGTCTCGAACGCGGTGGGCCCAGTCCAGGAATTCCTCGAGGTCCGCTTTTGACGGGGAGTATTCCTCGGTGTGCGCGGGCAGCACGATGTCGGGGAGATATTCGAGCATCTTGCGCGCGCAGGTGATGAAACCCCCGTCCAGAAAATACTCGTTGTGGGGGACGACCGGGCCGTTGCGGACCCGCTTCGGGTCGCCTTTGTTCCAGGTATTGTCGCCGGTGAACATCACCTTTTTGCCATCGACGACGGTGGCAAGGCCCTGGTGGAACTGCGTCTGGCCGGGCATGTGGAAGAAGTCGAGCGCATATTCCTCCCACTGGACGCGTTCGCCGTCGCGAATGACGCGGTCCGCCTTGATGGGGAACGGGATCAGGCAGGGCAGGCGGTAACGGGTGGGGTTTTGCAGGACGCCGGCCATCTTATCAAGGATCCAGATTTCGACATCGCCGTCGCGCAGCAGCTCGTAGGTACGGATGATGTGGTCGTCGTGGTAGTGGCTGAAGGTGACGGTGAGATGCTTGATGCCGAACTGGCGCTTGAACTGCCGGATGTGTTCGAGATCGACGTAGCCGTAGTCGTAGAGGAGCGCTTTGCCGTTATCGGAGACGAGGGCGTAGGAGGTCTCGGTGCCGGTGGTTTGGTGGGGTGGACCGCCGAGGTGGATGAGATGGGGGAGGATCTTGCGCAGCTCGCCCTTGGTGCGGCCGGAGGTATTGGGCCGGAGCATTTCACGAAGGAGCGCGTAGATCCGGCTGTTTTCGGCCATGGCGGCGGCGGGGTCTTCGATGGGACTGCCGTGGGAGGGCAGCAGCAAGGCGGGCGATTCGGCACGGACGCGGTCAAAAGATTTATCGGAAGCGTCGATGCCCTGGGTGAAACCGTAGTAGTCCCAGTGGAGATCGAACCAGTTGTTGACCTTGCCCGTGCCGGCGATCAGGTCTCCGGTGAAGACGAGGCGGCGGCCATCGACGGTGGCGCTGTAGGAGATCGAGTTGGGGGTTGCGCCAGGAGTGTCGAGGACATTGAAGCGGATGCCGCGCCAGTCGATGAGGTCGCCACCAGCGACCTTCTCGTCGAGGCGGACGCTGTGGCGAAGGGTGTTCCAGTTGGACCTGAGGTCGTAGTTGATGTAGATCTTCGCCGTTTGCCAGAACGATTCCACGTTTTCGAAGAAGCGGGACTCGGCGCGGGGGACGGTGACGAGGAACTCATATTTGCCGAGATCGGCGAGGCCTTGAACCTGGTCGCGATGGTGGTGGGTCACCAGAACGCGGTCGATTGTCTTCACGCCGATACCCGGCAGGGCTTTGAGCACGCCGCCGGTTCCGAAGTTGATCAGGGTGGCGTGGGAGCCGTTCTTTATGACATAGACATTGCAGGAATCGTCATAGAGATAGAGGTTTTCGCTGAGATGGCGCAGGCCGCCGCTTGGGGTGAAGTCGCGATTGTGCGACCTGGACGGGTCGAAGGGCGGGCGCTCCATGGCGCGGATCGGGGCTGGGCGCGCAGCAGGCGGGGCAGCCGGCAGGGTTGTCAGCGACAGCAGGAAGAATGCGGTGAGCCGGCGGGCAGACATGGAACGACGTTACCACCGCCGGTGGGGAACGGGCAAAGCGGAGAATGGCGCTCTGGTCAGTCCGGAGTGCTTACTTGCAGGCCTTGTTCACGCAATCCGACTTGCAGCGGGTCAGGCCGCCCTCGCAGGACTCGATGGCCCCTTTGGTCTTTGCATTCCTCAGGCACGCGGCGGACGCGACATCGCAGCGACTGTTGCATTGAGCGATGCACTTTGCCGTCTGTTGAGGGTCAGCGCCTTTCTGCAGAGTAGTCGAATACAGCGTGACGCACGCAAGTAGGAATAGAGCCAATCTGAGTGCCATAGGCACCTCCTTGACGAGAGAGTGTACATCTCCGGCTAGCCGGTGTACACGGGGAACGCAAAACAAAGCCTGTAAGCCGTATGTCGATGCCGCGTGTGAACCGTGGCAAGGACACGAGGCGCCATGTGCAGGCGCGGCGGCCTCTGGCACATGTCAGCGGAGCCGATGAGGGCTACATCTTGTGGGCTTCACCGGTTGGGGAATGGGGCGTTTAGATCCGGTGACGGGTTCGTCACCGACATCCTGGGGTGTTTCCCTTCCCCTACACCCTCACCTCGTGCGGCACTGATTCAGTGCGCCGTACTTTGACTTTCACTTCGACGCGTGAACCAAGCCGGTTGATGATCGACATGAGCCGATCGACAGTGAACCGCCCAAGGTCCGCATTGCGGATGCGGGAGAAGTCGGCCGCGGCAATCCCAGTGCGGCCGTGAGCGCCGCGCACGCTCAGACCGTCCCGGTCGAGCGCCTTGATGATTTCGGCGGCCAGAATGGCCTTGAACTGTTGGGCATCCGCATTTTCATGTCCGAGGTCGCGAAAAACATTTCCGCTTCCCCGTACCAATTCCAGCTTTTCGCTCTTCATCGCAGCATCTCCTTCAATCTCATCAAACGGTCCTTGATCAGATCGATCTCACATTGTGGCGTCTTGATGCGCTGCGCCGATTTCTTCTGGAACGCATGGACCACCCAGATTTCCTCGGCGAGACGCACCGCGTAGACCGCGCGGTACGCATCGCCCCGAAATGGCAGGGCGATCTCGAACACGCCCGTTCCCATCCCGTGCATGGGCTTCGCAATGTCGGCCTTGCTGCCGTCCGCCGCGATCGTTAGGGCGGCAAGGCAGATCGACCTAACCCCTTCCGGGAACGTCTCGAACTCCCTCAACGCCGCCCTGATCCATGAAACGGGCCGTGTCTTTCGGATCATTGATGGTCCGCTACTCCATCTCCTCCATCTCCTCCATCTCCTCCATCATTCGCAATGTTGTCAGATTTGACAACACATGTCAAGCAAGAACGCAGGACAGGCCTGATTCTCCAGCGCGTCCCTGGTCACCCGGTGTTCCAACCGCCCGGTTCAGGCTGACGCCCGAACCGTGGGTGAATGCAGATTCCGGTTGTAGATCGAGGTGGGCCAGGGAATGGGCGGATGTCATCTCGCTGGAAACCGTGCCGGTGGTGACCGACGAGGACATGGCGGCGGTTCTCTCGTAACGGGAAGGACTCAGTTCGAGGGCCCCGTCGAACGGCGGGGCCTTTGTGCGTCCGGGAGGGGGTGTTCTCCAGACCGGGAACACAGGGCACCTGTTGCTGCCGCGGGCGAACCACAAGTCATTGACGTTGCCGGGCGCCGGCACTGGTGATCGGAGTTGATGACCGCTAGAAATTGTGGTCTTCACCGATGGCGGGAAGTGGCATTGGATTTCTGTCACCGGTTCCCGATTCCACCGATTCACAATTGCTATAGCCGGTCAAGCCCGATCTGCCGCAGCAGGTCCTGAAAGCGTGGATCGGACCGGATCGGAGCGTAGGCTTCATCCACAGCGGCGTATGCCAAGCCGTTGTTTTTCTCTTCGTACATATTCGATAGCTGCTCAAAGGTGCTTTCGAGTTCCCCGAGACTCAAATGGACCCTGGCGAGATTGTAGGGCGAGACGTACTTGGTTCGTGACATCCGATACAGCTCGTTCAGGATGGCTCGGGCATCTTCTTTCCTTCCGGCAAGGCCATATGCCTCGCCCAGCGCTCCCAACACTGCTGGCTCGCGCGGCGATCGCTCGACGATCCTCTTCCGGATTGAGATTGCCTCCTCAAATCGTGAGTCCCGCAGGTGGATTCCCGACAGCTGCCATTCAGCCCAGTAATAGTCCGGATTCATCTCCAGAACGCGTCGATAAGTCGCAAGCGCTTCGTCCTTCCGGCCCATGAATCCTAGAATCCACCCGACCTGCGTTTGAATAACCGGCGACAGCGGATCGAGGCGCCGCGCAGTCTGGACCTCTTGGAGGGCTTCGTTGAAACGCTTTCTTGCCGCGAGGTGATGGGCGTACCAAAGGTGTGCGGAGCCGTAACTCGGGCTCAATTGGATTGCTTTCCTGAAGTGCCGTTCCGCCTCCGCCCAGTTCCAGTTGTAGTTGTGCACATAGCCGATGGATGCGTATGCCTCGGCCAGGTTCGGATCGATTTCCAAAGCCCGAGTGGCGGCTGCCAATGCCAGAGCGCGTGATTCCGCTGGCGACATGAGGCCTATGACAACTGTCCCCATCTGGTTGTAACAATCCGCGAGTCCCGCATACGCGGAGGCATACACTGGGTCCGCCTCGATGGCCGCCTGGAAATGCCGTTGCGCCACTCTCATGGATGCGGCCGTCCGCAAATTCCAGGCGTACCGCCCGCGCAGGTATTCATCGAACGCAACCCGGTCCACCCTTCTCGCTGCCTCCAGCCTGGACCGTTCCTCCGGCTTGAGCTTCACACTGATCTGATGCGAGATGGCCTGCGCCAGTTCGGTTTGCAGGCGCGGGACATCCCGAACGTCCCGCTCATACGTCTCTGACCAGAGATGATCGTCCCCTTGGGCGCGAATCAGTTGCACACGAAGAGTGACCCGGTCGCCCGAACGCGCGACGGATCCTTCGACGACCGACTCCACACCGAGTTGCCGGGCAATCTCGGAAACGGTCAGCTTCGTGCCCTGGTAGTGCATCGACGATGTCCTTGAAGTGACGCTCAGGCCCTGGATCCGGGCGAGTTCCCCAATTAGCGCCTCTGTCAGGCCGTCGGCGAAGTAGTCTTGATGACCCGCGCCGGAATGGTCCTGAAGCGGCAGCACGGCGATCGACCGGATCTGGCTTTCGCCTCGCCCCGCAAGCCATAGCCAGCCCGCCACGATCACGCCTGCAAGGGTTGCCGCCACCCACAACCACCGCAACTTCCTTCCTGGCGTGACCGCGGGTGAGTCGTCTGGCTGGTTCCCTGTCGCGGTGGCTGCCGCCGGAACAACCGGGCAGACCAGCCGGTAGCCCCGTTTGGAAATAGTCGCGATATAGGAAGCACCGCCCGCCGCCGGATCCAGCATTTTCCTCAGGTGCGAAATATGCTGGGCGAGGTTTCCCTCTTCCACGAAGCTGTCCGGCCAAGCCTTGGCCATAAGCTCGTCTTTCGTCAGAACGCGTCCATCGGCTTCGATGAGGGCGATCAGCACATCCAGAGCCTTCGGCGTCAGATGGATGATCTCATTGCCTCTGAAGAGCAGCCGCGCGTCGAGGTCGAGGCGAAAAGGGCCAAATTCCCTAACTTGTGCGTTTGGTACGATTTCGCGCCTCCTGCGCGGCGCGTTCACAAAACATTCAGAAAACATGAAGGACTTCCGTGTCCGCTTGCCCCTATAAATGTCTAAACGGAACAGCCTGGCCCCGCCCGGATGCAGTCCTCGCCTGTAGAGATTCTAGCGGAATCATGCTGTTCGCATCAAGATCTGATTACGACAGGAGCTTTACGGTGAACATAGACAAGCCAACCAGGATACTAGCGATCCTTCTCGCAGCGGGTGCGCTTTCCGTCGCCTCGGCACAACGGGTGGCCACACTCGAGATTGAGGTGGAGAACTCCGTGGTGTACAGATACGATCAAGGCGATCCAAGTCTGTGGGCCAAGACTTCGACGCCCGTGCCCGCAGCGTTCGATAAGGCGTTCGTGGACTTTTGCCAGCTTGGCGACATCGTTTCAGTGAATGGGTCGCCCGCGAAGGGGTTGCACATGACATGCGGTACCCGTATGGGATTCAGCGCGACGCCGCAACCCGGGTTCGCCATCGCCGATGTCAGCATGGGCAGTGGCCGCCAGGAGTGCAACTGGGAACTCTATACTGCTGAAGGACGTTTCGTGGGCAGATTCGTCGATGGCGGGTTCTTCCCGCACGCTGTTCAGGGCGGCGCCGGGGCATATTTCGGCGCAACGGGCGAGCATCAATCCACGGGCGTAGCTCCAGCGCGAGTCGCTTCCGTCACCGAAGACCCATCGCGGCGCCGCGTCAATGGCGGTGGGGGCAAGTACCGGGTCACCTACGTGATCAAGCCCGCGGTCTGGCCGGAAATCGTTCTGATTGACGGCGCTCCGGCCGTGTTTCACAGCGATCTTGAGACACCCGTCGACGACGCCCACCCGGCGCAATCCGGCGAGACCATCATCATCGTTGCCAAGGGTCTCGGGCCGACGCTTCCGGGCGTGGTCCCCCAAGGGGCGCGGGTGTTTGCCTCCCAGCCGCCGTTCAATGAGGTCAATTCCCCGGTAGAGGTGACCGTGAGCGGCGCCGCCGGTGAAATCCTCAACAAGATCGGCTGGCCCGGGACGACCGACACCTATCGCGTCGATGTCCGCCTGCCCAGCGGTTTGACGCCAGGGACGGCGAAACTGGTTCTTACCTCCGCCTGGATTCCTTCGGAGGAAGTCGCGATCCGAATTCGTTGAGGAGTTACGGCACTTCCGCCACGAGGACAAACAGACCTTTCGGCATCGTCACCAGACCCATGCAGCGTGGGAGAGTCCAACTCGCACTCTTGGAATCTCCCTTCGCGGGCGATCAGCCCCTCGGCCTCTGACCTACAAGAGGAGGCTACTCGGCTTTTCCGGGGTGGCAGTAGAGGTTTGACATTTAAGGGAGTCCATCGCCGAAACACCGGTCCGCGAGCAGCCAAGCACACGACAGGCGTTTTCACGATGGACCATTCTGAAAGTCCAAGCCATACGGCATGGGAGTGCGAGTACCACGTGGCGTTGACAGAGAATACGCAGAACGGAACAGGTCAGCTGTCCCCAGGAGCTTGAGCCTGGCTCTTGTGGGCGTGCGACAGGTGCAGCTATTCGGCGGGGTCTTGGCGGGCGCTGTCGACAACCTCCAAAAAGGCTTGGGCGGCGTGGGAGAGGTTGCGGCGGCTGGGGTAGATTAGGCGGATTTTGCGTTCGACCTGGAGTTCCTCGACCTTGATTTCGCAAAGGAGGCCCTGGGTGATCTTGTTCTCGACACACATTTTGGGGAGGAAGGCGACGCCTTCGTTGCGCTGCACCATCATTCGGATGGTCTCGACAGTCGGCATCTCGACATCCATGTTCAGGCGGACGCGGGCGCGCTGGAAAGCCTTGATGACGAATTCGCGGTAAGGGGACATGACGTTGTGGGCGATGAAGGTCTCCATGCCGAGTTCCTGGATGCCGACGTGGTCGCGGCCGGCGAAACGGTGCTGCGGGGAGACGACGAAACAGAGGTGGTCGTCGTAGATGACGTGGGATGCGAGGTGCTCGTCGTCAGGGTCGTAGGAGACGACGCCAAGTTCGAGGTCGCCGTCGATGATCTGGGCGGGGAGTTTGCTTGAGAGGGTCCGGCGAACCTGAACCTTTACTTTAGGATAGAGCCGCCGGTAGTTGATGATGTGGTGGATCAGATAGAGACAGGTCGATTCGTTGGCTCCGATGACGAGGCGGCCGGAGGCCAGGTCGCGGAGTTCGGCGATGGCGCTGGATAGTTCCTGTTCCAGGTTTTCGAAACGGCGGCAGTATTCGAGGACGATCTTGCCGGCGTCGGTCAGGGTGAGCTCACGGCCTGTCCGATCGAGGAGTTTCTCGCCGAGTTCGTGTTCGAGGCGCTGGACGGCGAGCGAGATGGCGGGTTGGGTGCGGAGGAGTTTTTCACCGGCGCGGGAGAAGCTGCGCTCGGTGGCGACGGTCAGGAAGACCTTGAGAGGGTAGAGTTCCATAGAGCTATGCGACCAACGGTAGCTATTAACAGATCTTATCGCATAGCTAGGACTTATTCAAGACACCAACATTATAAATTTGTCAAATCACCTCGAAGCAGGGAGAATGATACGTGAGCGGTACACCTGAGAGCCAGAGCAACAGGCTGGCGGCAGCGGGTGGACCGGGAAAGCGAGTTTGCGGGCGCGAGCATGGAAATACCCAACGACCGACAGCGCGTTTACATCTTTGACACAACGCTCCGGGATGGCGAACAGTCGCCCGGATGCAGTATGAGCGTCCCGGAAAAACTGCGGATGGCTCATAAGTTGGTGGAGCTTGGCGTCGACATCCTCGAAGCCGGCTTCCCGATCGCCTCAGAGGGCGACTACGAGGCAGTGCGCGAGATTAGTCGCGCGATGCCCGAGGTTCGCGTGGCCGCACTGGCTCGCGCGACCCGTCTGGATGTGGAACGTGCCGCCTCGGCGCTGGAACCCTGCTCGCGCCCGCGAATCCATACGTTTATCGCAACCAGCGATATTCACCTGAAGTACAAGCTGCGCAAGAGCCGCGCGCAGGTGCTCGACGATGCCTGCAAGGCGGTGGAGTTGGCGCGCCAGTTCACCGACGACGTCGAGTTCTCGGCGGAAGACGCCACGCGGACGGAATTGGACTACCTGGAAGAGGTATCCCAGGCGGTGGTGGCGGCGGGGGCGACGACCGTCAACCTGCCCGACACGGTGGGCTATTCGGTACCGGCGGAACATGCCGTGCTGATTGGCCGGATCGCGAAGTTGTTGGAGGGCAAGGCAATTGTGAGCGTGCATTGCCACAACGACCTGGGACTGGCGACGGCGAATTCACTGGCGGCGGTGGCGGCCGGGGCGCGGCAGGTCGAATGCACCATTAATGGAATCGGAGAACGGGCGGGCAACTGCGCGCTCGAAGAGGTCGTGATGGTGATGAAGGTGCGCCACGACCTGATGCCGTACTACACGGTAATCAACACGGAGCACCTGTTCCCGGCCAGCCAACTGCTGACGGGGATCATCAGCTTTGGTCCGCAACCGAACAAGGCGCTGGTGGGGGCGAACGCGTTCGCGCACGAGGCGGGGATCCATCAGGACGGGTATCTAAAGGAAAAGACGACCTACGAGGTCATCGACCCCGTGATGGTGGGGATACCGGAAGGGCGGCTGGTGCTGGGCAAGCACAGCGGACGTCACGCGCTGCGCTCGAAGTGCGAGATTCTGGGTTATAACGTGTCGAAGGACGAGCTTGACGCGGTGTATGCGGGATTCATCGCCATCGCGGACCGGAAGAAGGGTGTCACGGACAAAGAGATCCTGGGCCTGATCCGGGCGATGAAGGGTGGGGAACATACCGTTCACCTGGCCGACGCAATGTCGGCGGATTGAAATCATGCAATTGAATATCCTTGTTCTGCCCGGTGACGGCATCGGAACCGAAGTCACCCGGGAAGCCGTACGTGTGCTTGAACGCGTGGCGGCCCGATACAACCACACGCTGAAGCTGTCGGAAGGACTGCTGGGCGGGGTGGCGATTCATAAGACGGGTCAGGCGATGCCGGACGAGACTGCGCGGCTGGCGCAAGACGCCGACGCGACGCTGATGGGCGCGGTGGGGTTGCCGGAGTTCGACAATGCGCCACCGGCACAGCGGCCCGAACGCGGGTTGCTGGGCATCCGCAAGATTTTGGGCGTCTATGCGAACCTGCGGCCGGTGCGGGCGTACGCGGCGCTGATCGATTCGTCGCCGCTCAAGAATCACCTGGTGGAAGGGACGGACATGATTATTGTCCGTGAACTCACGGGCGGGATCTATTACGGAACGCCGCGAGGGATCACGGGCGAAGCGCCGAACGAGCGCGCGGTGAACACGATGGCGTATTCGCGGCACGAGATCGACAGGATCGCGCGGATGGCCTTTGAGCTTGCCTCGAAACGGAGGAAGAGGGTTTCGAGTGTGGACAAGTCGAACGTGCTTGAGACGTCGCAGCTATGGCGCAAGGTCGTCACCGAAGTCTGGGCGGACTATCCCGGCGTCGAACTGGAGCACATCCTGGTGGACAACTGCGCGATGCAGCTGGTATTGAATCCGCGGCGGTTTGACGTGGTTGTGACCGAGAACATGTTTGGCGACATTTTGTCGGACGAGGGGGCGGTGCTGGCGGGATCGATCGGCATGTTGCCGTCGGCGTCGATTGGGGGGAAGAGGCCGTCGGGGGCGTGGGTTGGTTTGTATGAGCCGGTGCATGGATCGGCGCCGGATATCGCGGGTCAGAACAAGGCGAATCCGCTGGGGGCGATCGGCAGCGTGGCGGCGATGCTGGAGTATAGCTTTGGATTGATGGAAGAGGCGGCGGCGGTGAACCGGGCGATGGAAGAGGTTCTCAATTCGGGGCGGGTGACGGCGGATTTGAAGCCGAAGGGTACGCCGGCGACGACGGAACAGGTGGGTGAGGCGGTTTGCGAGGCGATCGGGTAGGTTGTGACAATCAAAGTCCGCGAGTTGATTCGACGCTTGGAAAGCGCAGGATGGCTCCTGGTGAGGCACGGGCCGGGTTCTCACAGGCAATACAAGAGTCCAACCGGATGGTATGTCATTACCGTA
This sequence comes from uncultured Candidatus Solibacter sp., assembly GCA_964558355.1. GTDB lineage: Bacteria > Acidobacteriota > Terriglobia > Bryobacterales > Bryobacteraceae > PNKE01. The sequence goes on from CAZLDN010000013.1 coordinate 12,117, forward strand.
AGTGGCAAGCCTGGGGACGACATGCCACTGGGGACACTAAAGGAGATCCTCAAGAAATCTGGCCTTAAACTGGATTGAGGGGGACTGATATGGAATACGCGGTCATCATCGAACGCAGCGGCGCCAACTGGTTCGCTCATGTGCCCGATCTGCCGGGCTGTCTGGCCACTGGCGCGACGGTCGAAGAGGTGAAAAAAAACATCCGCACGTCGATTCGGGCGCACATCGAAACGTTGCGCGAGATGGGCGAGACGGTTCCAGAACCCGTACGGATCGCGGCGCAGGTATCAGCGGCATAGAGAGCAAGGAAAGACGACAAGAATGAGCCGACCGAAGACGATCATCGAAAAGTTGTGGGATGCGCATGTGGTGGCCGAGCCGGAGGGCGCTCCGGCGTTCCTTTGGATTGATTTGCACCTGGTTCATGAGGTGACGTCGCCACAGGCGTTCGCCGGATTGAGGGAGCGCGGGTTGAAGGTGCGGCGGCCGGATTTGACGCTGGGCACTTGCGACCATTCCACGCCCACGACGCCGCGCGAACTGCCTATCTTCGATCCGGTCGCGGCCGCGCAGGTGGCCCAGTTCGAGAAGAACTGCACCGACTTCGGCATCCCGCATTTCGGCTTCAAGAGCGCCCGCCAGGGCATCGTCCATGTCATCGGCCCGGAGAACGGCGCGACACAGCCGGGCATGACGGTGGTTTGCGGCGACTCGCATACGGCGACGCATGGAGCGTTTGGAGCGCTGGCGTTTGGCATCGGGACGAGCGAAGTCGAGATGGTGCTGGCGACGCAATGCCTGTTGCAGCGGCGGTCGAGAACGTTCAACGTGCGGGTGGAGGGCGCGCTCGGCAAAGGCGTCACGGCCAAGGACATCATCCTGGCGCTGATCGCGCGGATCGGCGTGGGCGGCGGGACCGGCTGCGTGATCGAATACACGGGTTCGGCGATCCGGGCGCTGACGATGGAGCAGCGCATGACGGTCTGCAACATGTCGATTGAAGGCGGCGCGCGGGCCGGGTTGATTGCGCCGGACGATACGACCTACGAGTTCCTCGCCGGACGCAGGCTGGCGCCCAAGGGCGCGGCATGGGACGAGGCGGTGGCGCGATGGCGGCAGTTGCCGAGCGATGAGGGCGCGGCCTATGACAAGGAGATCTTCATCGACGCCGCGGCGCTCGAGCCGATGATCACGTTCGGGACCAATCCGGGACAGGGCGTGGCGGTGACCGAAGCGGTGCCGGATCCGGCGTCGGTGACCGATCCGGCGGAGCGCGAGACGCTGAAGAAAGCGCTGGCGTATATGGGGCTCGAGGCGGGCAAGCCGCTGCTGGGCAAGAAAGTGGACGTGGTGTTCATCGGGTCGTGCACGAACTCGCGGATGAGCGATCTGCGGGCCGCGGCGGCGGTGCTGAAGGGCCGCAAGGTGAATGCGGGCGTGAGAACCTTGGTGGTGCCGGGTTCGCAACAGATCAAGCGCGAAGCCGAGGCCGAGGGTCTGGACACGGTTTTCCGCGAGGCGGGCGCGGAGTGGCGCGAGGCCGGCTGTTCGATGTGCATCGCCATGAACGGCGACCAGTTGCAGCCTGGCCAATACAGCGTGTCGACGTCGAACCGGAACTTCGAAGGGCGTCAGGGCAAGGGCGGCAGGACGTTCCTGGCCAGCCCGGAGACGGCCGCGGCCTCGGCCGTGATGGGCGCTGTGGCCGACGTTAGAACGTTGCTGGGATAAGCGGGAGGAAAGAGCCATGCAGAAGTTTGAAGCGTTCGAAGGCCGTTACGTCGTGCTGCCGGTGGACAATGTCGATACCGACCAGATCATCCCGGCGCGATTCCTGAAGACGATCTCGAAGGAAGGGCTTGGGGACCAGCTTTTCCAGGACTGGCGCTATGAGGCCGATGGGAGTCCGAAGGCCGATTTCGTTTTGAATACGCCCGAGGCGAAGCAGTCGAAAGTGCTGGTGGCGGGGGACAATTTCGGGTGCGGGTCGTCGAGGGAACATGCGCCGTGGGCGCTGACGCAATACGGGTTCAGGGCAGTGGTTTCCACGTCGTTTGCCGATATCTTCAAGAGCAACTCGCTGAAGAACGGACTGCTGCCGATCGTTGTGCCGGCGGATGTGCACAAGGCGCTGATGGCCGGGCCTGGGACAGTGGCGGTGGACCTGGCCGCGCAGACGCTTACGCTCGAATCCGGGCAGGCGGTCGAGTTTCCGATCGATGCGTTCTCGAAGGCTTGCCTGCTGGATGGTGTCGATGAACTCGGCTTCGTGCTCAAACACGAAGTCGCGATCAAGGCGTACGAAGCCTCGAACGAGCCGGCAGTGGATACGCGGTTGGTGAACGCTTAAGACGCGGCCGGGTGGTGCTACGCGCGGAGTTTGCCGGGCGCAGGATGACAGGCCGGGAGGCCTGTCCTACTATGGACAGATTGCTTCCGCGGTTCTACCCTATCGTTGACACGGCGCTGCTTGAGCGGCGCGGTTTGGACGCCGAACGCTTCGCCGCGCTTCTCGTCGAGGAAGGCGCGGGGATCCTTCAAATCCGGCACAAAGGCACATTGACGCGACAGGTGTTTGGACTGATGGGACGCATCCGGGCGCGGTGCGCCGAAGCCGGTACGCTATGCATCATCAACGACCGCGCCGATGTGGCGGCGCTGCTGGGCGCGGGTCTGCATTTGGGGCAGGAGGATCTGCCGCCTGCGCTGGCGCGGCGGGTGGCTCCAGCGGCTCTGATAGGCTTATCGACACACAATGAAGCGCAGGCCGTGCGGGGGGTGCGAGAGCCTGTTGACTATCTGGCCATTGGTCCGTTGTTCGCCACGGGGACGAAGGAGAATCCCGATCCCGTGGTCGGCCTGGATGGGGTGAAACGGGTACGGGCGTTGACGCATCTGCCTTTGGTGGCCATTGGCGGCATCACGGTTGAAACGGCGGCGGCAGTGCTCGAAGCGGGGGCGGATTCGGTTGCCGTGATCGGCGACCTGGCGCCCGAGGGACGGTCGGAAACCACCGTCCGCGAACGCATCAGATTATGGCTTCAAGCGACAAAGTAAACGCCGCCGGGCTGGTGAAGGGTCTCGGCCTGACGGACGCGAGCACGCTCGTGATGGGGTCGATGATCGGCTCGGGCGTGTTCATCGTGTCGGCTGACATTGCGCGGCAAACGCAGTCGCCCGGACTTTTGATGATGACCTGGGTGGTGACAGCCGCCCTCACCATCATCGCTGCGCTGAGCTACGGCGAACTGGCTGCGGCGATGCCGAAGGCGGGCGGGATGTATGTGTATCTGCGGGAGGCGTTCGGGCCGTTGAGCGGATTCCTCTATGGATGGACGCTGTTCACGGTGATTCAGACGGGCACGATCGCCGCCGTGGCAGTGGCGTTCGCGAAGTTTCTGGGCGAGTTTTTCCCGGCGGTGTCGGCGACGAACTGGATCGTCAGAATCGGCCCCATGGGCCTCAACACGCAGATGACGGCGGCCATTGCGTTGCTGGCGTTTCTGACCTGGGTGAACACGCGCGGGTTGAAGGCTGGGGCGAGGGTGCAGAACGTGTTCACCTTCGCCAAGATCGGGGCGCTGGCCGCGCTGATCGTATTGGGTATTGCGCTGGGGCGCAGGCCGGAGGCGATCTCGGCGAACTTCGGCAACTTCTGGGGCGGGACGGAATGGGGCTGGGCGGCGGTGAAAATGGTGGGCCTGGCGATGGTGGGGTCGCTGTTCTCCTCCGACGCCTGGCACAGCGTCACGTTCACGGCAGGCGAGGTCCGGAATCCCCAGCGGAACCTGCCATTGTCTCTGGCATTGGGCGTGGGCGTGGTGAGCGTGATCTACCTTCTCTGCAACCTGGTGTACCTAATGGCGCTGCCGCTCGGCGGGATTCAGAGCGCGCCTGAAGACAGGGTGGCGACAGCGGTGATGACGGTGATGTTCGGCGAGGCGGCCACATGGATGATGGCGATGGCGGTGCTGGTGTCGACGTTTGGTTGCGTCAACGGCCTGGTAATGACGGGTTCGAGAGTCTACTACGCCATGGCGCAGGACGGATTGTTCTTCAAGGCCTGCGGGCGCGTGGATGCGAAAACCCATGTGCCGGTGGTGTCGTTGTGGGTGCAATGCGCCTGGGGCTCGGCGCTGACGTTGAGCGGGACCTACAGCGACCTGCTCGACTATGTTATCTTCGCTGTTTTACTTTTCTACATTCTGACCATCGCGGGATTGTTCGTTCTACGCCGCACGAGACCCGGGATGGAGAGGCCGTACCGGGCGATCGGTTACCCGGTGCTGCCGGCGCTGTATATCGGCGCGGCGGCGGTCATTGAGATAGTGTTGCTGCTGTACAAGCCGCGGTATACGTGGCCTGGGTTATTGTTGGTCCTGACGGGCATCCCGGTTTACTGGGGCTGGACGTTGTTGAAGAAGAAGAAAGAGGCATAGCTGATGAATCTCTTCGCGACCAAATCGGTCGAGCAGATCAAAGCCGAATCGGAAATCGAGCATGGACTGAAACGAACGCTGGGCCCGGTCCAACTGGTGGCGTTGGGGATCGGGGCGATTATCGGGGCGGGCCTGTTCTCGTTGACAGGCATCGCGGCGGCGAACCATGCCGGACCGGCGGTGACGCTGTCGTTCATACTTGCATCGATCGCGTGCGCGTTCGCCGGGTTGTGCTACAGCGAATTCGCGACGATGATTCCGATCGCCGGCAGCGCGTACACATACTCGTACGCGACGATGGGCGAACTGATGGCATGGATCATCGGATGGGATCTGGTGCTGGAATACGCGGTAGGGGCGGCGACGGTCGCTGTGAGTTGGTCGGGCTATGTCGCATCGCTGTTGAAGGACTTTGGGATTTACCTGCCGCTTCAGTACATCAACTCGCCGTTCCAGAAGTTGACGCTGGAGAACGGCGACGTGATTCATGGAATCATCAACATCCCGGCGATCCTCATCGTGATGGCGGTCTCGGCGGTGCTGATTATCGGGATCCAGGAGTCGGCGCGATTCAACGCAGTGATCGTGGCGCTGAAGGTGTCCGTGGTGGTGCTCTTCATCGTCGTCGGCTGGGGCTTTATCAACTCGGCCAACTACGTTCCCTACATTCCGAAGAATACGGGTGTGAGCGGCGAGTTCGGCTTCAGCGGCGTGTTGCGGGCCGCGGGGGTGGTGTTTTTCGCCTTCATCGGTTTCGACGCTGTGTCGACGGCGGCGCAGGAAGCGCGCAAGCCGCAGCGGGATATGCCGATCGGCATCATCGGTTCGCTGGCGGTCTGCACCGTCCTCTACGTGCTGTTCGCGCATGTGCTAACGGGGATCGTCAACTTCAAGGATCTCGACAACGCGGCGCCGGTGGCGGTGGCGATTGACCAGACGCCTTACCAGTGGTTGAAAACGGCGATCAAGCTGGCCATCATCGGCGGTTATACGTCGGTGATTCTGGTGATGCTGCTGGGACAAAGCCGGGTGTTCTACTCGATGTCGCGCGACGGGCTGCTGCCCCGGCTGTTCAGTGACATCCACCCGAAGTTCAGGACCCCGTGGCGGAGCAACCTGCTCTTTATGCTCTTCGTTGGGGTCTTCGCGGCGTTCGCGCCGATCCAATTCGTTGGCCACATGACGTCGATCGGGACGCTGTTTGCATTCACGCTGGTCTGCATCGGCATCCTTGTAATGCGCAAAACACATCCGAACCTGCCAAGGCCGTTCAGGACGCCGCTTGTCCCGCTGGTGCCGATTCTGGGCATACTGGCGAACCTGGCGCTGATGTTCGGCCTGGGTATGGACAACTGGATACGGCTGTTCGTCTGGTTGGCGATCGGCATGGTCATCTACTTTGGATACAGCCGCCGGAAGAGCCACCTGCAGAAGGCGCTGGCCGCGAAGAAGTAGGCGGGGCAATGGAACGCAGGACTTTTCTGAAAGGGGCCGCCGCCGGGGCGGCCCTTCCTGTTTACGGCGCACCGGAGCGGAGCCTGATTCTGCTGTCCCGGCAGGAGGCGTCCCGGTTGAAGCCAGGCGAACAGTTGGCGAAGCGGGCGGCGGAGTCGATGGGGCTAGGCCCGTGGAGCGTGACCTATCACAGGCCCACGGGGAGTCTGACACAGGCCGGTCGAAACGATTTTTTCTCCGAGGGACCATACTGGTGGCCGAATCCGAAGGAGCCTGGCGGCGCATACATCCGGCGGGACGGCGTGGTGAACCCGGATCGTTTTGTCGAAAACGACCGCGATCTGGGCCGGATGTCGGAAGCGGTGATGGCGCTTGGGCTGGCGGCGTATTTTCTGAAGGACGCGGCGGCGGCGCGGCGGGCGTGGGAGGTGGCGCGGGTTTGGTTTGTCGACGCGGGGACACGCATGATTCCGAATCTTGAATTCGGCCAGGCGATCCGCGGGGTGACGCCGGGACGCGGGATAGGCATCATCGATACGCGACCGCTGATGTGGTGCGCACAGGGTCTGGCATTGCTCGAGGCGAGCTTCGACCAGCCGGGCGTGTCGAAGGCGGTGAGGAGTTGGTTCGGGTCATACATCGACTGGCTGATCAACTCGCGGAAGGGCAAGGACGAGTCGAGGAACGGCAACAACCATTCGACGTGGTGGGCGGCGCAGGTGGCGGCGTATGCGCTGTATGCCGGTGATGCGCAGGCCGAGAAGATCGCCTACGATTTCCATGAGGCGTACCTGGTTCCGCACCAATTGCGGCCCGACGGGAGCGCCCCGCTGGAAGAGGCCCGGACAAAATCGCTGAGCTATTCGCTGATGAACCTCGACGGCTTCGCGCTGTTGTGCCGGATGGCGAAACGGCGCGGACGGGACCTGTGGAGTTTCAGGACCAAGGAAGGGGCCGGGATGCTGAGGAGTATTGAGTATATCGCCCCGTTTCTGGCCGATCCGACAAAGTGGAGTAAGCCGCAGATCGCGCCGGTGGGCCGGAACAGGGGCTACTCGCTTGGGCTGGCGGGAATGGACACGGGCAGGCGCGAATGGGTCGAGATGCAACGCGGCTTCGAGCGCAGCGGCGGGTCGTGGGGCGATCTGTTTGGGATGGTTCTCAACCAATGGCAAGGCTGATCGAAGCGGAGATTCCGGACTTTGGGCGGGCAGCGGAGCCGCCGCAGTGGCGGCTGGGGCGGGAGGGCTATCAGGCGCGCCTGGACAGGGTCAGGGAGCGGATGGATCGGCAAGGATGGACGCACCTGATTGTTTATGGCGATCGTGAGCATTTCGCCAACCTGGTGTGGCTGGCTGGATTTGACCCGCGATTTGAAGAGGCGCTGCTGATTATTGGATTGACCGGCGATCCCCTGATGCTGGCGGGAAACGAGTGTGTCAACTATCTGCCGGCCACGCCGGCTCCGATGAGAGTTGAACGGTACCAATGGTTGTCGCTGCCGACGATGCCGAACGCCGATTCACGGGCGCTGGCTGAGATCTTGCGCGATGAGGGGATCGACGCTCATTCGCGGGTGGGGTTCGCCGGATGGAAACCTTATGACGACCAGCGGCGGATCGACGCGCCGTCGTACATGGTGGACGCGGTGCGGTTTGCCGCCGGTTGGGAGAACGTCGAGAACGCGGCTGGGGTGTTTGTCGATCCGGACGATGGGTTGAGAACCGCGGCGGCGGCGGAAGAGATCGTTTTTTTCGAGTGGACGGGGACGCTGGCGAGCGACGGGATGCGGCGGGTGATCGGGGCGATCGAACCTGGGGCGCTTGATTATGACCTGCTGAAGCGCGTGGAGTATAACGGGGTTCCGCTGGGTTGCCACACGACGCTGAAGTGCGGCGGGAACCGGGTGTCGCTGGCAAGCGCGCGGGGCGAGCGAGTGGCACGGGGCGGGCGGTTTTCGTGCGGAATCTGTTACTGGGGCGCGAACTGTTGCCGGGCCGGATGGGTGGCGGAGGGACCCGCGGATCTGCCGGAGGCGGCGCGGGATTACGTCGAAGCGTTCGCCGGACCGTATATGGACGCGATGGCGGGATGGTTTGAGCGGCTGCGGATCGGCGCGACGGGCGGCGAGTTGCATGACGCGATTCACTCGCGGCTGGACGCCGGCCGGTTCCATGTCTTTCTGAACGCCGGGCATCTGATCGGGTTCGATGAATGGATCAGTTCGCCGGTTTGGGCGGATTCAGCGGTGCGGCTGAGGGCGGGGATGGTGATGCAGGCGGACGTGATTCCATCGCATCCGGAGTACTATTCGTCGCGGATGGAGGACGGCTACGCACTCGCCGATGCGGCGCTGCGGGCCGAGATCGAGCGGTTATCTCCGGGGTGCGCGGCGCGTTGCGACGCGAGGCGGGAGTGGATGCGGCAGACGCTGAATTTGCCGGTTGGCGATGAGGTGATGCCGCTGACGAATTTACCTGGGGCCGTATCCCCTTACCTGCTGAATGCGTCTTTGTTGCTGAAGGCTCGATAGCGGGTGTGCGATATTCAGGCTAGGCAGAGTGCCTCGACGTTGCGGTGGAGCATGGAGCGGCGACCGCGGCATAACGGTCGCGGCTGGGCTCGGATGAAAGGAAATGAACGGATGAAACGCAGGATTGTGTTGGCCGCGTTGGCGGTGATGATGTCGGCCGCGGCAGCGGACAAGCCGGACTTCACGGGCACGTGGAAGCTGGACGCGTCGAAGAGCGAGTTTGGCAAGATGCCAGCGCCGGATAAGATGGAGCGGGTAATCGAGCATCAAGACCCCGCGATCAAGGTGAAGACGACGCAGTCGACACCGAATGGCGACCGGACGACGGACACGGCCTACACTCTGGATGGCAAGGAACAGAAGCAGGAGACGCCGCGCGGCGTGATTCTGTATACGCCGAGGTGGGAAGGCAATGTAGTGGTCATCGATTCGAAGAGATCCATGAACGTCCAGGGTCAACAGGTGGAGATCACGGGGGTGGAGCGTTGGTCAATCTCCGAGGATGGAAAGACGATGACGGTGGACAGCAAGATGGTAGCGCCGATGGGCGAGTTGACCATGAAGGCCGTCTTCGTGAAGCAGTAAGCCGGCGGTTCAGGCGACGGGCGGATCGGCCGACGCGGGGCCAATGTGACGTTCCAGACCGGGTTCATCTGCCGCGCCCTTGCAAACAAGTGGTCACCACGCGGGTGAGATCGTCCTCGACGCGGTCGGTGAAGGGCGAGGTCCTGGTCTCGTAGCCGCCTTCGGCGAAGGCCTTTTTCGTTGCCAGGTAGCCGAACCAGCCGTTGGCGTAGCCGAAGTAGAACGTATGCGCGTAGGGCGAGCGGCTGCGAATGCCCATCGAGATCTCGCAAAACAGCTCGACCGGGGCCGCCCAGAGAGCAAGGTCGTCGTTGATGAACAGGAACCGGACGGGCATGCGGATGACGCCAGCCTCGCCCTCGGCTGCTTTGAGGTAGTCGCCGATTTCGGCGCTCCAACCGAAGCCTTCGCGGCGCGGCGTCTCGACGATCTTTTCGAGCGGACGAAGGCGCACCTCGGTCCCGGCCGCACGAATCGAGCTGTTAGCGGCAAGGATTTTGTCGCCCAGCAGCACGTTGAACTCGGTGATGTGAGCCGCGCGGAAGTCGGCCTGGACCGTGTAAATGGGGGCCAGGTCTCCGGCGGCGCCATTGACGAACAGCACGGGCGCACCGATCTTCTCCTCGACATATGCGCTGACCGTGCCGACGGCGTCGCCGCTGATCAGCTTGTTCTGAGGGCCGAGGGCGGTGGCGTGCATCGAGTAGTTGGCAATGAGGGCGATAGGCGCCCCGTCTGGCGTCTCGAGCCGGATGAGGCCGATCTGCCGGTCCACTGGACCGTCGGGATTCAGGCCGAGCGAAATCGCGCCCTTGGGGTCGCGCGCACGGCGGTTGATGTTGGCCGATGAGAAGCCCGTGCCGGAGGCTAGGCGGGCGGGCGCCAGCTTCGCCCGGGCCTCTTTGATGGCGTCGATGAGCGCCCGTTGCACGGCGGCCGTGTATTCGGCGTCCGGCGCGTGGCCGTAGCGTTCCGGCATCATCAGTTTTGCCATCGCGTGCGGGCCCACTTCGGGAGCCGAGTGAGTGTGGGTGACCGTCCACCAGACCTGGACCGGATCGATACCGGTCTCCTTCTTCAACTGCGCGGCGAATTCGTCATAGACCGAAGGGGCGATCAGGCACAGATCGGAGGAGGCGAGGAAGAACTGTGTCACGCCGTCGTCCATGGCGACAACGCGGTGGAAGATGCGGTCGTGGACGCCGGTGGATTGACGGGGCGGGTAACCTGCCAGCCATTTACTCGATGAAGGAGTGATGTCCACCTTGACGGCGGAGGCGCGGAATTGCCCGGCTTGCGCGGCGGCGCCGGGCGCGGCCAGCACCACCGCCATCAACGTTCGGATCAAAAGCGCTCGCGAAACCGATTCCCCTCTTCTCATGACAAAATCCTCCTTCCTCATCTAGAGCAAGCCGGACTCCACGGCTGGTAGCACTTTCTCGAAGGCCGCGATAATGTCGTCCTCATCCCTCGTTGTCAGGCACGACGGGATCGCCAGCAGGACGCTGCGCTCGAACAGGCTATCGGCTACCGGGCAGAGACCCTTGCCGTATTCGACCGCGCTCCCACTGTTCTCGGCCAGGTTCCAGGGGAATCCCTTTCCGTCGATGCTGGCGCGTTTGAGCAGGCTCAGGTTGTTGTAGTAGAGGTGCAGGCCCCACTCGGTCATCAGGATATTCGAGACGCCTTGCGGGGCGGTGCGGATGCCCTCGGCTCTGAGGGCGTCCCTGGCTTTTTGCGCGGTCGCGGCGTCGCGGTAGGTGGTGATCAGGAAGGCGCCTGTATCGCCCGCCGGGTCCTGAATCGAGCGCAGGGTGACGCAGGAGAACTTTTCGATCGCTGCCCTGATACGGTACTTGCTGCCGCGCATCGCCGCGGTAATGTGCGGCAGTTTCCGCAACTGCGCGCGAAGTACGGCCGCACGGAGTTCGTCCATGCGGCAGCCCATTCCCCAGAGTTGGAGATCCGGAAGATCGAACATCATCCGGCCCTCGTCGTTGCGGGGATAACCGAGGTCATGACAGGCAACGGCCCGGCGGTGGAGTTGAAGGTCGCCGGTCACCACGCAACCGCCCTCGCCGGAGGTCATGTTCTTATTCATCTGGAAGCTGAAGATGGCCATGTCGCCGAAGGCGCCTACCTTGCGGCCGCCGATGCTGCCTCCGGCGCACTGCGCGCAGTCCTCGACCAGGAACAGGTCGTGGGCGCGAGCGACCTTGAGGACTTCCTGGACATTGCCGGGCGCGCCGCTCATATGCACCATGACGATTCCGGACGTGCGCGGGGTGATCTTGCGGGCGACATCGGCGGGGTCGAGGCAGAAGGTCTGGTCGATGTCGGCAAAGACCGGAATCGCGCCGCGGTTGACCACTGCCGCGATGATCGAAACCCACAGGTAAGCGGGGACGATCACTTCCTGGCCGGGGCCTACGCCGAGCGCGCCGAGGGCGGTGTGCAGGGCGCCGGTGCCGCTGCCCACGGCGACCGCGTGGCGAACGCCGAGGAATTCGGCGAACTCTCGTTCGAAGCCGGCCGCCTCGTGGCGGAGGTCCATTCCATAGAAGCGGAATGGCGACCGGGAGCGAATGACGCGCAGGACGGCGTCCTCCTCCTCCTGATCCATGAAATGGACTCCGGGGAACTCGAGTGGCAGCGGGAGCGTCCTCACGGGGCTGCCGCCGTGGATCGCCAAAGCCTTGAAGCGATCGACAGTGCTCATTTGTTTTCCGTCCTCAGGCGATGGCCGGGTACACTTTGCGGATCGCGGCGATGATGTCGTCGGTGTCGCGCCGCGTGTACTTTGGATCCAGCGAGGGGCCGGCGAACCGGTCGAGGATATCGAGGGTCCGCGGGCAGGTGGCCGGGCCGTATTTGATCGACTTGCCGCGCGCGGAGGTCCACGTGGGCCAATCCGGGTGGACGGTGACCTTGTTCACGATGTAGGGGAGCACGGGCAGGACGACCGAACCGCCTGGGGGGCCTACAGGGACATTTTCCGCCTTCATCAACGCCTGGAACTTGACGCGCTTCTCCTTGCTGTCGAAGCGCAGGAAGACGGCGCTTCCCAGGTCGCCTTCCGGGTCGGGCAGATGGCGGAAGCGAATGCCGGGCAGATCGCGGATGCCGTCATAGACACGCCTGGCGTTGGCCCGGACCGCGCTCACGATGCGGTCGAGCTTCCGCACCTGGGCCAGCATGACTCCGCCGGTGAATTCGCTCATGCGGTAGTTGGCGCCGGCAAACACGTCCAGACTGGGCTTGCCGACGATGCCGCCGTGCAGGCCGCGCAGCGCGCCGAGATCGTGGAAGCGGGCGGCTCGCTCGAACAGCACGGGGTCGTTGGTCACCACGGATCCGCCTTCGCCGGCGGTGATGGTCTTATTGAGCTGGTGGCTGTAGATCGAGATGTCGCCCATCGAGCCGAGCGGCTTGCCCTTGTAGCTGCCACCGACCGACTGAGCGCAATCTTCCAGGACTTTGATGCCGCGTTTGCGGGCAACCGAAAGAACGGCGTCCATGTCGGCGGGACAGCCCTGCAAGTGGACAGCCATGATGACCTTGGTCTTAGGCGTGATGCGGTGCTCGATGTCGGACGGGTCGATGTTGAACGACTCGTCGATTTCGGCGAAGACCGGCAGCGCGCCCGAGCGCACCACGGCAGTGGCCGAGGAGTGCCAGGTCCAGGCGGGTATGATGACCTCGTCGCCCGGCCCGATCTGTAGCGCGGCCATGGCCACTTCGAGCGCAGCCGTACCGGACGTGACGGCGAGCGCGAATCTGGTATTCATGCGCGCCGCGAATTCCTTTTCGTAGGTGGCAACCATCATCGGCGGCTGGCTGCCGCGCCCGTACCATCGGAAAGGCCGGCCTGTGTCGAGTACCTCGTTGAGGTGTTGCCGTTCCTGCTCGTCGTAATACAGCGGACCCCAATAATCGGGTGTCAACGGCGTTTCCCGGACGGGTTTGCCGCCTTGGGCGGCAGGCGCCTGCGAAGCGCCGCCGGCCGCGGCCGCGATTGCTCCAACGAAATTCCTTCTATTCATGATGAGAGCCGCTCCTTAGCTTAGATTCAATTTACTTCGGATCCCTGGCACGCGCCAGTTCGACGCCTGCCGTCGTGACATGGTACTTGGCCAGCATGTTCGGTTTCTCCCAGGCCGGCAGGGCCTGGGGATTCTTGAGGTATTCAAAGAACTGCCGGGTCACCTGCGCGAAGTGCGCCTCGTGACTCACGCGGTGGCGGTCAGGAATCGTGAGGCGGAACTCGTCGCCGCGCTCCTCGACGCCCAGTCCGTCGAGGGTGGATTGGAGAACACCGATCTGCTTCCGCAAACCGGCGAGCACTTCGATCTTGAGCGCCGAAGTGTTTGGGACGACATAGACCTCGGGCCGGAAGTTCTCCAGGCTGCCTTGACGAACCTCGACGCGTGACTTCGTGCCGCAGAATTTCGCGAAGTAGGAGTCGGTGGGAGGCGGACCATCGAAGTCCCACAGCACATTCATCTGGATGTGGACGCCGCGCAGCGCGTAGGAGACGAAGTTGTTGCAGTAGTAGTCCAAGTTTCCGTTTTTCATGCACCCGGACAGGGAAGAGGGAAACTCGGCGACGCCGGTCACGCGCCGCCACTGCTCTTTGTTGAGCGTGGTGGGCCAGTGCCTGGCGCCGAGCATACGGATGTCTTTCCGGTAGTCGATGGCCTGGCCAGGGAACACGGTCCATTGGACCAGGTCCACCAGGTGCGTGCCCACGTCGGCCAGCGCTTCACCCTCCTCATTAACATCGAAAAACCACGGCGGCCGCAGGTTGGGGACGCCGGCCACTGACTTCATCAGCCGGTGCGCGCTCTCCATGAAGACCGCGGGGTCTTTCGAGTCTCCGGGCAGGATGGTTCCGAACACGCCCGGCGCGTTGACCAGATCTCTTTGCAGGATGGAGGTGACCTCATAGCGCTCGGTCATGATGTCGAAGGCGACCAGTCCCTGCTTTTCGGCCAGGTCGAGCGCCTGGCCGATCTTTGGGAGATCGCCAAGGTTGAGGATCCACGGCTTGTCGGCCAGGGCGTGCAATCCACACTCGATGGACTGCTGGATTTGCTCGATCTTGGCGCGGTTTCGTCCTGAGAGCACGACCACGTTTCCAGGGCGCTCCTTGAGCATCCGTTCCAGGAAGTCGGGGCCGGCGTGGATCTCCAGCCTCCACGAAGTTGGGTCGTCCGGGCGCAGGTTGAAGCGGGCGACACGAACCAGGTGCTCGGTCAGGTCAAATCCGAGGGGCGCATAGACGGCCACGTGCGGCGACACGCCGGAGTACATCTCCTTCTGCACCAGCGCGGCGTGGAAGTGGGCGGGGTCGAGGGTAATCAGGCGGATTTCACTCATCGGTCCCGATTGTGCCACAGAATCCTTGACCGGCTGTTCCCGCAGCGGCTTTCCGGCTAGCGTGCCGGCGGCCATCGATCCCACGAACTGTCTTCGATCCATTTGGACTCCTTTTTGAGCAGGCGCTTTCTCCTGGCGGACTTCGAGCCCCGACTGCCCGTCCCTGGAACGCTGCGAGAACCTTGTCAGGATCGGGCCACTTCGGGACGCCGGGCATGCGGGACCCAGGTGACATCCTGAATTATATGGAGTTATGGAGGGCGGTCAACTGGCCGGCGCGTGGAGAATGCGAATCTTTCTGATCGGCCGGAACGAGGGAGCTACAAGCAGCGGCGTATGACGGCGGGTTCGGCGCTGCTGATGAGCGGGTTTTGGAGGGCTCGAAGCGGATTTACCCGGGAGCCGGACCTGGGGTCCGGCGCGGACGAGGGCGTCCGCCCCACGAAGTCTTGTGCCGTCGGCATCTCATCAAGCTCACCGGGGTTGAGGGTCTGAAATGAAGGCCGGCCTTCCTCTACGAAGAGGGAGACCGGCCGTTTGCCGCTGAAGCCGGGGCCAGCCCGAGGGGCGGCTATTTGGACTTGTAGGCTTCGACGACGGTCAGCCCGTCGCGGTGAGCGGAGGCGTCGTAGTTGGCGTCGTCAAAGGCCTCGAGAAGATTGCGTTCGGATTCGCTGAGCTTCTGGTAAGCGGCGCGGGAGGCGGCGCGTATCTTGTCGATGGAGCCGAGGTCCGACAGCATGATCCAGCGGTACGTCATCCCCGGAGCGGAGGTATGGATGGCCTCCACGTCGTAGCCGTAGGCGCATGCCACACCGGAATTCAGGAGCGAATCCATCACGTCCTTCGAGTACTTCTTGAAGAGTCCGACGTCGTCCTGAACTTTGCCGGGCTTGAGCTTCTCGATGCTCATGATGCCGAACTTCGCCATGCAGGCGGACGAGGGTTTGGTGTTAATGACGGGCGAACGGACGATGATGTCGCGGTGGGCGCTCATGTCGCTCAGGCCGGACAGATCGGCGATGAGTTGAGGGTTCTTGGCTGCGAAGGCATCAATGGCTTTGTCGGCCTTGCCGAGGCCGGCGAAGTCGGCAGTGGTGTACCAGAAGACGACGTTGGTCGCGCCTGGGACGTGGAGGTAGTCGCGCTCGATGCCGTAGGACACGATCGTGCCGTCGGCGAAAAGGGCGTCGAGAGTTGGCACGAAGAGTTTGCCCTTGGCGATGAAGGCGTCGGTCTTGTCGAGCGCGACCTTATAGAGCGAGACCTTGGTGACCGGTTGGGGTTGTTGTGCTTGTTGAGCGAAGAGTACGCCAGCGGCGAGTAGCGGCAGGGCGAGCGTGGACAGAGTTTTTGTGAGTTGCATCCCTTGTGTCCTCCTGAGGAAACGGATTGTCAAAGGATAGACTCTATCTTGACAAAAGTAAACAGTTATTAACGAGAGGACCAGTACTTGTACCAGCGACCGCTGGGCCGAACGGCGTGGCAGAGGCTGTGCGAACCGGGGAAGCTGGAATCATGGACACCCAGGACGCCAGTGCGGAGCGGCGGCGCGCGCTGCGGATCGCAAGCCGGGGGATGGTGTATCTGTCACTGGACGACCAAACGGCGAAAGCAACGCTTACCAACTACTCAGAAGGCGGATTGCGGATCCGCACACGAACGGCTTTGACGCCAGGCGAGATCCTCTACTGCGCCGTGCCGTCGCTGGCGGTTTGCACGCGGGCGCGGGTGGTCCACGTGAGCCGTGGATTGATGCGGAGAACCGTGGGTCTGGAGTACTTGGCGACGCTCTCCGACTTCGGCTAACCCAGGGCGAAGTTGAACCGCGGTAGCCGCGTGTTTTACAATCGGACCACTTGAGGTAAAAGAGGAGGCATCCCGGATGCATGCCACCCCGGTTGTGAACGATTTCTCTATCCATGTCGCCACTGTCAACGGCAGTGGCAGCCAAACCGCCAACAATGTCCTGATGCGCTCGATCTTCCAGATGGGCGTTCCCGTATCGGGCAAGAACCTGTTTCCATCGAACATCGCCGGCTTGCCGACGTGGTTCACCATCCGCGCATCGCGCAAGGGCTACATCGGGCGCAAGAAGGAGATCGACCTGCTTGTCGCCATGAACCCGGAGACGGCCAAGAGCGACGTAACGGACCTGGCGCCGGGCGCGGCGGTGGTCTATGACGAGCCACTGGCGCTCGCGGGGCTGCGCGACGATCTGGTCTATTACCCCGTTCCGTTCGACAAACTGGTGGCCGGGGTGTGCCCCGAGCCGAAGTTGCGGAAACTGGTGCGCAACATGATCTACGACGGCGTGGTGGCCCACCTGTTGGGCATCGACGTCGAAGAGGTCCGCAAGGCGCTATTCAAGCAATTTGGCGAGAGGAAGCGCAAAGCGGCTGAGATGAACTGGCAGGCGGTTCTGGCCGGCCAGAAGTACGCCGTGGAGAATCTGGCGAAGGCCGATCCGTTGAAAGTGGAACGGATGGACGCCACCGAGGGGCGGCTGATCATAGACGGCAACACGGCCGCGGCGCTGGGCTGCGTCTTTGCCGGGGTGACGGTTCTGACGTGGTACCCGATCACGCCATCGTCGTCGCTGGCCGAGTCGATGATCGACTTTCTGGGCCGGCTGCGCAAGGATCCGGAGACTGGCAAGGCGACCTATGCCGTGGTGCAGGCCGAGGATGAACTGGCGGCGGCAGGCATGGTGCTGGGCGCTGCATGGGCGGGTGCGAGAGCGATGACGTGCACGTCGGGGCCGGGGATTTCGCTGATGTCGGAGTTCCTTGGGCTGGGCTACTTCGCCGAGATTCCGGGCGTGTTCATCGACGTGCAGCGGGTGGGACCGTCAACGGGTTTGCCAACGCGCACGATGCAGGGCGACACGCTGTCGAACGCGCTCGTGTCGCATGGGGACACGAAACATCCCGTTTACTTCCCTTCGGGTCCGGAGGAGTGTTTCTCGATGGCGACAGAGGCATTCAACCTAGCGGAGAAGTTCCAGACTCCGGTGTTCATCAACCTGGATCTCGACCTGGGGATGAACAACTGGATGTCGGACCCCTTCGCCTATCCCACGGCGCCGGTGGATCGCGGCAAAGTACTTTCGGCAGAGGATCTGGAGCGGCTGGGCGGGTTTTCGCGGTACCTGGATGTGGACGGCGACGGCGTTCCATACAGGACTCTGCCTGGTACGCCACACGAGAAGGCGGGCTACTTCACGCGCGGCACCGGCCACGATGAGCACGCGCGGTATAGCGAGAAAGCCGAAGACTGGGTGGCGAACATGGACCGGCTGTCGCGCAAATTCGAGTCCATCCGCGGCGCCATGCCGACTCCGGAGGTGAGTTTCAACGCCAAGGCGCGGGTGGGCGTGGTGTCGATCGGGACGTCGCGGTATGCGATGGAAGAGTCGTGCGACCAGTTGCGTGAAGAGTTGGGTCTGGAAACTTCGTGGTTGAGGCTGAAGGCGTATCCGTTCACGGCGTCGCTCGATGAGTTCATCAAGGCGCATGACCGCGTGTATGTGATCGACCAGAACCGCGACGCGCAGTTGTTGGCATTGATGAAGCTGGATCTGGATGTGGCGCTGCTCACAAAGCTGCGCAGCGTCAGATATTACGGCGGGTTGCCGCTGGACGCCCGCACGGTGTTCGATGAGATCGCGCGGCAGGAGGGAATCCGATGAGTACGCCGACGGCTCCGGTGAAGAAGACGAACCGGCTTGGCCTGGACGTTTTGCCATACCGCGGGGGCAAGACGACGCTGTGCGCGGGGTGCGGCCACAATGCCGTCACGGAGCGTTTGGTCGAAGCGTGCTGGGAACTTGGCGTCGACCCGTGGCGCGTGGCCAAGATTTCGGGCATCGGCTGTTCGTCCAAGACACCGGCGTATTTTCTGGGCCAGTCGCATGGATTCAATTCGGTGCACGGGCGCGCGCCGGCGGTGGCGACCGGCGCTCTGCTCGGCAATCATCAACTGCGCTGCGTGTTGGTCAGCGGCGACGGCGACACGGCGTCGATCGGGTTGGGACAGTATATGCACACGCTGCGGCGCAATCCGGCGATGCTGTACCTGATCGAGAACAACGGCGTCTATGGGTTGACGAAGGGCCAGTTCTCGGCGACGTCGGACCTTGGAGCGAAGTCGAAGAGCGGGGCGGTTAATGCGTTCACGCCGATTGACTGCTGCCTGGCGGCGATCGAGTATGGCGCGACGTTCGTGGCGCGGTCGTTTTCGGGCGATAAGAAACAACTGGCGGCTCTGCTGCGGGCAGCCCTGTCGCATGACGGACTGGCGGTGGTGGACGTCATCAGCCCGTGCGTGGCGTTCAACGATCATGAGGGTTCGACGAAGTCCTATTCCTACATGAAGGACCACGAAGAGCCGCTGCACGAGATCGACTTCATTCCGTTCTTCAACGACATCGAGGTAGAACTCGAAGAGGGTGCCACGCGTGAGGTAACGCTGCATGACGGGTCAAGAGTCTTGCTGCACAAGTTGGAGCATGACTACGACCCGTCAAAGCGGCTGAACGCCGTAACGCGGCTGCACCAATCGTCGGACAACGACGAGGTATTGACCGGCTTGCTGTACCTGGATCAGACGAGGCCGAGTTTCACGAAGACTCTGAACCTGGTGGACAGGCCGCTCGCCGGGCTTCCGGAGTCGATGACGCGGCCGGACGCGGCGGCGCTGGCGCGGATCAACGAGGAGTTCCGGTAGTCGCGATTTGGCGGATGCCCTTTGGTGGATGCCCGTTGGTGGATGATAGGTGCGTGAACGGAAAGCTGAGAGGTTTGGTGTGCCTGTTTGCGCTCTGTGCTTGCCCCGTGGTTTATGGACAGAGCGCAGTGCTGGCGAAGGTCGACGTGCGCGGAGCGGAGCGGATGAGCGCGGAGCGGGTGGTCGAGGCATCGGGGCTGAAGATGGGGCAGGCGGTGGACAAGACCGTCATGCAGGCCGCTGTCGAACGGATGATGGCGACTGGTTTTTTTGAACGGGTGAACTGGCGGTCGCAGCCTGCGGAGGATGGGTGGACCGTGACGTTGACGGTGCGGGAGGCGGCGGAACGCGAAGCGGAAGCTGTTGAGCAGGCGGTCGGGCGAATCCAGCGCGTCGAGATTCGAGGGGTGGCGGCGGAACGGGCGAACCGCGTGAAGGCTGTGCTGGAAGGCTCGATGGTGGGGCGGGAGTTCAGGATGGATGCCGTGGAGGAGGTAGGCGGACCGCTGGTGCGGGCGGCTTTGACGGAGTCGGGGCATTGGGATGCAGCAGCGCGGTTCAAGGAGGAAGCGGGGCAGAGGTTGGTTGTCGAAATCGAAATGGGGCCGGTGACGGTGGTTGGCGAGGTCGCGATCGAGGGCGGCGAGGCGAAGTGGATAGAGAATGCGGGTTACGTGAAGGGCGAAGCCGCGGAGTCGAGGAAGTTGAACCGGGCGATGGGGAAGGTGATCGAGGCGGCCAGGAACGAAGGGTTCCTGATGGCCTCGGCGCGATCAACGAATGTGTTGAGAGATGGGCGGCTGGATGTGGCGCTGTCAATGGACAAGGGGCCATTGTTCAGGTTCGGAGAATTGAAGATCGAGGGGCTCTCAGCGCAGGGCGAGACGCGGGCGCGAAAACTTTGGCAGCTGAAGGCGGGCGAGGCGGCGAGCGCGGCGGCGTTGGAGGAGTGGATCCGTCGGGTCTTCGAACAGCGCATTCCGGCATGGGACGGGGTGCAGCGGGAGTGGCGGCCAAGGCAAGGTGAGGCGGTGGCCGACGCGGTGGTTTCGTTCCGCTGAGACGGCGTTTGGGACGGCGAAAAACCAATACTGACCGGGCGGGGCGTGTTGTCGGATAATCGAGTGGAGGCTTCATAAGTTATGTATTGGCTTGGAATTGACATCGGGACCGGCGGCAGCCGGGCGCTCCTAGTGGATGAACAGGGCACTGTGAAGGCCGCCTACACCGCCGCTCACGAAGAGATGCGGATGGAGAAGCCCATGTGGGCCGAGCAGCGGCCAGAGAACTGGTGGGACGCGGCGCAGGAAGCCATCAAGGGCGTGCTGAAGCAGGCCGGGGCGAAGGGCGACGATGTCAAGGCGATCGGCCTGTCGGGCCAGATGCACGGACTGGTGCTGCTCGACAAAGACGACAACGTGATTCGTCCGGCGCTGATCTGGTGCGACCAGCGAAGCCAGCCGCAGGTGGATTTCATCAACCAGACCGTCGGCAAGGCGAACGTGGTCGCGCATACGGCCAACCCGATGCTGACCGGCTTCACGCTGCCGAAACTGCTGTGGGTGCGCGACAACGAGCCGCAAAATTTCGAGCAGGCGAAGAAGTTTCTGTTGCCGAAAGATTATGTCCGGCTGAAGCTGACCGGCGGACATTGCACCGAGGTGAGCGACGCGTCAGGCACGGGCCTGCTGGATGTCGTCACGCGTCGATGGTCGCGCGAAATGGTCGAGCGGTTGAAACTCGATGCCAGCCTGTTGCCGGACTTGAAGGAGTCTGTTGAAGTCACCGGGACGGTGACCAAGGCCGCGGCCAAGTTGACTGGTTTGAAGGAAGGTACGCCCGTGGTGGGTGGCGGCGGCGACCAGGCGGCGAGCGGCATCGGCAACGGCATTGTGAGGCCTGGTCCGGTGTCCTGCACGATCGGGACTTCAGGCGTCGTGTTCGCCTATCTCGACCGGCCGCAATACGATCCAGCGGGCCGCGTCCATACATTCTGCCATGCCGTGAAGGGCCGGTGGCATGTGATGGGCGTGACGCAGGGCGCGGGGCTGAGCCTGCAATGGGTACGCAATCAGTTGATGCCGGGGACGAGGTACGAGGACATGACAGCCGCGGCGGCGACCTCGCCCGTGCTGTCGCATGGACTCTACTGGCTGCCTTACCTGATGGGCGAGCGGACGCCGCACCTCGATCCGATAGCGCGCGGCGGATGGATCGGGTTGACGGCAAGGCACACACGGGCCGATCTGATTCGGGCCGTCATCGAAGGCGTCAGCTACTCGCTGAAGGATTGCCTGGGCGTCATCGAGCAGATGGGCGTGGAGGTGAAGAACGTCCGGGCGTCTGGTGGTGGCGCGAACAGCGACTTCTGGCGCCAGATGCTGGCCGACATCTTCGGCATCGGCATCTCAACGCTGGAGAACAAGGAAGGTTCGGCGTATGGCGCGGCGCTGCTGGCGATGGCGGGGTCGGGGCTGTACAAGTCGGTCGAAGAGACCTGCGACGCGGTGATCCGCGAGGCGGATTGCATGATCCCGAACGTGCACGAATCGGCTGCGTACCGGCGCGGCTACGAGGTGTTCAGCGTGTTGTACCCGACGCTGAAACCGATCTACGGGCTGATTCACCAGTTGGCGTAGCCGCAACCAAACGAACTCAAACAACGCGGGCGGTCCTCAACAGGCCGCCCGTACTTGTCTGTCTACTTGCGTTCCTGCTCATAGACCACTGCGCCGTTGACGTCGTGGAGGCGCAGAAAGAGGCGACCGTCGGCTGTTGCTTCGACGCCGGCGTATCCGCCTTTCAGTCGGTGGAAGCGGTGGTATTCCTTGTTCTCGCCGGGCGTTCCGCCGGCGTGTTCATCCGAGGCAGGGCCGCAGGAAAACTCCTCGAGGCGGGTCGCCGGATCGACGGAATGATACTGCCAGTGACGGTCGCCGGTCACAACGAACAGGTTGGGAAACTTTGACGCCCAAGCGCGCATCTCCCCGCCTTCGGTGGCGAAGACCTTGTTGGCATAGTTGTCGCCCTTGGTGGCGCGGTCGGGTCCGACCCAGGGGGTCGGAGAGACTATGACCTTCCACTTGGCGTTGCTCTTCGCAACCGATTCCTTCAGCCAGCGCTTCTGAGCCTGGCCCAGGATGGTCTTGCCGGGGCCGTCGGGCATCGTATTGGGCGACCGGAATTCCCTGCCCTCCAGAAGCCATGCCTCGAGCCACTTGCCCCAGCGGACGCCGCGGTAGGGGGCGCCTCTTACCGGCGTCTGCTGAGCGAAGATTTCGAGTCCTTGAACGAAGGTCATGGGCTTCATGAAGTCGGGATCCTTGCCGGGCCAGCAGTCGTCGCTGAGGATGTCGTGGTCGTCCTTCTCCCAGTAGGCGGGAACCGACGAGAAGAGAGCGATGAGACGCGGCAGCGAGTACATGCGCTGCCAGTGGAACCGCGCGATCTCGGGTGTTGTGGCGCGCGGGGGTTCATTGTCGTAGTAGACGTTGTCGCCGGTCAGGACCAGAAAATCGGGTTTCTGCTTTACCATCGCCTCGGCGATCTTGTAGCCGCGCGGATCGTCGAGATCGCGGTACATGAGGCCCGTGACGACGGTGAAAGCAACACGCGAAGAAGCGGAGGCGACCGGGGCGGTCCGGAAGCGGAACTGGCGTTTCGCACCGCTTCCGGGGGTAGCCTCACATGTGTATTCGGTCGCCGGCTTCAACGCCGTCAACTCAAACAGGTGCGTAAAGTCCCTCGACGCGTCCGTTTGCGCTTGGATAGGCTTCACGCCAACGCAAGCGACCGTCACGCGGTCAGCAGAGCCAGCCACCGATCCGTCGGCGGCGCGCCCAGTCGAGGTCCTGACCCAGATCAGCGCGGACGACGACGTCACCTCGCCGACCTTCACGCCTTCAGCCAGTTCCGTAGCGTAGGCCAGAGGGGAGAACGCCACGAGGAGAATCACTTGTTTCATTACAGTCATATTAGCTACGCAGGGTTATTATGTCTTAGACGGCCGCAAAGACCACACGAAAAAGCTTCCTGCCCAAAGCGGCTGCGATCGGAAGCGCGTGATGTTGGCGGGCACTGAAATGTTCGATGCCGGCCGCTTGGAGGTTGTGTAAAGATGCGACGCAGACAGTTTCTGGCTTCAGCGCTGATACCCGTAATCCCAAAGGCGCCCTCGATTACGAAGGTTGAGTATTGGGTCCGTCCGTACAAGACGAAGGCCTATTTCAAGTTCTTCCGCAACAGCCAGCGGGCGTCGATCATTGTGAAGGTGACGGCCGAGGACGGCACGGTGGGATGGGGGCAGTCGGTCCCGGTTGAAACGTGGAGCTATGAAAGCGTCGAGGCGGCTGTCGCCACGCTGAAGCACTACCTGATCCCGGCGGTCATTGGTTTGAATCCGACCGACATGGCGGCGGTTCACACGGCGATGAACACGGCGATCAGGCCCTCGTTCTCGACGGGTATGCCGATGACCAAAGCAGGCATCGACCTGGCGCTGCACGACCTTGCCGGGCGGTTGGCGAAAAAGTCCGTCCCCGGGATGTGGGGCCGCAAGCCGCGGGAGTTGGTGACGCTGTCGTGGACGTTGAATCCGCGGACGCTGGATGAAGTCCCCGTGCTGATGGAAGAAGGCCGCAAGCTGGGCTACAAGCATTTCAACATCAAGGTCGCGCCGGATCCGAAGTTCGACATCGCAATGGCGAAAGAGGTGCGCCGTCATGCGCCGGACTGCTTCCTGTGGGCCGACGCCAATGGCGGCTACGACACCGCGACGGCACTGGCCGCGGCCCCGAAGCTGAAGGAAGCGGGCGTCGATGTGCTTGAACAACCCGTGCCGGCGAACAGGCTGTCGGGCTTCGCTGCGCTGAAGAAACAGGGAGCGCTGCCGATCATCATGGATGAGGGATTGGTGTCGAGCGTCGAACTCGAAGAGTTCATCAAGCTGAAACTGCTTGACGGCATCGCGATGAAACCGGCGCGGACGGCGGGACTGTGGGATGCGCGCAAGCAGGTTCAGATGGCGCTGGACCATGGGCTGATGTTCCTGGGTAGCGGACTGACGGATCCGGACCTCGCGCTGGCGGCGACGCTGCAGCTCTATGGCGCCTACAACCTGAAGTACCCGGCGGCGCTCAACGGATTGCAGTTCCTTGCCGGGTCGTTCCTGAAGAAGCCGTTCGTGCTTGAAGACGGAGCGCTGCGAGTGCCCACTGGCCCGGGCCTGGGCGTCGAGGTTGATGAAAGGAAGGTGCTTGAAAATGAGATTAGCGCTTAGCCTACTCGCGCTCCCGCTGCTGGCGGCTCCTCCCTTTGAATGGAAGACAGGCGAGAACCAACGCTACCAATTGTTCGAGAACGGCAAGCCCGTGATGGTCTACAACGCCGGCATCGAATCGCGGCCCGAAGCGCCGCCAGACCGCGCGCGCTGCTGCTATGTCTATCCGCTCCACACGCCTGCCGGCGTGAGCCTGCTAGACGATTTTCCGAAAGATCACTATCACCACCGCGGATTGTTTTGGGCGTGGCCCTACGTCGAGGTGGACGGAAAACTCTACGACATATGGATGAAGATGGACGGCATTCATGACGTGACGGGAGCGCCGCCGAAAGTGGCTGTCAGGGGCGGCAAGGCGAGCCTTCAGGTGACGAATTACTGGGAAGCCGGCGGGGTGCGCATCGTGCGCGAAGATGTTTCCATCACGGTTCACCCGACGAAGGCGAACTCCCGCGCGCTCGATCTCGAATTGACATTCGAACCGCTGGGTTCACCGGTTCAGCTCCGCGGGTCGCAGGAACGGGGCAAGTCCTATGGCGGTTTGAACGTGCGCTTCGCGCCGCGCGAGGGTACCGTGATTCGATCAAGCGAGGGCGATGTTCCGAAAGACACGGACCTGGTGGCGCACCGGTGGGCCGAGATGGAGGCAGTGTATGGCGGCAAGCGGGCGGCGGTCCGCTTTGAAGCTGACTCGATGAATCCACATGCTCCGCCGCAGTGGTGTTTGCGCTACTACGGATTCGTGGGGGCGGCGTTTCCAGGCCGCTCTGAAAGCGTGAGCGGCTTCACCCTGGAAAAGGGCAAGCCGCTCAAGCTTCGTTACAAGGTCACTTTGACAGACCTGCCCTAGTTCTCGCGCAGGTGGGCTTTGAGCGCGTCAAACTTGGCGATCTGATCCGGAGTCAGAATCAGCCTGAACGCGGCTCGCGCCTTGGCTTGGATCGCGACGACCTGGCCGTGAACCGTGCCGATGCTCACCGAGAGTCTGTCGATCTCGCCAAGGTTATTTGTCTTCACCGCGGCTTGCATCTGGACAGGGACGCCGTCGAGTATGGCGCGGGCGGCCTTCACCTGTGCGGCTTCGTCGGTGAAGACCTTCTTTGCCGCTTCGACCTGGGCATCGGTCAGATCAAGCACCTTGGTGAGCATCGCGAGCCGCCGCGCCAACCTGGCGGCGGGAACGGGCGCCCCGGCGGGGCCGATTTGAACGTCAGTCATTCCAGGACCCTGGCCCATCCCCTGGCCCGGACCCATTCCTTGAGCGCAAGCCAGTCCCGTTACGAGGGTCGCGGCCGCGAAGATGGAGAGTAGTAATCTTGTCATGTGGCTATTGCCACCTCCTGGATTACGGGACGATTCGCGTCCCGGAAAGGTTTACGCCGCCGATGGTAAAGAATTGTCCCGCCAGGCTCAGCCGATCTTCGGCAGCTCGTAGCCTTTGCGGCGCGGGCGGCTGATCTTGGCGTTGGCCTCGTCGTCGGACTTGAAGCGTTCGGCCTTGGGATCCCATTCGAGACGGCGGCCGAGTTCGCGGCAGATGTTGACGAGGTGACAGAGCGACGTTGCGCGGTGAGCGGCCTCGACATGGGCGTTGGTTCGTTTGCGTGTCCGGATGCACTCGAAGAAGTTCTGGATGTGCCAGTCGTTCTCGCCCGGACCTTCAACGGTGTCGGGCGGGGCGCCCTTCAACAGTTCGGGATCGCTTGCCAGCAGCGTACCGCGGCGGATTTCGACCGTGCCGGTCTCGCCGTAGAGAATGGCGCCGAGGTCGGAGTGGTCCGGTCTGCGGACGCCGGCCATCCGCAGAAGAGTCCCGTTGGCGTAGCGCATCGAGACCATCGCCATCCCGCCTTTGCCTTCGGGGTAGATCTCGACCGGGCCGGTGTCGTCCAGTCCCAGCGCGCACTGAGCCTGGTCAATGGCGTGCGTACCCCAACCGCTAACGCCCCACGACTGGCCCCCGCCGTCGTAATCCCAGTACCACGCCCAGCGGCGTTGCAGTTCCTGGTGGTAGGGACGAAGTTCAGTCTGGTTGCACCACTGGTCCCAGTTCAGGCCGTCCGGCATCGGCTGCGCGGGTTGCGGCTTCCAATATTTCGGCCCCTCGAAATTGCAGACCAGCGTTTCGCGCACCTTGCCGATGAGCCCTTCGCGGACCTTCTGGCTCATCCATGCATTGACTGGAATCGAGCGCTGCTGTGTGCCGCATTGCAGCACGCGCTTGTAGCGGGCAGCGACATCGGCGAGATAGCGGCCCTCGGCGATGGTGAGGGTCATCGGCTTCTCGGCATAGACATCGATGCCGGCCATCATCGCCTGGGCGACGATCAGCGCGCGGGCATGTGTGGTGGTCTCGACAAAGACGGCGTCGGGCTTCGCGCGCTCAAACATCCGCCGGTAATCCTGTTCAATGATCGGTTTGGCGCCGGCGCCGAGAATCGAGGCCGCGGCGTCGCAGCGGGGCAGGCTGCAATCGGAAAGCGCCACGATGTCGGCGCCGGTGAACTTTTCGTTCTTGAGCAACCATGTTGCGCGGCCACCGAGTCCGACGACGCCGACCTTCAAGCGATCATTGGCGCCGAAGGCGCGGCGAGGAACAAACAGCGGAGCCGAGGATGAAAGAAATGCACGGCGGTTCATGCTGACAGTTTATGCCAGCACGGGGCAGAACAGGATGTCGCGGCAGGCAAAGCGTCGGTCTGAAGTGAATCAGTCCTCCGGCGGAGCTTCGAAACTCAATAGGCTCTTCTTAAACCCGTTGGTTCTCCACCAGCCCAATGCCAGACCGACCGTCATCCAGACAACGCCAGCGACCTTCGCCGGAATGCTCAGGCTCAGCCAGAGATAGAAGCAGACCAGGAAGCCGAGCACGGGCAGCACGAGAAACGACCAACTGCGGTCCCGGCCACGCACCCAGTAGTGCAGCAGCACAGAGAGGTTGACGCCCATGAAGCCGATCAGCGCACCGAAGTTCAACAGTTCGGCGCCCATCTGGTAGCTGATCAGAAACGCGCCGACAAGGCACGAAGCGCCTATCAGTAGCACATTGCGGCTGGGAATCCGGCGGACGGGATGGATGAATCCGAAGAACGACTTCGGCAGAGCCCCGTCGCGGCCCATCCCATAGAGCAGACGCGCCCCGGCGAGCATGGCGCCGGACGCCGACCCGATGGTGGCGACAACCAGCGTCCACGACATCACCTGAAACAGCAGGCGCCCGCCCGCGCGTCCGGCGATGTGGATGTACGCGGTATCCGAGTCCGGATAGGGCTGCGACGCCGGCCACACCAACTGAGCCGCATAGACCTGGAGTGTCGAAAGGACGCCGATGATCAGGCACGTGCCGACCGTGCCAAGCAGAATGTTGCGACGCGGGTTCTTCACCTCTTCCGAAAGAGTCGAGATGCCGTCGAAACCGATGTAGGTCAACACTGCGATGGATGCCCCGTTCGAAATCGACATCCAGGAGAAACGCTCGGGGTCGTAAAAGGGGCGCGTGAAATCGGCTGCCGACATCGCGGGCATGCCCATCAAGTAGCGCACCGCGGCCGCCAGCATCCAGACGATGACGACGCCCATGGCGATGGTGAGCATTTCGTTGGTTCGCGCGGTAGCCTGAATGCCGCGCAGGTTCAGCAGAGTGAACAGCACGGCGAAGAAGACAGCCCAGAAGGCGTAGCCGGTCATGGGGAAGAGGCCGATCAGGGCCTTGGCGCACCAGATGGTGCAGATGACCGGGTTCACAACATAGTCGAGCAACATGCTCCAACCGGTGACGTAACCGAGCGCGGGGTGAATCTCGCGCGCGACGTAAGTGTAGGCGCTGCCCGCGACCGGGTAGGCGCGCGCCATGCGCCCATAGCTAAGCGCGGTAAGCATCATGGCGAACATCGCCATGAGGACCACTGTGACCACATGGCCGTTGCCGCCCGCGCTGATGGCGCCGAACGGCGGCATCGGGGCGGTGGGCTGCACCATGATGACACCCATGATCAGCAACTCGGCAAGTCCCAAGGAGCGCGCGAGCCGCGGCTGTGTTCCGGTGTTTGGCGAACTCGACATGGAAGCTCACATTGTGGCATGCTTTGGGTCGAACTGACGCGAATGGCGGCCCTGACATCAAGGTTCAAACAATGGTGGAACCGGCTTCGCGCCTGGATGCGGGCCCGTGTCCGTGAACGCGTCACGGCCTCTGGCATGGGGTTCATCATCGCCACGGCGCTCACCGGCGCGGCGGCGTTCCTGTCGGCCAACAACCTGCTGTTCCTGCTCCTGGCCGCAATGGGTTCGATGTTGCTGGCGTCGAATTTCCTCAGCCGCCTCGGCCTCTCCGGCCTCGAACTCGATGTTCATCTGCCCGACCACATCTGCGCCCGCCGGACTGTGGCCGCCCGCATCTATCTCAAGAACGAGAAAAGGTACTTCCCATCATTCTCGATCCATCTTTCCGGCTTCGACGACAGCGCGTTCACAGGTCAGGTCTACTTCCCGGTTGTGGCGGGCGGCGCAATCGTCGAAGACACGCTCGACGTCTTCTTCCCCTGCCGCGGCTTGCACACCGAAGACACGTTCCGCTTTTCCTCGCGCTTCCCCTTCGCCCTCGCCGAGCGGCGCATGAACGTCACCATCGCGCGCGACGTGATCGTCTACCCGGCGCTCGACCCTAAGCCAGGCTTCGAGGCGCTCGCCCAAGCTGTCGCGGGCGAAGCCGAGGCCCGCCTGCAGGGACGCGGCCACGACTTCTACCGCATCCGCCCATACCAATCGATGGAGAGCGCCCGGCACGTCGATTGGCGCGCCACCGCGCATACCGGCCAGCTTCAGGTCCGCGAATTCGCTCGCGATCAGGAACCATCCGTTTCACTGGCGCTCGACCTCGAGGCGGGCGCGGCCGAAGACTCCTGGCTTGAAGAGGCGATCGAATGCTGCGCCTACCTCGCCTGGACGTTTTCCGGCCGGGGCGCGCGGCTGCGGCTTCGTACGCAGGACTTCGACCTCATCACGCCGCTGGAAGGCGACGTCTACGCTATCCTGGAACACTTGGCGCTCGTCCAACGCCGGCGGCGCTGTCAGAGGCTCGATCCGCTTGCGGAGGACTCAGTCCAACTCCTGTTTACCGCGCGCGACGCTCCGTCGATCGGCGATCAGTGGCCTGCTGCTTTTGTCTTTGGTCCAGGGCACCGCGCCCTGCCAACAGACGCCCCAATCCGGCTCACTTAAGTCCTCGGTCACCGTCGCCGAACGCGTCGAGGCAGAAGCGCCGGCATCGGTCACTTCCCTGCCCCGGGCCGGCATCCACGCAAATGCTGGCCGCGCCACGACTCTGGCGCGCGGGTCTGCGATTCGACCTTCAGCGTCCCTAGCAGCCTGTGGCAGAAGTCCCGCGAGCCGCGTTGCGAGCGCCGCCGGGCCGGGATGCGAATATCGGCGACGAAGGCGATGCCATCCATCGGCGAGGAGCCGATGTGAAGCAGACCGCCCGGCGCCGCCGCAACCCGAAGGGCAGCAATGATTTGCCGCGATAGCTTCGTTGGCCGTCGTCGTGGATGAATAGCATCGACTTCCTCCTCCCGCCTCGCTCTCGCGGCAAATCCTCAAGCTGCGCGGCCGCACGCGACTTCTACCACGGGCTGCTAGTACGCGTATCAGCCGAATGGGCGTTTTTTGCTATCTTGAGTGTTTCCCCCATGATGGAAAACGTCTCCGACATCCTCGCGCGCATTGTAGACCGCAAGCGCGTCGAGGTCGCGGCAAAGGAGAAGTTCCGCTCCTCGTTCGAGCAGAGCGCGCGCTATCAGTCCAGCCAGCGCCGCGACTTCGCCAAAGCCCTCCGCGCCAATCCCCCGGCCATCATCGCCGAGATCAAGAAGGCCTCGCCCAGCAAAGGCCTGCTCTCACCCGATTTCAACCCCGCTGCACAAGCCCAGTCCTACTTCGCCGGCGGCGCGGCGGCGCTCTCCGTCCTCACCGACCATGACTTCTTCCAGGGCTCGCTCAGCGACCTCAAGACAGCCCGCGCCTCCGCCTTTCTGCCCGTCATCCGCAAAGACTTCACCATCGCCGATATCGATATCCTTGAAGCCGCCGCATCCGGCGCGGACGCCATTCTCCTCATCGCGGCCATCCTCACGCGCGATGAACTTTCGAGCTTCCGCACTCTTGCGGAAAGCTATTCGATGGCAGCCCTGGTCGAAGTTCACGATGAGGATGAACTCGTCAAGGCACTCGATTCCGGCGCATCCATCATCGGCGTTAACAATCGCGACCTGCGCACTTTCGACGTCAACCTGGAATCCTCCGAGTGTTTGGCCGCATTGATGCCGGCCGAGGTCACCAAGGTCGCCGAAAGCGGCATTCACTCAGGCGCGGACGTGCGCCGTCTGCAGGCCGCCGGGTTCCACGCCTTCCTCGTCGGCGAACACCTCATGAAGTCAGCCAGCCCGGCGGAGGCGCTGCGGGCGCTGCGGTCATGACCCTCATCAAGATCTGCGGCATCACCACGCTGGACGATGCCCTGCAAGCCGCCGAGGCCGGCGCGACAGCACTCGGATTCAACTTCTGGCCGGGCAGTAAGCGCTACATCACGCCTGCCGCGGCCGCCGCGATCATCAGCCAGCTACCCGCGGAAGTCTTGAAGGTCGGCGTCTTTGTCGATGCGGCTGAGAGCGAATACTCGACCATCGCCGCGCAGACGGGCCTGGACATCGTTCAACTCCACGGCCACTTGGGGCCTTCGCCTTTGATTCGCCACTGGCTCGCCTTCTCCGCCACGGACGCGCAAGTTCGGGCGACAATGGAGAGCAGCGGGGCCGAAGCGTTTCTGATCGACACCCCCGCCGGCATCGAGCGCGGCGGAACCGGGCGCACATTCGATTGGTCGCTGGTTCAGGGACTTGCCGGTAGGATCATCCTCGCCGGCGGACTCGGACCGGACAACGTCGCCCAGGCCATCCGCCAGGTTCGTCCGTGGGGCGTCGACGCCTGTTCCAGACTTGAATCGGCGCCGGGCCGCAAGGATCACGTGAAGGTTTTGGAATTTATCCGAGCCGCGCGCTCGGCCACATTATGAGCAACGCATCGCAGACGCCCGACTCCGGCGGCCACTTCGGCCCCTACGGTGGCCGTTACGTCCCCGAAATCCTGATGGCGCCGCTCGAAGAGATCGAGCGCGCCTACCTCGAAGCCCGCCAGGACCCGGCCTTCCAAGCCGAACTCGATGACCTGCTGGCCAACTTCGCCGGCCGCCCCACGCCCGTCTACGAATGCAAGCGTCTCTCGGCGCAACTCGGCGGCGCGCGCATCTTCCTCAAGCGCGAAGACCTGCTTCATACCGGCGCTCACAAGATCAACAACTGCCTCGGCCAGATCCTGCTCGCCCGCCGCATGGGCAAACGCCGCATCATCGCGGAAACAGGCGCGGGCCAGCATGGTGTAGCCACGGCGACGGTCTGCGCCCTGTTCGGCCTCGAATGCGTGGTCTACATGGGCGAGGAGGACATGCGCCGCCAACGCCTCAACGTCTTCCGGATGCGCCTGCTTGGCGCGCGCGTTGAATGCGTCACCAGCGGCTCGCGCACGCTCAAGGACGCCGTCAGCGAGGCCATGCGCGACTGGGCCGCCAACATTCACTCGACCCACTATCTGCTCGGTTCCGCGCTCGGCGCGCACCCCTACCCAATGATGGTTCGCGACTTCCACCGCTGCACCGGCGACGAAGCCCGCCCTCAGATTCTCAAGCAAGCCGGCCGCCTCCCCGACACCATCATCGCCTGCGTCGGCGGCGGCTCGAACGCCATCGGCATCTTCACCGCATTCATTCCCGACTCACAAGTCGAACTCATCGGAGTCGAGGCCGGCGGCCGCGGTCTGACTCCCGGTGAGCACGCCGCCCGCATTGCCGGCGGCAGTCCCGGCGTCCTGCAAGGCGCGTACAGCTACCTGCTTCAGGACGACGATGGACAAGTCTCGCTCACCCACTCGGTCTCGGCCGGACTCGACTACGCCCTCATTGGCCCTGAACACGCCTACCTGTACGACCAGGGCCGCGCGCGCTACGTCTCCTGTTCGGACGTGAATGCTCTCAGCGCGGCACGAATACTCGCTCAGACCGAGGGCATCATCCCCGCCCTTGAATCGGCTCACGCCGTCGCCGAGGCGATTCGCCTCGCGCCTCAAGCCGCCGGCAGGATCTTCCTCGTGAACCTCTCGGGCCGGGGCGACAAGGACACAGACATCTATCGCGACAACTTCCCTGAATTGGACAGGCCCGCCTGATCGGATCACTTCGATGACCAGCAGTCAACGCATCGCCGCCGCCTTCGCCGCCGCCAAAGCTCAATCGCGGCCGGCCCTTGTGGCCTATCTCACCGCGGGCGACCCGTCGCCCTCCCGTTCCGCTTCCCTGGCACTAGCCCTGGAACGCGGCGGCGCCGATGTGCTCGAACTCGGTGTCCCATTCTCCGACCCAGTCGCCGACGGCCCCGTCATCCAGCACGCCTCGGACCGCGCACTTCGCGCCGGCGCAAACGTCCATCGCGTTCTCGAAATCGCCTCTGAAATCCGCGCCAGTAGCGCGATGCCGATCATCCTGTTCAGCTACCTGAACCCGCTTCTGCGTTACGGCTTCGAAGCGCTCGCACGTGACGCGCGCGCCGCCGGCGTCGATGGCTGCCTTTTGACCGACTTAAGCGTCGAAGAGGCGGCCGGGCCAGTCTCGAAACTTCGCGCCGCCGGTCTCGACACCGTCTTTCTCGCCGCGCCGACTTCCACCGAACGCCGCTTGAAGTTGGTCTCCGAACTCTCGTCCGGCTTCGTCTATGTCGTCTCGACCACAGGCGTCACCGGTGAACGCGACACCGTCGCCGCATCCGTCGAGCCGCTCGTCAGCATCCTCAGGACCCTCACCGCTCTGCCGCTCGCCGTCGGTTTCGGCGTGTCCAAACCCGAGCACGTCTCGGCCATCGGCGGCTACGCTGACGGTGTGGTCGTCGGCAGCGCGATAATGCGGGTTGTCGAACAGTATGGAACCGCGCCGGACCTGGAACGCCGGTTGGAGAATTTGATGCGCTCGCTCTCAGGCAAGGAGACCGGCCCCCAATGAGCCCCGAAGAAGCCGCACCCCTGTTGGACCAATACCGCCAGCAGATCGACTCGCTCGACATCCGCATCCTCGAAATCCTCAACGACCGCACGCGCATCGTCGAGAAAATCGGCGCAGTCAAGCGCCAGGCCGGACTGCCCGTCTACGAACCCAAGCGCGAGGACGCCGTCTACCGCAACGTCCTCGAACACAACAAGGGCCCACTGTCGCAAGCGGCGGTCCGCCGCCTCTTCGAACGCATCATCGACGAAATGCGCAACCTGCAACGCGAGCGCAACCAGAAGGAGATCGGCCAATGATCGTCGTCATGGAACAGGGCTCCACCGAGGAGCAGCTTCAGCAGGTCATCGACAAGTTGATTTCGCTCGATTTCACGGTCCACCGTTCGACCGGCGTCATTCATACCGTGTTGGGCGGCGTCGGCCCGCGCGAGGTGGATCCTGAAGAGTTCCTCGTCATGCCCGGAGTGCGCGAATGCCACCGCGTCGTCGCTCCCTACAAACTCGCCTCGCGGCCCTTCCGGCCCGAAGGCACCATCGTCCGCTTTGGCGATGTCGAGGTCGGCGGCCAGGCCATCACGCTCATGGCCGGACCCTGCTGCGTCGAGAGCGAAGCCCAGATCCGCGCCTCGGCTCGCATCGCCGCCGAAGCCGGCGCGAAGTTTCTGCGCGCCAGCGCCTTCAAGCCGCGGACGTCGCCTTACAGCTTCCAGGGTCTCGGCGAACAGGGCCTGCGATTGTTGCGCGCCGCGGCCGACGAACACTCGCTGCTCGTCGTCAGCGAAGTTGGCGACCATACGCAGATTGCCACCATGGAAAAGTACGTCGACCTGCTCCAGGTCGGCGCCCGCAACATGCAAAACTTCACCATGCTGCGCGACCTGGGCCGCTGCTCGAAACCCGTCCTGCTCAAGCGCGGCCTTGCAGCCACGGTCGAGGAACTTCTGCTGTCGGCCGAGTACATCCTCTCCGGCGGCAACTACGGCGTCATCCTCTGCGAACGCGGCATTCGCACTTTCGAGAGTTCCACTCGGGAAACGATGGACATCTCCGCCATTCCCGCCGTGAAAAAGCTATCGCATCTGCCGATTCTGGCCGACCCCTCTCATGGCACAGGTCGCCGCGACAAAGTCCTGCCCATGGCCCGCGCCGCCATCGCCGCCGGCGCCGACGGACTTCTCATCGAGGTCCACCCCGACCCGGACCACGCGCTCAGCGACGGCCCGCAATCGCTTTTCGCCGATCAACTCAAGGAACTCGTCGGCCAGCTTCGCATCATTGCCCCGGCTATCGGCCGCACTCTGTAGGACCATCCGGGCATGAAAACCGTCGCCATCGTCGGAGTCGGCCTCATCGGCGCGTCCTTCGGTCTCGCCTTGCGCCGCGCAGGTTTCGCTGGCCGAATTCTGGGCGTCAGTTCCGACAGGTCCATCCGCGCCGCCATTGACCGCCATGCCATCGATGAGGGCGTCTCGCTGGAATCCGCCGCCGCGCAGGCCGATCTTGTTTACCTGTCGCAACCCATCAGCGGCATCCTCGAAACGCTGCCCAGGCTCGCCGGATTGCTCAAGCCCGGAGCGCTGGTAACCGACGCCGGTTCCACCAAACGCCACATCGTCGAAGCCGCCGCGCCGCTCGGATCTGCTTTTATCGGCGGTCACCCGATGGCTGGAAAAACCGCCCGTGGCGCTGCCGGCGCCGAGCCATTGCTGTTCGAAGGGCGCCCCTATGTCCTGACGCCGCTGGAGCCCGCCGGCATGGACGATGAACGCGTCCGCTCGCTCGTCTCCTGGATTGAAAAGATCGGCGCGCGTATGGTCGTCCTCACTCCGGCCGAGCACGAT
The DNA here is from genome assembly GCA_964558355.1 of uncultured Candidatus Solibacter sp. Taxonomy (GTDB): domain Bacteria; phylum Acidobacteriota; class Terriglobia; order Bryobacterales; family Bryobacteraceae; genus PNKE01. Next base: position 47,457 of record CAZLDN010000013.1, read on the forward strand.
CGGTTGGTCGCCGCCTCCTCTCACTTGCCGCAACTGCTCTCTACCGCTCTCGCCTCGACATTGGAACAAATGCCCGACCCCGCGCCCATCGCCGCCGTCGCCGGTCCTGGCCTACTCGGCATGACCCGCCTGGCCCTCAGCAGCCACGAAATCTGGAAAGACATCCTGGCCACCAATGGCGACGAAATCGCCGCAGCCTTGCTGCTGATCGAAGCACGTCTCTCCGAACTTCGCCGTTCCCTCGAAACCCCCGAAACCGATTCCGCCTTCGCCTCCGGACGCACCTTCGCCCTCCGCCTCCGCCCCGGCCACGACGAGTAGCCGCCACCAAGCCATCCCCATGTCCGAGGCCGCAACGCAGGGAGCGGGTTCCGGAGTGGGGCCGGCTTTCGAGCCGGCAGCCGGGCTTCTGCCCGGCTCTCCGCAGCAGGATCCGCAAACCCCACAAGTGTCCCTTCTCCTCGGGCGGGCCGCATCCGACTCCCTCCGCGCCGCATCAAAACAACCAGTGACCCGCCGCCATCTCAACTCGCTCCTTCTCTTCCTCCCGCTGACACTCGCCCGCGCCGCCGCCCGTACCTCCATCGCCGGACGCCTCCAACCCGCCGCCGGCGGCGACATCTCGATCCAGACCACCGAAGGCCGCCTCGTCCGCCTCGATGGCGACATCTCGACAAAGGCCGTCCTCCGCGACCCCCGCATCGTCCGCGAAGCCTTCGAAGCCCACGGCGAATGGAAGTCCAAGGACCTCTTCCAAATCGACCCCATCCACCTCAAAGCCCTCTTCATTCGCCGCGCCGGCAAGCTCTTCGTCATCACCTACTGGTGCGAAGTCTGTGCCATTCGAACCTACGCCCCAGGCCGCTGCGCCTGTTGCCAGGAAGAGACCGCCTTCGATCCCCGCGACCCGTCGCTAGAAAACACCGCCCCCCAACTCGCCAAGTAGGACGGACGCCCTCGTCCGCGCCGGACCCAAACTCCGGCTCCGATGGAGGGGCGTAACCTGCGCACATCCCAAGCTGTGTCGGAAGGCGGACGCCCTCGTCCGCGCCGGACCCAAACTCCGGCTCCGATGCAGGGGCGTAACCTGCGCACATCCCAAGCTGTGTCGGAAGGCGGACGCCCTCGTCC
>CAZLDN010000013.1:48687-61356 GCA_964558355.1 uncultured Candidatus Solibacter sp.
GCGCCGGACCCCCGGTCCGGCTCTTCCGCGGAATCTCCAGTGCCCGACACAATCTGTGGAACAATACTGGGACATGGGCCGCATTCTGCCGACACTCATCTTCACCGTCATGACTCTCACGAACTCGTCCACCGCCGCCTACCGCGCCGCAGCCAAGACCGTCGATGGCGTCCAGGTCATCATCCTCGCCGACGACGCGCGCGGCATGGAGGTTCTCATCGCCCCGTCCCTCGGCATGAACAGCTATTCGTTCACCATCCACGGCAAGCAGGTCTTCTGGGCCCCGTTCACCTCGCCCGCCAACGTCCAGGGCGCGTCCATGTACGGCAACCCGCTCCTCTGGCCGTGGGCCAACCGCATCGACGGCATGTCCTACACCTTCGAAGGACGTAAATACAACCTCAACCCCGACCTCGGCAACGTCCGCCCCGGCCCGGCCAACACGCCCATCCACGGCCTGTTCGTCCGCGAGAAACGCTGGAAAGTCGCCACGCCCGTGGCCAACTCGGCCGGCGCCTCGATCACCGCCTCGATCGACTTCCACACCTACCCCGAACTCGCCGCCCAGTTCCCCTTCGCCCACACCTTCTCACTCACCTACCGCCTCCGCGACGGCGCGCTCGAAGTCGAAACCAAAATCGACAACAAGTCAGCCGCCGCGATGCCCGTCAGCCTCGGCTACCATCCCTATTTCCGCATGGCCGGCACCCCCCGTGAACAGTGGACCGTCGATCTGCCCGCCTCCACCCGCTATCGGTTGACTGACCGTCTCGTCCCCAACGGCACGACCGAACCGAACCCCTACCCCACCCGAATCGCCCTCAAAGAGACCCTGCTCGACGACGTCTTCGGAGGCCTGAAACGCGACCCCGACGGCTACGCCCGCATCACCGTCCGAGCCGGCGAACAGTCCCTCGCCATCGAATACGGACCCGGCTACGAAGTCGCCGTAGTCTACGCCCCCAAAGGCCGCGACTTCCTCTGCGTCGAACCCATGACATCAATAACGAACGCCTTCAACGCCGCCGCCGCAGGCTGGTACAAAGGCCTCCCAGTAATCGCCCCAGGCCAAACCTGGTCCGCCACCTACCGCATCCGGCCCACGGGATTCTAGTAGGACGGCCTCCCGGCCTGTCGCCGTGCCCTGTGGAGTACTGCTCTCCACCATCAGCCTGCGATGGCGGATCAGGTCCCAACGCTGCCTCAATCGAAGCCCAGAAACCCTGTCGCTGGGCCTTCGCAGGTAGAACGGCGGCTACTGGAAGAATAAGGTGTCGTTACGGATCTCGCCTCCGGTAAACAGACACGGGCCGCAGCGGAAGTCGTAATTTGGAGCAACCTTCATCACAGCTGCCTTGATCGACACTGGATCTTCAGGGGCTTCCTCCACCGAAACGACGATGCGCGGGTGGAAGGTCTGAATGGTCCTGACTGCTCCTGCGATCATGCGTGTTCCAGCGCCCTTGATGTCGGCCTTGATCAGATCCACGCGCGTGAGCCCGAGTTCAGAAACGATCTTGTCGACGGTCGTCACCTGGACTTCGGCAACCACCTTAGCGTTCGGCGAGTGCTCCAGGAAACCGTCTCCAGCCGCACCGTTCCCATTGGCGTAGAAGGTGAGAGTCTTCTCGGAATCCCAAATCCCTTTCGGGTAGATCACGACCCTCCCGGACGCAACCTCGCGGTCGAAATTTCTTCTGAGGCAGACGAGCGCCTCAGGCGACGGTTCGATGGCGACAACCTTTTCGGCCCCGGCATCAAGTGCGGTTCGGATGTATGTGCCTACATGTGCACCCCCGTCAAGCACGATATCCCCTGCCCTGACGCCACCGTTTGTCGAGTCTCCGTAGATGCTGCGTTTCTGTTGCGCGAGAAGGATCTCAATTATTTCATCACTCGTGTCGGGTACCCAGAACTCGCCGGACGGAGTGGACCATAGCTTATAGCCTTCTTCCGTCCGGAGGAGCCTGATCTTGGAGTGGATTTCCTTCTGCAACTCGCCCTGTCTCACCTTGACGTCAGCATCATGCACTGCCTGCCAAGTGCTGCAAAAAGGACTCTTTGCTCCGTTGGCAAATGGAAGAATTGCCAATCCGGGCATGAAATGGAGGGCGATCATGGTCGCTGTTGCGACAAAGCAAAGCAGGATGATGCCTCGTAGGATGAGCGCCAATTGCCGACTGATTGGTTTGGATTGCTTGGAGGACATACAGGCGTACCATCGTCGGACGAGCTTCCCTGCATTAGGGTATTCCTGTTGGCATGAGAGGATTGTCTTGAGACGGAGTCGCTTCGCGGTCTCCCCCACGACGGCGAATACTCAGCTTCATTGAGGAAACCGCGACGTATGAGCCCTACGCCGTCCGCTCCCGCTCCTCCCGCTCAACCCACGCCCTTCTCAACCTCCACCCCGCCCCGCCGCAAATCACCAGAAACAGCGTCACTGACACCCACACCGCCGCCTGACCCCGTGCCCGATCCGGACCTCTCGCCGGTCCCTTCCCTTCCCCCCGCACCACGGTCACGCGGAGCCGTACGAGGGCCGCTTCCCTGCCTTCCATCCGGTTATCGAGCACCAGCCGGTATTCCGCATCGCCCGCCACCCGGTGCGTGAACGACCCATCATGCGCAAACGCCGTCCCTGCCAGCGTCGAATGCGCCTCGCCCTTCACCCACTTCGCCGCCTCGCCCTTCTTTAGCAGCACTACCCTTACGCCCGACGCGCCGCTCACCACATGGTGTTCGCAGACCACCCGCCCGTTGGCCTCGATATCCAGATCCAGCGTCCGGATCTTGCCCGGCCCCACGCGCACCTCTTCATCGAACACGGTCTCCTGCGACACGCCCCAAGCCAACGCGCCCGCCAAAGCCAGCAATGCCGCCAAGCTCTTCACTGTGCCGAAAAAACCACCTTCCCACCCACCACCGTCATCCGCGCCTTCGCCTTCAACACATCCGCCGGCGCAACCTGCATGATGTCCCGGTCGAACACCACGAAATCGGCCAGTTTGCCCACCTCAATCGACCCCTTCTCCTTCTCTTCAAACGCCGCGTACGCCGCCCCCAGCGTGAAACTCTCCAGCGCCTCGGCCCGCGTCAACTTCTGGTCCGGCGTCCAACCGCCCGGCGGCTGACCTTTCAGATCCGACCGCGTGAACGACGCATAGAAACCCAGCAGCGGGTCGGCCTCTTCCACCGGGAAATCGCTCCCATTGGCCACCGGCACGCCCAGGTTCAGGAACCGCCGCCAAGCGTAGGCGCCCGCGATCCGGTCCGGACCCAGCCGCGCCTCGGCCCAGCGCATGTCCGAAGTCGCATGGGTCGCCTGGACGGCGGCGACGACCGAATAATCGGCGAACATCTTGAAATCCGGCAAAGAAACCACTTGCGCATGTTCGACACGGAACCGCTTGTCGTTCTTGCCGCCCAGCGCCGCCGCATACGCATCCAGCACGATGCGGTTGGCCCGGTCGCCGATGGCATGGGTCGCCACCTGAAAACCCCTCGCCGCCGCCTCCTTGGCCACACGCTCAATCGTCTCCTTCGGCGTCACCAGCAGACCCGTATTCTGCTTGTCGTCCGTATACGGCTGCCACAGCGCCGCCCCCCGCGACCCCAACGCCCCATCGCCCATAAGCTTAATCGCCCGAACGGTCAGAAACTCCCCAACCTCCGGACCCTTCGCCAGATATTCCCGCCAAAGCGCCCCCTCGCCGCCGATCATCGCGTAGATTCGCACCGGCAACTTCCCTTCGGCGATCAGTTCCCTATAGGCGCGAATGACCTCGGCCGAAACTCCGGCGTCATGAACCCCCGTCAACCCCAGACGCGAGCACTCTTTCGCCGCCAACTCCAACTGCCGCTTCAACTGCGCATACCCGGCGCGCGGAATCTTCGCCCCCACCAACCCCTGCGCCCGGTCAACCAGCACGCCCGTCGCATTGCCCTGTGCGTCGCGGACGATCTTGCCGCCGGCCATATCCGGCGTGGACTTCGTGATGCCCGCCAGTTCCATCGCACGTGTGTTCGCCCAACCCGCGTGGCCGTCCACACGCGTCAGGTAAACCGGCCGCCCGAGCGACGCCGCATCCAACTCCTTCGCCGTCGGGAATCGACCGCCCCAGTTCGTTTGGTCCCAGTTCCGAAGCACCACCCACTCATCCGCGCCCCTCTTCGCCGCCTCTTCCTTGACAATGGCCGCCACCGCCTCGACACTCGCCACATGCCGCAGATCCCGCGATTCGAGCAGCGCCCCCAACCCCGCCATATGGGCATGTGCATCGATCAGGCCGGGCACGACCGTGGCGCCTTTCAAGTCAATCCGTTTGGTCGCTGGACCCGCCAAAGCCAGAGCCGCCTCGCCCACCGCCGCGATCCTGCCGCCCCGCACTGCAAACGCGTTGACAACCGGCAACGTCTTACTCGCCGTGTGGATTTGTGCATTTTCAACAATCAAATCCGCTGGTTGCGCGCGTGCCGAAAGTGTCAATCCCCAAAGTGCCATTGAAGTGGCGAGCAAGGCTACAATAGGCAGCATGGAAGTCAGTATGGCACAGGCCGCCGGTGCAGCCTTGCCCGCCTGGAAACGCTGGCTGTGCACGGTTTCGGCCGTCCTGCTGGCCCTGATGTTTATCGTCGCGGGGGTCTGGAAGATCTCGGATCCGCTCTCGACCACTGCCCGCATGATCCAGGCCCTCATCCCGGTTTCCCTGGCATTGCCTGTCGCCCTCTGCGCCGGGATCTTCGAAACCTGGGCCGGCATTCTGCTCATCGTCCCGCGCTGGCGGCGCTGGGGCGCATGGCTCGCCGGGCTGATGCTGATCGCCTTCATGGTCTACATCGCCGTCTTCTACAATCAGCTCCGTGGGGCCGATTGCAGTTGCTTCCCCTGGCTCCAGCGTGTTGTCGGACCCGCATTCTTCATCAGCGATGCCGCCATGCTCGTGCTCGCCGTCTTCGCCGGGCTTTGGTCCGTCAAACCCATCGCATTCCGCCGGGCGTTCGTCGTCCTAGGCATTCTGGGCGTTTTCTCTCTTTCGGTCTATGGAGTGACAGTCGCGCAGCAGTCCGGCCTTCAGGCTCCGGCTTCTATCATTGTTGACGGCAAACCGTATGATCTCCGCCATGGCCGTGTCTTCCTGTTCTTTTTCGACCCGGAATGCTCCCACTGCTTTGCCTCGGCGCGGAAGGTCGCCGCCTGGAAATGGTCCAACGTGCAACTGATCGCCGTCTCCACCGTCAACCCTCAATGGACGGACTACTTCCTCAAGAACACCGGGCTCAAGGTCCCCGCGTCAAACGACGGCAAACCTCTCCGCGAAGTCTTCTCCTTCACCGACCCGCCCTTCGCCGTCGCACTCGAACACGGCCGCCAGGTGAAAGCCTTCCCCGCGTTTGACGACAGCGAACCCGAGACGACCCTGCGAAACCTCGGCTGGCTCGAATAGGCGGCGGTCGGTTTTTTTTCTTGACTCAAGCGTTGGACAACGAGTATCTTTTAGGTTAAGCTTTTTTGTTTCCCGGAGGAGTGACTGATGAAAACGCTTGGTCTTGCCCTTTCCATGCTTGTGCTCGGCGGTTCGACCGCTCAGGCGGCATACGTGTTCGGCTACAGCGGGGGTACCCCCAATTCGCTGATCCTGAACGGAGGAGCCATTACCCTTTCCACCTCAACCGACTTACTCGCCCTGGGAAACAACCAGGGCTGGTGGAGTCCGACCTCGTCCAATAGCGATAGCAACGACAACTTCATCGCCGGCACCGATGGTCCGTACAACGACTTCTTTACATTCAGCCTAGCTGATGTCCAAGGGCCGATCACCGACGCCGTACTCCGGCTGGGGGGATCCTACAGCCATTCGGGACTACCACTCACCTACAGCATCTTCGACGTTTCCACTGACCCGGTGACCCTGAACACGAACGTTGGAACCAGCCAGGCCATCTATGACGACCTCGGCTCCGGCGTCCTGTACGGATCCATCCTGGTCACCTCTTTGACCAACCCCACCGATGTTCCGCTCAACGCCGCCGGTCTGGCTGCCCTGAACGATGCGATCTCCGGCGCGGCCGAGTACTTCTCCATCGGGGGCACAACCAGCCCAGGAACCGCTCCGATCCCGGAACCAGGAACGGCACTCCTCCTTGGAGCCGCCTTGGCCGGTTTTGGCCTGCTGCGTCGCCGGCTCAACGGGTAGCGATCCACTTCACCTCACACGAATCGGGAGGGCCTTCGGGCCCTCTCACTCTTTTGGCGCGCCCAGCGGGCTGGGATCGCATCCTTCGCGTTTGACCGTGTAGACAATCGCGGCCACCTTCCATGCCCCCTGCTGCTCGTTCAGCGTCACTGCATCCGTCCCGCAGTGGCTGAACTTGCCCCCGCGGTGGAAGTCATACGGAGCACTCAAGGTCGCCATAAGGCCGTCCCCTTCGCCCAACTTGGCCCATCCGGCCCCCTTCAGGCTCATCTTGCATCGGACAAGACTATTGGCCCCTTGGCCCCATGCGAGACTGTAGTGTGGACACAGGTCGCCTGACAACCGGTTGCAGCGCACGTTGTTCCGCCGCCGCTGAACCGGAGCGTTATATTTTCCATCACGCTCTCGATCTGACACCATGAGAGCACCGAGAAGAAGTGTATTCCCATGCCACGGCTCACTGAACAGGAACAACAAGAGATCCTCCGCTTTCTGGAAGCCGGCAAGCCCCTGCCGGACAAGTACCGCTTTCTGCTCTTCGAGGATAAGCGCGAGGTGGAATTGGTGTGGAATGGCAAGTCCAGCGAGGTCTGCAACATTGTCCTGCCGTTCCAGGTGATCGAGCAGGTGGACGAGCCGCGCGCCGAGAAGCCAGCAGATACGGCGTTGCAGATGAGCATGTTTGATCTGGATGCGCGAGGCCGCCAGTTGAAGGGCTGGACGAACAAGCTGATCTGGGGCGACAACAAGCTGGTCCTGTCATCGCTCAAGAACGGCCCGCTGCGCGAGGAGATCGAAAAGCAGGGCGGCCTCAAGCTGATCTACATTGACCCGCCCTTCGACGTGGGCGCGGATTTTTCGATGGACATCGAGATCGGCGGCGACACCTTCACCAAGAAGCCGGGCATCCTGGAAGAGATCGCCTACCGTGACACCTGGGGCAAGGGCGCGGATTCGTTCATTGCTATGATCTACGAGCGGCTGGCGCTGATGCGCGATCTGCTGTCGGAGGATGGGAGTATTTATGTGCATTGCGATTGGCGGGTGAACTTTTACGTCCGAGCCGTCCTCCACGAAATCTTCGGAAACGAGCAATTCAGAGCGCAGATTGAATGGAAACGAACCTCATCCCACAGTGATTCAAAGTTCTTCCCATATGTTCATGACACAGTTCTTTTTTTCAGTCGTAGCGAAAAGATTGTATTCAATCAGCAGTTTGAACCGCTCGCCGCTGAGTATGTTGAAACAAAATATCGGTTCCGCGATGAAGATGATCGTCGTTATAGGAAAGACAATCTTACTGCAACCGGATTGAGTGGAGGCGGATATGAATACGAATGGAATGGTGTACGCAGGGTTTGGAGGTGCCCAATTGATACGATGCGAGAATACGAGAATACTGGAAGAATTTGCTACACAAAGAATGGCGTCGCCGAGTTCAAGCGTTACCTCGATAGCAGCAGGGGTACATCGGTTCCTGATATTTGGACTGACCTCGCCCCGGTTAATAGTCAAGCGGCGGAAAGAGTTGCCTACCCCACTCAAAAACCCGAAGCCCTGCTCGAACGCATCATCAAAGCCTCCTCCAACGAAGGCGACCTCGTCGCCGACTTCTTCTGCGGCTCCGGCACCACCGCCGCCGTAGCCGAAAAACTGAGGCGTAAGTGGATCGTCAGCGACCTGGGCAAGTTCGCTATCCACACCACGCGCAAGCGGCTGATCGGCGTGCAGCGGCAGTTGAAAGCCGAAGGCAAGGACTATCGCGCCTTTGAAATTCTCAACCTGGGCAAGTACGAACGTCAGCATTACATCGGCGTCAACCCCAACCTACGCGAGGCGGAACAGCAAAAGCAGTTGGAAGAAAAGGAGGCCGCCTTCCTCGACCTGATCCTGCGCGCCTACCGCGCCGAAAGGACCGAGGGTTTCAAGACCTTCCACGGCAAGAAGGCCGGGCGGCTGGTGGCAGTGGGGCCGGTCAACCTGCCGGTGACGCGCCTGTTCGTGGAAGAGGTGATCCTGGAATGCCGCCAGAAGCACATCACCCGCGTGGACATTCTGGGCTTTGAGTTTGAGATGGGGCTGTTTCCCAACGTGCTGGACGAGGCCCGCGCCAAGGGCATCGACATCGCCCCCAAGTACATCCCCGCCGAGGTCTTCGACAAGCGGGCGGTTGAGAAGAACCAGGTGGTCTTTCACGATGTGGCGGCTATCGAGATAAAGCCGCACGTCAAGAAGAACAGCGTGGCGGTGGAGCTAACCGACTTCTCGGTGTTCTACTCGCAGGACTCAATCGCCAGCGCTGAAGCGTCGCTCAAGGACAAAGCCAGCAAGATCGTGGTGGAAAAAGGCCAGATCGTGAAGGTGAGCAAGGACAAGAATGGCGTCTTCAGCCGCGAGGTGCTCACAAAGAAGTGGACGGACTGGATTGATTACTGGGCGGTGGATTTCAACTTTGAGAGCAAGCGCGAGATCGTCCGCATTCCGCGTGACAGGATGAAACAAGACTGGATGCCTGGGATGGAGCAGCCCGAACAGTTGGACCTACCGGAATATGAGGAAGTCTGGACGGGGGATTACATCTTCGAGAACGAGTGGCAATCCTTCCGCACCAGGAAAGACCGCTCGCTGGAACTGACCAGCGTGTTTCACGAATGCCCGCCGGGGAGGCGCAAGCTTGCCGTCAAGGTGGTGGACATCTTCGGCAACGACACGATGACGATTGTAGAGGTGACGATATGAGCAAAGAGATTTTACCAACTGAGACATTACGCGCTTTGTTAAAGGCGTTCAAGGAACAGCACGCCGAAGAATACCATTTGCGTGCGCTGGGCTACTTTGGCTCTTACGCCCGAAACGAAGCCACCCCTGACAGCGATATTGATGTGGTTTTCCAGACGAATCAACCTGATCTATTCATCACCGCCATGCTCAAACAGGATCTGGAAGCCTTCCTGGATCATCCGGTGGACGTCGTCCGGCTGCGGGACACCATGAATCCACGTCTAAAAGCCAGAATTGAACGGGACGCAACTTATGTCTGATGCCAATTTGATGTTGGAAAGATTACAGTCCGTCTTGACGGCGTTAGAGAGAATTCCCCGTCGTTGCGCCGGCATCTCGCAACCGAGTGATTTTTTGGCCAGCGATGCCGGAATAGACAGTATGGATGCGATCTGTATGATCCTGATCGCCGCTGGCGAGGAGTTCAAAAAACTTGACAGGCAAACAGAAGGCAAACTTTTTGCCCGCTACCCGCAAATACAATGGCGCGGGGCAATCGGTCTTCGGGATGTTCTGGCGCATGGTTATTTCGATGTGGATACCGAGCAGCTTTACACGATTTGTATGGAACGCATCCCGCCGTTGATTGAAACGATCCGCAAGATGATCGAGGACATCGAACATGGCGCTACATAAGGACTTTCCCGATTCGCCCCATGCCATCCTGGACCCAGCCCTCCGCTGGTTCCCCGCGGATGAAACCCTGCGGGAGTCCAGTTCCGAGAAGCTGATGCCGCCCCTGGTGCCGCAACTGCGCCGTAAGGTGAAGGAGTGGCGGGACAACGGCTACGCGGGGGCGGCGGACACGAGCAGGAGCCTGCTGAATTACTGGTTCAACACGCCACACCTGCTGCCCCAGGCCGGCGGGGCTTCATCTGAAGGGCTGGCCGAGTTCCAGTATTACTTTGCTCAGCGCGAGGCGCTGGAAACCATCATCTACCTGTACGACGTAGTGGGCGTGCAGGACAAGTATGACCTCATGCGCTTTGACAGTTCCGGTGCGGTTTCCACCGGGATGTTTGACGAGACATGGCGGCGCTTCGTGGTGAAGATGGCGACGGGTTCCGGCAAAACCAAGGTGCTGAGTCTGGTTCTGGCGTGGAGCTTTTACCACAAACTGTACGAGCCGGAGTCGCAACTGGCGCGCAACTTTCTGGTGATCGCCCCAAACATTATTGTACTGGATCGCATCTATAAGGATTTTAAGGGTCTGCATATTTTCTTTGAAGATCCGGTTATTCCCGACAACGGTGTGGATGGGCGCAACTGGCGCGACGATTTTCAACTGACCCTGCACGTGCAGGACGAGGTGCGCATTACCCGGCCCACGGGCAATATCTTCCTGACCAATATCCACCGGGTCTATGCCGGAGACGACATACCCGCATCGGCTGATGATGAGGATACGATGGACTATTTTTTGGGCAAGCGGCCCAGTGGCGCGACCACCGACTCCAAGGTGGACTTGGGCATGATTGTGCGGGACATTGACGAGCTTGTGGTGCTCAACGACGAGGCGCACCATATTCACGACCCACGCATGGCCTGGTTCAAATCCATCGAGGACATCCACAACCGGCTGAAGCAAAAAGGCTCCGCGCTCTCCCTGCAAGTGGACGTAACCGCTACGCCCAAGCACAACAACGGCGCGATTTTCGTCCAGACCATCGCCGATTACCCGCTGGTGGAGGCCATCAAACAAAATGTGGTCAAGCACCCTGTCCTGCCCGACGCCCCCAGCCGAGCCAAACTGGTGGAGCGCCAGAGCGCCAAGTACACCGAGAAATATACCGACTACATTCACCTGGGCGTGATCGAGTGGCGCAAGGCGTATGCCGAGCACGAAAAGATGGGTAAGAAGGCCATCCTGTTCGTGATGACCGATGACACCCGCAACTGCGACGATGTGGCCGAATACCTAAGGGGGCACTATCCCGATCTGAACGGCGAAGCGGTGCTGGTCATTCACACCAAGAGCAACGGCGAGATTTCTGAATCAACCTCAGGCAAGAGCAAAGAAGAGTTGGATAAGCTGCGCAAGCAAGCCAACGAGATTGACAGCCTGGACAGCCCTTGCAGGGCCATTATTTCGGTGATGGTGCTCAAAGAGGGATGGGATGTTCGCAACGTCACCACCATCGTTGGCCTGCGTGCCTATTCCGCCCAGAGTAATATCTTGCCGGAACAAACCCTTGGGCGCGGCTTGCGCAAGATGTACCCCGGCGGTGTGGAAGAATACGTCAGCGTGGTCGGCACCAATGCCTTTATGGATTTTGTGGAATCCATTCAAGCCGAAGGTGTGGTGCTGGAGCGCAAGCCGATGGGCGAAGGCACGCAAGCTAAAACGCCGCTGGTGGTGGAGGTTGACAAGGAGAACGAGAAGAAAGACATCGACGCGCTGGATATTGAAATCCCGGTGCTGACCCCCCGCGTCTACCGGGAATACAAGAACCTTGGCGCGCTGGATGTGGGCGCGCAGGGGCATCAACGAGTGGCCTATCTCCAGTTTAGCGAAGCACAACAGCGAGAGATTGTCTTCAAGGACATCACCACCGGCGAGGTGACGCATACCACCATCCTCGACACGGCTGGCATTGCCGATTATCGCAGCGTGATCAGCTACTTCGCGCAGACCATAATGAGGGACTTGCGGCTGGTCAGCGGCTACGACGTACTGTATGGCAAGGTCAAGGCGTTTGTTCAGGACCAGTTGTTTGACCGGCCGGTGGAATTGGAAGACCCCAACACATTACGCAACCTGTCAGAACTGGCTGCTACCAAAACCTTGATCGAGACCTTCAAGAAGGCGATCAACGCCCTCACAGTGCATGACAAAGGCGACGCCGAAATCCGCGACACCATCAAGTTGCGCCAGACGCGCCCCTTTGTGGCCAAGGATCAGGGCTATCTCATCCCGAAAAAGAGTGTCTTTAACCGTATTATCGGAGACAGTCAGTTTGAACTGCTGTTCGCCAGTTTTCTAGAAGACTGCGACGATGTGGTTTCCTACGCCAAGAACTATCTGGCGGTGCATTTCAAACTGGACTACGTGAACGCGCACGGCGACATCTCCAACTACTACCCGGACTTTCTGGTCAAGCTATCCGCCACACGAATTGTCATTGTGGAGACCAAGGGACAGGAAGACTTGGACGTTCCGCTCAAGATGGAACGGCTGCGTCAATGGTGCGATGACCTCAACCGGGTGCAGTCGAATGTAACCTATGGCTTTGTTTACGTGGACGAAGAGAGCTTTGAAAAATACAAACCCGCCTCATTGCGGCAATTGGTTGATGGCTTCAGGGAATACCAGACCCGTCCAAATTAGGCCAAGGGGTCAGCGGTGTGTCCACTTCAACGAATTTGCCGAGTGCTCAATTCGGCCAAGGGGTCAGACTTATAGCTGGTATGGGCGTGTTTTGAGCGAAGCGAGTTTTCCACAGCCGCCGCCGGCGTTCATCTGTGGAAATCATCCTTCGCCGCCCTTGCAACCGCCGCCCAATGGCGTTAGCACTGTGAGTAGTCCGGCGCCCCGCGGCCACGAATAGGGACAGCAGACACCCTAATGTCTTGTGTCAGGACTTCGCACCGCGGGGACCGCTTTGCTTCCAGAACGAATCCTCCCCGATGTCGTCTGGCCCAACCAGCCTGACTCCTACTATAAGGCCTTCGCGGAAGCAAAGCCTGCCGG
>CAZLDN010000014.1:0-60164 GCA_964558355.1 uncultured Candidatus Solibacter sp.
AAAACCGCGACGCTGTGGATGACGCGGGAGGCCGGGATACGCGGTTGCCGGCGCCAGTCCGCGACACCCGCGACGACGGCGCCCGAGAGCTGGAAGATCTTCACCTCGCTGTGGATTTGCACCACAGCGAAAGTCCGCCTCGCGGTCGTTTCGCTGTCGAGTGGCTGGTGGGGCGCGGGACACACGCTCCGCAGTAAACATACGCAGCGAATTCGAAAAGTGTAAACCGAGACCGACGATCGTGTTAACCGCAGGCGGACCCTTCCCGATGGACGGAGAAGACCATGGAGCCCTTTGCAACCACTGCCATCAGCAGGCTCCGAGCAGGGCGAGCCGGACAGCCGCGTTAACCAACGCCCAGAATTCGAAATCAGCGAGCCGAGAGGGACAACCCGTTAACCACGCGTGGGTGTTCTCCGGCGCAGTGGAGAAGTCAGGCGGGAAGTGGAGAAAAGGGGCTCACCCGGTCGATTTGACAGGTTCTCCGTGGTTGCCATGCGGAGAACCGGATCAGTCGGAAATAGTTGGTGTTATTGGGGATAGCGCGCCAGGAGGGCATCGACGCACGCAGGGCGTCGATGTCAACCACAGGGGATAAAATGTTAGGAGAAAAAAGAATTGGCTCCCCAAGTGAGACGAAAAACGAACTCGCGAATGGAGAATCCTCTGTGAGACGGATTCTCTTGCTGTGAACCAGAGGGGGGATTTTAGGAGATGCGGTCTACAATGGAGATTAGAGGCAAGGCCATGACGACCAGAGAAACGCTTCACCAGCTTGTCGATCAACTCCCGGACGAACAGGCCGAATTGGCGCGCGTGTGGCTGGAAGATCTCCGCGACGCGGCTGATGACGACGGGCCGCCGCTCGATGCCGCGACTCTGGCTTCGCTGGATCGCGGGCTTGCCGACATCTCGAAAGGGCGCGTCAAGCCCCTCGACCAATACGAGCGTGAACGCGGGCTGTGACCTACCGCGTTGTCCTCACCCGCGAAGCGGAGAAGATCCTGGACCGCCTGGATCGCCCGACTGAACAGCGCATCCGCACTCGGTTCGCACAACTGGCCGATACTCCCTTCGATCCGAGGCTCTCTGCGCCGCTGACAGAGCGCGGCGGGATCCGGAAATCCCGTGTCGGCGGCTGGCGCATCCTATTCATGGCCGATCGCGAGGCAAAAGTTCTTCAGGTGGTTACCGTGGATACCCGCGGCCAAGTCTACAAGCACTCGTGACCGTCTGGTAGTTCCGCTGTCTTCTCGTGAAGGCCCAGCGGGGCCCGTGTGCACCGCACCGTCGGCCGCCCATTGTTCGTTTCCACGATAGAATCACGGTTGCTCACTCTCCTCCGGCTCTTCCTGATCGGCCGCGCGGCGCTTGTGGCCGAAAACCTGTTCCTGCGCAAACAACTTGCGCTCTTTCAGGAACGCGAGGTTCGACCGCGAAAAGCCTCGGCGTCGACGCGACTGTCGATGCTCGCCCTCGCGCTGTTCTTCGACTGGCGTGAGGCCCTCGTGATCGTGAAGCCGGAGACTTTCATCAGATGGCATCGAACTGCGTTCCGAGCGTTCTGGCGCTGGAAGTCGCGCAAGCCTGGCCGGCCACCATTGCCCAAGAACCTGCGGGAGTTGATCCGCGAAATGGCTTCAGCCAATCCGACCTGGGGTGAGGAGCGCATTGCGGACGAGCTGCTACTGAAGCTGGGTATCCGCGTTTCGCCTCGCATCATCAACAAGTACCTGGGTTCATTTCGGCCACGTGGCAACACGCCGGGTCAGCGCTGGGCTACCTTCGTGAGAAACCACGCCAAGGGCATCGTCGCGTGCGACTTCCTGGTTTCCGTCACCGCGTCGATGCGGGTGCTCTACGTTTTCGTCGCCATGGAGGTTGGCTCTCGGCGGATTCTCCACACCAATGTCACCGCGCATCCCACCGCCGAGAGGACCCTCCAGCAGTTCCGAGAGTGCTTGGCATACGACCATCCGTACCGGTTCCTCATCGATGACCGCGATTCGATCTGTCGGCGGGGAGGATCGAGGTGATGTTGTTTTCTGGAGGCCTGATGTGTTGCGCCTCTGCACTCGCCCTCGCAAGTCGACAGACGAAGCACTGGAGCAGCCTTTCAACACGCTCGACGCGCAGCGCGAAGCCGCCGAAGCGTTCATCAGCGGACAGCGGCTTGCCTGGGAGATCATGTCAGTAATGAGCGGCCTTTCCAGTGCTATCAATGACGCGGTTGTCCGCCGGCTTGCGGGTGAGCGCTCTTATGATCGCGGGCTGGACTACTACCGCAACGGCCGCGTTGAATCCTTGGAGGAATGGGCGGACGGCGTCCGGGCAGTGGTCAGCGGCACTCAGGACTATACAGTCAGACTCTCCTCCGACGAAGGAGTGCTCGACTACAACTGCGATTGTCCCTACGGCAGCGACGGCACGTTCTGCAAGCACTGCGTTGCCGCCGCTCTCGCATGGCTGAATCGCGGGTCGGAGTCAGCAAAGGCGGCGCGCCGCGGCAAGGTTAAGGAAATCACGCCGGCTGACGCTGAGAAAGTACTCTTGCTTGAGGGGCACGAGCAGTTTGTGCGGATGGTGATGGATTGGGCGAAGGATGATGACAAGTTGCGTGAACGTGTGATGCTCCTTGCGGCCCGGCGCTCTGGTCCGGAGGCGGGAGTCGCTGCTGGCCGCCGGGCATTTGAAAGAGCTGTGCGCGTGCGCGATTTCGTCGACTATCGCGAGGCATCTTCATGGGCACGCGGCGTGGATGATGCAATCGACAGCATCGCTCAATTGCTGAGTGATGGACAGGCGCCGGCGGTCATTGAGTTATGCGAGTCGGCTCTCCATATGCTCGTCGAGGTATCGGACGGCATTGATGATTCCGACGGGCATTTGAGCGTTCTGCGGGACCGGTTACAGGACATCCACTTCCAAGCGTGCAAGGTGGCCAGGCCGGATCCGGTGGCGCTGGCGAAGCGCCTGTTCGACTGGGAACTGCATAGCGAACTCGACGTGTTCTTCGGCGCAGTCGCACAATACTCGGAAATCCTCGGGGCGAATGGTCTCCAGGCATACCGGCAACTTGCCGAGGAGGAATGGAAGAAGGTGCCCGCCCAGGCCGCGAAGGATGAGCGGGCCGAATGGGGGAAGCACTTTCGCATCACTCACATCATGGAGTCGCTGGCAAGATCGTCAGGCAACGTGGATGAACTCGTTGCCGTGATGAGCCGGGATCTCTCGCACGCCTACAGCTATCTCAGAATCGCCGAGGTGCACAAGGAGGCCCGCCAGCATGACTTGGCGCTGCAGTGGGCGGAGAGGGGATTGAAAGCCTTCCCGGATCGGACCGATGGGCGACTGCGGGAATTCGCGGCGGAGGAGTATCACCGCCGCCGCCGGCACGACGAGGCAATGAAGCTGATCTGGGCCGAATTCTCGGAGCGGCCCAACCTGGAGACCTACCAGACGCTGGAGCGCCACGCAAAGAAGTCGGGGAATTGGCCGGAGTGGCGCGAGCGCGCGCTGGCCGAATTCCGGGGGCGCATCGCGAACGCGAAGGAGAAATCGCGTGGCCAGAGCCGGACCCACTGGATGCGAGCCGAGGATGATCACTCGCTTCTGGTCGAAGTGTTCCTGTACGAAGGCGAGGTGGAAACTGCCTGGCGAGAGGCTCAGGCAGGTGGCTGCTCCAGCGATCTCTGGCTCCGATTGGCCGCCAAACGGGAGAAGGACCATCCGGAGGATGCGGTGCCCATCTACATGAGACAAGCCGAGTCCGCGATCGTTGGCGCCCGGAACTCCCGCTACGACGAATCGGTCAGTCTGCTGGTGAAGGCGGCCGCATTGATGAAGCGCATGGGCCGCAGCGAGGAATTCGTGCGCCAACTGGAAGCGCTGCGCCTGAAGTACAAGATCAAGCGCAACTTCATCAAACTGTTGGACCAGAAGCAGAAGTCGCTTTACATGCGGTAGGCGATCGCCGCCGCAAACATTCTGCGAACCTCCCGCGCACTATCGCCTTGAATCGGTTCGGACGGGTAGGCGTGGGTAGACAGAAGTCCATAGTGCCTTCAAATCAGCAGTTTGCGACGTTGCGCCGTCAGCCGGTCCATGCCACGTTACGCCATGTTACAAGGGGAGTTCGTGTTCGAATTCGCTCTCTCACTCTTCGCCGCCATCCGCGTCTTCTTCCGCAGTCGCGGCGACACGGTCCTTGAAGTCCTCGCCCTTCGGCAGCAGGTGACTGTGCTGAAACGGAAAAGACCTCGTCCGCCCTTGAATTCCCTCGACCGCCTCTTCTGGAGCACTTTGCGCCGTTTCTGGCCTGGTTGGAGGGATGTCCTGATCATCGTGAAGCCGGCGACCGTCATCGGCTGGCATCGCGCCGGTTTTCGACTCTACTGGCGGTGGCGTTCCCGCCCGCGCGGCGGCCGGCCGAAGATCACCGACGAGATTCGACGGCTCATCCGCCGGATGGCGGAAGAGAATGCGAGCTGGGGCGCACCCAAGATCCACGGTGAGATTCTGAGGCTCGGTTTTGAGGTTTCCGAACGAACCGTGGCTCGATATCTGCGGCGCTTTCGTCGCCGTGGAGATCCTGCGAAGCGCTGGTTGACCTTTCTACAGAATCATCGCGAAGTCATCGTCGCGTTCGACTTCTTCGCCGTGCCGACTATCACCTTCAAGCCGCTTTACTGTTTCTTCGTCATCGAACACGGGCGTCGTAGGATCCTCCACTTCAACGTGACCCGTCACCCGACCTCGGAGTGGGTCGTCCAACAATTGCGGGAAGCCTTCCCGGAGACCGGCCCCTATCGATACGCCATCTTTGACCACGACTCGAAATTCGATGCCGATGTCATCGCCTTCCTGAAGGCGACGGGGCGGAAGCCCAAACGAACCAGCGTGCAGGCGCCATGGCAAAACGGCGTGGCGGAGCGCTGGGTGGGCAGTTGCCGGCGCGAGATGCTTGACCATGTCATCGCGCTGAACGAAGGACACCTACGTCGGCTACTTCGTGAGTATGTGAGCTACTACCACCAGGACCGCATTCACGACTCTCTGGAAAAGGACGCACCGAGCCGGCGGCCGGTCGAAAACAAGCCGTCACCGAACTCGGCCCTGACATCAAGCGCGCGCTTGGGCGGCCTCCACCATCGATACTCCTGGCGCGAAGCAGCGTAGTTGGTGCGGGCCGTTTCGGCTTGGACGATCGGCGACCGGTGACTGGAGTCCAGAATCCGTCGCGCAGAGAGACGGGCTGACCACATCACCCAGAAGGTCGCCTCGAAGAGCGTGTCGCGGGCGGTTCCTCTGTCGCGTTTCCAGAAACTCACCGACGGTACGGCCTGGCCAAACCCGCGGAGTGCCGGGATCCGGCAGCAGTTCAACGTTACGTGCCGCTGCACTTCGCGCCGGATGTGGTTCTGACTACCCACACGCTGATTTCCTTTGTCGCTACCTGGCGGTGGATGACATCTGGATTCCGCTCGGTGAATCCCTGCTCATCCAGATGTTCACCCCAGTCTGGAACCGGCTGATTGACGGCTTCGGCAATCACGATCCTGGCAAAGGCCGATATCAGGGGCAAATGCCGTCATGGGACGTGCTCCATCCGGGACGCGGTTGGGTTGGCAGATTGCAGCCGTACAAGAGGTCGGCTGACGAACTCTTGGAAGGGGTGAGCGAGTTCTTCAGGAACAAAGTGCAGACCTGAATCCGACGGCTACCTGTCATCTCCCAAACCACCCACTCGGTGCGCTACTTCCTTGGCCGCTGTTTCCAGCGCCTTGGCAAGTAGTCCCACCCAATGCAGTACACTCGTCTCCAATGCCCTTCGATCCCTATAGCCTCGACCCGGCCAGTGTCGAAGCTCCGCCCCGGACCTTTTGGGCCACGCTGAGACGCATCGGCCCCGGCATGATCCTTGCCGCCTCGATCGTCGGCAGCGGCGAACTCATTGCCACCACCACGCTTGGCGCCGAGGCCGGCTATCTCGCCCTCTGGATCGTCGTCTTTTCCTGTTTCATCAAGCCCGCCATGCAGGCCGAGATCGGCCGCTACTCGATCGTCACCGGCGAAACCGGACTGGCCGGATTCAACCGCCTGCCCGGTCCAAGATTCAAGGTCAATTGGTCGGTCTGGGCCTGGGCGGCCATGGTCATCATGAGCCTGTTCCAGGTCGGGGCGATGTTCGGCGGAGTCGCTCAGGTTTTGAACACTCTGATGCCAGGCGTCACGGTCAACGCCTGGGTCCTCATCATCCTCGGCCTGACTCTCTGGATCCTGCTCGGCGGCGGCTATAAACGGATAGAACGTATTGCCACCATCAAGGTCGGGCTGTTCACCCTGCTCACCTTCATGGCCGCACTGCTCCTGATGCGCCGTCCGGAGCTGTTCAACGCCGGCGACGTCCTCCGCGAAGGGTTCGCCTTCAAACTGCCGCCCGGCGCCGGACTCATCACCGCCATCGCCGTTTTCGGGATCACTGGCGTTGGCGCATCCGAGATCTTCATGTATCCCTATTGGTGCGTCGAAAAGGGCTACGCCCGTTTCGTCGGCGCGCGCAACTCGTCCCCGGAATGGCTTGCCCGCGCCAGGGGCTGGATCCGTGTCATGCACACCGACATCCTCGCCTCGATGGTCATATATACGGTGGCTACCGTCGCCTTCTATCTCCTCGGAGCCGGCATCCTCCACCCGCAGGGCTTGGTCCCGTCGGCGAAGGACATGATTCCCGTGCTGTCGAAAATCTACACAGAGACCCTCGGACACTGGGCGCTGGCTCTCTTCTACGCCGGCGCGATCTTCACCCTTTATGGGACAATTTTTGCCGCCACCGCCGCCCACTCCCGCCTATTCGCCGATTTCGTCCGCCTCGCCGGCGGCTTTCGCCACGACGACTACCCCGCACGCCTCCGCTGGCGCAACCGCTTTGTGTGGATGCTTACCCTAATCCCTGTTGCATTTTTCTTCACTTTTCAGTCCCCCGTCGCCATGGTGAAGGCCGGAGGCTATGCTCAAGCGATGATGCTCCCCATCATCGCCGCCGGTTCGCTCTTTCTTCGCCATCGGGCCTCGCCGGAGGAAGCCAAGCCCGGCCCGCTGATGACCACCGGTCTTTGGATAGCCTCGATTTCTACAGTAGTTTTAATACTCGCATCTCTTGTTCTCACTTTACAAAGCTGAGTCAGGTCAGCTATAGTACCCGTAGAGCGTACAAGAAGTACGAAACGCCAGCGTTCCTCCGAATCAGCTGGTAGTTATGCCGGTGAAGATACTCCTCCGATTCTTCACCGGCCTTTTCTTTTGTGGAGTCCCCATGGCCCTGCGGGCCGCCGATGGCGAAGAAAGCCACGCCGTGGAGCCCCCAAGCATGAGGCCGCGAACGAAGAGAGCGGGTTCCCATCCGCATTTTCGATAGAGCGGGTTCCGGTTCGAACTCTCGATGTGGAATGCTCCCCGGTGCGACTTTCATCGGAGAGACCCTGAGGTTCGTTTGGTCGCGGCTCGCGCCGCCGGGTCGTGCGACGACTACTGGTGAAAATAAAGGACTTCCGCCCGCACGGCGCCATTGGCGTAGGCGCAATGGCCGCAGTCGATCTTGACCTCGGGCCAGGCGGCTCTCACAGCCTTGGGCACTTCGACCGGGTGGTCTGCCTGGTGGTAGACCGAAAGTGACAGCCTTGGGTGGTTCTTCGCGATCGTCTCTCTTGCCCCGTAGAGAGCCTTGACCTCGGCTCCCTCTATATCCATTTTGATGAAGTCGACCTTCGTCAACCCCAGTTCCGCCGCCATCTTGTCGATGGTGGTGAGCGGCAGTTTGACGGTCGCAGTCGCCCCTTTGCGGTGGATCACGAAGCTGTCGGCTGCCTGGTTGTCGGGATCGACGAGAAACTCCAATACGTCATCCTTATCCCAAACGCCCTTGGGATAAATGACAAGCCGCCCATCAGCGATCTCCTTCGGGAAGTTCCTTCGCAGGCATTCCAGGTTGTCCGGCGCCGGCTCGATCGCCACCACTTTGGCGGCTCCGGCGTCGAGGGCGAACCGGGCGAAAGTGCCCACGTTGGCGCCGCAATCGAGCACCACGTCGCCCTTTTGGATCGCCTGCGGCCCTGTTCCGTAGATGGCGATGTCCTGTTCGGCGAAGTTGAAGGGCAGGATATACCTGCTTCCCTTCGGCGCCCAGAACTGCCCATATGGGGTCTCGTAGAGTTCCAGACCGGTGTCGTCCGTCCGGACGAGTTTGGAGGCCTTGAGGATACGGTCCTTGGCGGCGGTCAAGTCGCGTTTGTGGCTCTCAACGGAGGCAGCCTGCCTCACCGAACAGGCGCCGCCGGGTGTGGTGAGCGCCAGGTAGGCGTACTTCGCCGGGACGAATCCAATCACGACGGCCGCAGTCAGAATCGCCGCCGAACCGATTCCCAGGATGAACCATTTGCCAGTCACAGGCTACAGGTTAGCAGTTTTGAGGTCACTCCCCTGGTGGGGCGGATGGCTACTTGACGGCGAGTTTGCGCCGGGCGAACGGTTTGGCGAAGGCCGCGGGGGGATTGTGGGCGGTGGTGGCGAGGGCCTGGCGGTAGTGCTCCAAGGCCTTTTCCTTCTGGCCGAGTTGCTCCTGGGCGAGGCCGAGCAGGCACTGGATGAAGGGGTCGTTCTGATTGGCTTGGGCGAGCTGGTGGATGGCCGTACGGGGGTCTCCGGTATAGAGGGCGACATAGCCGGCCAGGTAGGGGAAGAAAGCGGCCTGGGCCTTGGCCATTTCGGGGCTGGAATCGAGCAGGGCCTTGGCGGCGACGACGTGTTTGGCGGCAACGTCCTTTTGACCGCGCCGGGCGGCCAGCCGGGCGAACGCGTGTTCGAGGCGGAAGTTCCAAAGGGCGGTGCGCTCGGCGGAGATGTTGGGCTCCTTGAGGCCGGCTTCCGTGCCTGAACGGTAGAGCTTTTCGGCCGTGTCGAACTCGCCGGCTTCGATGCAGACGCGGGCGGCCTCGTTGAGCATCTCGCCTTGCTGGTAAAAGTTCTTATCGGCGACCCAATGGTCGTGGACCATCATTTCGTACTTGACGGTGTTCTGGCAGTCGTTGTCGAAGGCGTAGGACATGGCCATGGCGCGCTGGGCGGCGGCGCGGGCCTGGGGCGTGGGGGCGGCTTCGATGGCCTTGGCAAAGTAGGCGCGGGCGTCCTTTGTCTTGCCCATGAGGTCGAGCGTGACGCCGGCGGCGTTCAATGCGGGGATGGAGTTGGGGGCGGCCGCGAGTTCCTGGCGGAAGACGGTCAGGGCCTCGTCGAGCTTACCCTCGCGCATCAGAAGCTGGCCTTGGCGGACGAGTCCAGATTGTGGGCCCTGCCGCGGCGGCTGCGCGGGCAGGGCGAGGACGGTCAGAAGTGTGGCGATACCCAGTCGAATCATGATCCCTCTCAGTCTTTGCACCATTATGGCATGGGGAACCGGCGCAGCCGTGCAGGCGAACACGTCCTATGGGAGCGCGATTCGTTGAAAGGCGCGTCGGGGAACCCGCTCCCCTGAAAATGGCCGTTTTCATGGCGTGTTGCGGCCGGCAACGGCCATGTGGAACTCTGTCGAAAATCACGCCTGGAAACCCGCTCTCTTCGTTCGCGGCCTGCGCGTAACGGGGGTGATTTGTTAGCCGGTTGGGATGACGAAGCGGTAGACGGCGACGTAATGGCAGACGCTGCCGGCCAGGACGAAGAGGTGCCAGACCGAGTGGGCGTATCTGCGCCGCAGGGCGAAGAAGGCGACTCCGGCTGTGTAGAAGATGCCGCCGGCGAGCAGCCAGAGAAAGCCCGTCCAGGGGAGAGCGGCGAGTAGAGGGCGGAGGGCGAAGACGACGCACCAGCCCATGAGGATATAGACAGCCGTGGAGAGGAAGGGGAGGCGTCCTGCGCCGAACGACTTGAAGACGATGCCGAGAACGGCGAGGGACCAAACGACGGCGAAGAGGGTCCATCCCCAGGGTCCGTGGAGGGTGACGAGGGTGAAAGGGGTGTATGTGCCGGCGATGAGGATGTAGATGGAGGCGTGGTCGAGGACCTTGAAGACACGCTTGGCGCGGTTCGGGGCGAGTGCGTGGTAGAGGGTGGACGAGGTGTAGAGCAGGATAAGGCTGGCCCCGAAGACGGCACATGAGACGATATGCCAGGCGGCGCCGCGGAAGGATGCGGCGATGAGCAGAACGACGAGTCCGGCAACGCTGAGGAGCGCGCCGAGGCCGTGGGTGACACTGTTGGCGATCTCCTCGCCGATCGATTGCGGGCGGCGGGGCGGGGGCGTTGCCAACTGTGTCTGCATGTCGAGTGAAACCGGCGGAAACACGGAGACCGATTCCACCTGAATGGTAGCGCAGGGGGGGCGCCGGATGACCTGCCGCTGAACGAACGGGAGCGCTCGATGGGCCATAGTCCCGCGAATTCCCGATCGAGGCGCGCCACATCGAGGAGCCGCGAACGAATAGTGTCCATATGGCCCCACTGGTGCAACCGAAGCTGATGAGGATGCGCACTGTCGGCGAATCCTGTGCACTCCCCACTCGCGCAGGCCGCGAACGCAGAGAGCGGGTTGGCCGGCGTGATTTTGGAGGGTGCGGGTTCCTGCCGCCAGTCTCGGAGGAGCAGAAGATTGAAAAGGTAGTCATGACATGACTAGAAGTGACTATAATATAGTCATGCAGAGCATTCGAGTCGCGGAGTTGAAGGCCCGGCTGAGCGAGCAACTTCGCGCAGTGAAGCGCGGCGAGACGATCACGGTGCTGGAGCGCGACACGCCGGTGGCGCGGATCATCCCGATGAGCGAGGCGGCGGGGGGGATTGAGATTCGTCCGGCCGGGGCGCGCCGGAAGCGGTTGTGCGACGTGAAACTGCCGCCGCGGCTGGTGATGAAACAGGACATCGTGGAACTGCTGCTTGAGGAGCGGGGGAAACGATGACGGTCTATGTGGACTCCTCGGTTGTGTTGCGGATGCTGCTGGGGCAGGAGGGGCGACTGGCGGAGTGGAAGCGGATCACGCGGGGCGTGGCGAGCGCGGTTCTGGAAGTCGAGTGTCTGCGGACGCTCGACCGGTTGAGGGTGGCGCGGCGGTTGGGCGAGGTCGAGATTGCGCTGCGGCGGGAGGCAGTCTTTGAAGTGATGGATGCGCTGGAGGTGGTTGAGTTGGGCAGGACGGTGCTGGGGAGGGCGTCGCAGCCGATGCCGGTCCAACTGGGAATGCTGGATGCGATTCACCTGTCGACGGCGCTGCTGTGGCGGGAGCGGACGGGCGAGGAGTTGCTGCTGGCGACGCATGACGCGGCGCTTGGATTGGCGGCGAGATCGGTTGGGCTGAGTGTGATCGGATGTTGAGCGTGCCCGCGTTGACCCAGCGGCGGACAGCGGCGACGTTTTAGGGTTGCATGAGTTTGGCGTAAACGGATTCGTCGATGACCAAATAAGATTCGAAGTCCATCAGATCACACCACTCCATAGCCCATTTGGCCATCAGGACCGGGTCGTCGGTTTCGGCCAGGACGAAGCCCTTGCCCTGGCTGGCGACGTGCCAGCGGTTGATCATTTTGATGCCCTCGGGTGGGCGGGCTCCGGTGGCGAGGTTTCGCTCGAACGCTTTCTTGCGGTTGTCGCAACTGGTGTTCCACACGATCATAAACTGCATGGTTTCCTCCTCAGCGGTTCCAGCATGGGGCGAAACAACCGCGGGAAGGTCCGGGCGGGGCCGGCGGTGGATGGTGTTGTGAGTCAGGGTTCCAAGGCGCCCGTCAACACTCTACCCGAACCAGCCTCACGAGGCGTTACCTCCGCTGGAACTGTAGGAGAGTTTGAGCTGATTGGGTACAGGTGTCAAGGGGCAGACACTGATTCTCCCGCAGGGGAGGCCGCCCAGATTCGGCCGTCTGGCCGGCGGCGGCTTCAGTCGATATAGGCCGTGACGATGCGGTGAGGCGAGGGCGGCATGTCGTGGAGTTGGGTGCGGGAGAAGCCGGCCTTGAGGTGCATGGCCTCGATCTCGGAATAGGTGTAGGCGTCGCCGGCGCGGGTTGTCGCGAGCATGGTCAGCGAGAAGGTCGCAGGCATGGGCGGCGAGATGCGGTCCTCGTTGGGGATGAATTCGAGCGTGGCGGCGCGGCCGCCGGGGGCGAGCGAGGCCCGGACCTTTTCAAGCAGGCGGACGCAGGTGGGCGGGTCAAAGTGGTGGAGGAAGTTGGTGAGCAGAACCACATCGTAGGGACCGCCGAACTCAGTCTCAAAGGCATCGCCGGCCAGGGATTCCCAACGCGAAAGGACGCCGGCCTTTTCGGCGTTGGCGCGGGCCACTTCGAGGACGGCGCGCCAGTCCAGGGCGACGATATGGGCGCCGGGGTTCTGGCGCGCGACCTCGATCCCGAACAGGCCGTGGCCGGCCGCGATGTCCAAAACCTTCATCGGCCCCGCGCCGTCAGCGAGGACGATCCGGCCGAGCGGAGAGGCAATTGCGGCCATCATCGGGGCCATGCCGTGAGCGAACTCGACCCAGACGGGATTTTCGGGATCGACAGTGCCTTCGCCGGGCAGGGAAGTGGTTCCATTGCGCACGATTTCGGTGAGGTTCCGCCACGGGCTCATCATCCTGGGGTCGTGGAGGAAGCGGGCGACCGAGCCGATGCACGAGGGCGACCGGCGGTCGAGAAAGGCGGCGCTGGTGGGCGTGTTTTCGTAGCGGCCATCCCGCTTCGACAGGAAGCCGATGACGGTGAGATAGTCGCAAAGACTCCGGATGCCGCGCTCGGAAGCCGAGCAGCGGACGGCGATCTCAGCGAGAGTGCGGCAGCCGTCGCCGACGGCGCTGAACAGGTCGAGATCGATGCCGGCGCGCAAGGCGGCCGAGTGCTGGAAGGCGGTGATTGTGTGGAAGACCAGCTCCGGTGAAGGAGTAGGCATGGATTGAGTGGCGGTTCCCGCTGACATGAATTGGATTGTACACCCTGGAGTATGGATTGCGCCGATGTGGTTTTTTCGGCGGAGAACCAAACAAATGGAGCCGGCCCAAGCCGTAAGGCCGGGTCCTATTGGGGACGTGCCGGCTCTTCGATCATGCCAGCCGTTCCATCCGACGCGCCCACTGGTGTAGCCTGAGGGATCAGGTGACCACTCGGCGGCGTATCCTCATCTACCTTGGAGCCCTTGTTTTGGGCTCGGCGGTTCTGTATTTCCTCATGGTCGCTCCGCGGCGGGCCCGGGATCCGCAGCGGCTGTTGACTTGTTTGCCTCCGGGCGGGCATCCTACCTTGTTCATCGACGTTCAGACGCTGCGGGAGGCGGGAGTGCTGGACCGGTTCGCCGGGGCGGAGGCGATCGAAGAGGCCGATTACAAGAGGTTTGTCGAAGCGACGGGCTTTGATTACCGGAAAGATCTGGATGCGGCGGCGATTCACTTCACGCCGACAGCGCGGCTGATGGTAGTGAGGGGACGGTTCGACAAGGCGAAACTGGCGGGGTTCGCGAAGGGCCGGGGCGGTCGGTGCGTGGGCGGGCTTTGCACGGTCGAGGGTAGTGCGCGGGACCGGCAGATTTCGTGGGTGGCGTTGGACGGGGATCTGTTGGGCGTGGCGGTGGGGCCGGACCCGCTGGCGGCTACGATTCTGGCCAAAGGGAGCCGTGCGCCGGAGCCGCTGCCGCCGGCGCCGGTGTGGCTGGCGTTGCCGGGGTCGGTGCTGGAGGCGAGGGAGGGGCTGGCGCCAGGATTGAGCGCGCTGCTGTCATCGCTGGGCGGGGCGAGCAGGGCGACGTTTACCATCAACGGTTCGGATGCGGGTTTCGATGTCAGGCTGGCGGCGCCGTTTGACGACCGGCTGCGGGCGGAGGCGTCGGCAAAGCGGTTGCGGGAGGCGACCGGGGCGTTGAAAACTCTGATGGCGAGATCGGGGACGGCGGCACCGGATGGGAGCCTTGCGGCTGTGCTGGCCGGGGGCAGTTTCGATGCCGACCAGACGCGCGTGCAGGGCCGGTGGACGTTGCCGGCGAAATTCTTCGAGGCCGGGGCGAAGAAGCCTTAGCGTCAATTGCCGGGAGGACGGACCGGAACAACGGCCGCTCCCTCGAAAATGATGCCTGGTTGCTCGGCGGAGGACGGGCTGAAGCCCTTCGCAGGCTGAAGCCCGCCCCACCGGCGTGGCATGGCCTTCATGGATATTTGTGGGGGAAGCGGCCCATGAGCACTCTGTCGAAAACGCGGATAGGAACCCGCTCTCTTTGTTCGCGGTTTGCGCAAGTGGGTTATCCAAATAGGGTCAAGCCTGGGCTGGGGCAGCCGATAAAGGATGCAATGGCCTTCATCGAATGGAAACCCTCATACACGGTCCAAGTGGACGAACTCGACCGGCAGCACCAGCGGCTGGTTCAACTGATCAACAGCCTGCATGACGCGATGAAGATCGGCGCGCCAAAACAGGCGCTTGAAAGGATCGTGTCGGACCTGGTGACCTACACCCGGTTCCACTTCCAAAACGAAGAGCGGCTGCTGCGGCTGCATGGCTATCCAGACCTTGCCGCACACATGCAGGAGCACAGCCAGTTGACGACGACGGTGTCGAGGTTCGAGGAAGACCTGCGGGCGGGCAAGGTGGCGCTTTCGGTTTCGCTGATGCAGTTTCTGAAGAGTTGGCTCACCGGGCACATCCTGGGCTCCGACATGAAGTATTCGCCGCACCTGAGCGGCTGCGTTTTGCGCTGATTTCAGGAAGCGGCGGCGGCGGGGACTCAGCGCCGGGCGAGGGCAACGGGTTGCGCCGCGGGTGATCGAAGGGGGAGGTGTTCAAGTCGCGCACCGAGCCGGAGGCGCGGACTTACAAGTAAGGCCGGGACGCAGAGGCGAAGCTCAGCCATTTGGGGCACGCCATGGTCCGCAAGAATGGCATCAGCCATGAGAATCAACACAAGCCAAGGCAACTGACATAATGAACCAAGCCTCCAGCGCCAAGGAAGTGGCCGGCCGACCTTGCCGGTTGGCAACATCGCGCGTCTGGTGCGGGGCACGGTGGTGTCGGGCGAAGGACAGTACTTCGGCGGCGATGTCTACCAGCTCACCATCAACTCGACGGGCCATGGCAACAGCGGCGGCCCGATGTTCGACGGGAAGGGAAAGGTGATCGGCATCTTCACTCTGGGGTGGTCGGACAACTCAGGCGTGCGGGTGACAGGTTCGATCCCCATCAGGTACGGGATGGAGTTGATGGGAGTGCATCCGGCGGGGCGCTAAAGGACACGCCCCTGATCGGCGCGATCAAACGGGGCGGTCCAAAGAAGGTGGCCGAGCGCCTCGTCAACAACCTGCGAAAGGCCATGGGGAAGTGACAGGAGGCCGATTCCGCTTCAACTCCAGGCTGTGATACTGCGTGGTCCGCAAAATCGTATCTGCTTTAGAATTAAAAGCATACGAGGTATATGGGGCAGAGATTCAGGCGAGGAACACTCGCCAGTTCCAGGGCGCGCTCCCGTGGCTTAGCCGGCCCAGGTTTCGAACGGCGCCTTCGGCATCTTGTGGCCCCACGCTTCCGGTCCCCAGCAGCGGGTGCCCACGAGCGGTTCGGTGTCGCTGGTGTTCTTCAACCGCACGCCGCCGCCGGTCTTTGCCGCGTCGTATGGGATGACGAACTCATCGTTCAACGGTTCGCCCAAGCGAATCCCCGACTTCACCTCAACCTGGTGGTTGCCGATGGCACCCTTCCCGTGGCTGAAGTGGATGATGCACAGTGCAGCCGGTCCGGTCAGCACGACTTCGGCCCCGGGCGCCAGCTCAAACTGCCGCAGGCTGAACAATTCGTCGCCATTGGGCTTGCCGTAAACCCGCCACTCATCACGGAAACCGCCCTGGCTCACTTCCGGATCGACAACCGGCAAGAGCAGGTGTTTCTCCACGATATGAGGATCCTTGTTGCGGCGCATATCGATGTCAGACACAAGCCGCTGTACGCGATCCTCTCCATCGAGTCCCTCGGGAAGGTGGCGGAAAAGCAGTTCCTGACCCAAAAACACCTCGCCGTCCGGGCACAGGACGTGGCTCTGGTAGAAGCGGAAGTCGTCGCGGTCCCGCTGCGGCTCCTCGGTGTTGACCGCGGCCGGCCCGTGCAGGATGCGGGTTGGAGTGAAGTAGCCCGTCCCCATCCGGATCAACAGGTTGCGAGCGTGGCTGCGTATGTGGTTGTCCTTGCCGGCGATGAAGTCGCGGACGAAATCCGCCATCATCTCTTCGGTGACGTAATTCATCAGCCCGACCGATGTATGGCAATCGTTTGTGTACCGCTTATTGCGCCAGGCGTTGAAGTTGTAAGCCTCGGGCTTCCACGGATGCATATGGTGCCCCAGAGGGTACAGGTTATCGAACTCCTTGTTGTAGAAGCCTGTGCCGCCCAAGGTCCGGTAAATCGGGCCCACCATGAAGTCAGGCGCAGCGTGAACCGCCGCATCCATCGGGATCAGGAATCCGTCGGGGTGATGGAAGTGGCAGAGCCCTTCGCCGTGAATCCCGTTTCCGGTGTCGGCGAGGATGGCGCTTCCGTTCCATCTTTCATCGATTGCCCACCCGCTGGGGCCTTCGGGGAAATAATCCGCATCCACCAACTCCAGGTTCTTGCCGGGAAGGCAGAACTTGCGTCCCACGAAACTGGGGAAACACCGGAGCACGCCGCCGCCGGCTTCGGCCGCAGCCTGCACCGTCGCTGCCGCACCCTCCTCTACGATCGGCAAGTCCGAGCGGTAGAGTTTGACTTTGAGAGCAGTCCTGGTATTGGTACTCATTTGATCCTCGCTGATTGCGTGCACTTCGTTGAGCGGTTCATTCATACAGGCCCTCCACCCCCCTTCAGAAGAGGCGTTCCACAAGGGCGACAAATCGCTTTTTCTTATTAGAACACGCACCGCATTGAGACGATGGCCCGGCGGATCTCGTACTGCGCTCCGTTGAAAGTCGCGCCTGGAAACCCGCTCGGTGGAGAGTGCGGTTCGGAACCCGCACTCTGCGTTCGCGGCCTTATGCCTGGGGGCGCCACGGCGTAGCTTTCATCGACATCGGCGGCCCGCAGGGCCATGGGGACTTCCTTGAGTGCACGATCCACGCTCCGCATATTGCGGCAACCGGGACCCGGACTGTCGAAAACCTCGCATGGGAACCCGCTCTCTGCGTTCGCGGTTCCGGCGTCTTTGGAGCACATGAGCGCGGCTCTGATTCTAGAATGGATACGGCGCCACTATGAAGTCGTCCATTCTCGCCCTCCTTCTGCTGACCGGCCTCAGCGCTCAGACGTACCAACCCGCGTGGGAGTCCATTGATAAGCGGCCCACGCCGGCATGGTTTACCGGCGCCAAGTTCGGCATCTTCATCCACTGGGGTGTTTACTCTGTTCCGGCCTATGCTCCGGTGATCCCCGGGAAGCTGGCCTATGCCGAGTGGTATTGGAACTCTATGACCAACGGCAGGAATAATCCGAAGGCAAATGCCGTCCAGGCCGGCACTTGGGCCTACCATCAGAAACAGTACGGCGCCGATTACCCGTATCAGGACTTTGCGCCTCAGTTCAAGGCCGAGTTGTTCGACCCCGATCATTGGGCCGACGTCTTTGCGCGATCCGGCGCGAAGTATGTCGCGTTGACTTCAAAGCACCACGAAGGATTTGCGTTGTGGCCGAGCAAAGAGGCCTCGGCAACTTGGGGACGGCCCTGGAATGCGGTCGAGATCGGGCCTAAGCGGGATGTGCTGGGCGACCTTACCGATGCGGTGCGGCGGAAGGGTCTGCGCATGGGCTTCTACTATTCGCTCTACGAGTGGTACAACCCGCTCTGGTTGTCGGACAAGCCGCGGTACATCAAAGAGCACATGACCCCGCAATTCAAGGATCTGGTCACGCGCTACAAGCCGTCGATTATCTTCAGCGACGGCGAGTGGGACCTGCCTTCGAACGAATGGCGCAGTCCGGAATTGCTCGCCTGGCTGTTCAACGAATCCGCGGTGAAGGACGAGGTGGTCATCAACGACCGGTGGGGCAAGGACTCGCGCCACAAGCATGGCGGCTATTGGACCACGGAATACACGCCCGGCATGAGCGGCATGGACCACCCGTGGGAGGAGAGCCGCGGCATGGGCTTCAGCTACGGCTACAACCGCGCCGAGACGATCGACCACTATCACACGGGCCGTCAACTGGTCATCATGCTGGTCGACTTGGTGAGCCGGGGCGGCAACCTGCTTCTCGACATCGGGCCCGATGGCGACGGGACGATTCCCGTGATTATGGAGCAGCGCCTCATCGAGATCGGCGACTGGCTGAAGGTCAATGGTGAAGCGATCCATGGGACCAAGCCCTGGAAGGCCACGCGGCAATGGAGCGCGGGCGAAGTCACGAAGATCGAATACAACAAGGAATACGAGACCGTCTACGATGTGACGAAGCTGGCGGCCAAGCCCGCGCCGGGCAAGGCTGGCATCGAAGCGTTTTTCACGGCGAAGGGGAAGGATGTCTATGCCATCCTGCCGCGCTGGCCGGGCCGCCGCTTCACGGTGAAGGATGTGACGGGCGTGAAGTCGGTGACGCTGCTCGGATCCACGTCGCCGCTGAAGTTCAAGGCATCCAAGGGCGCGGTGGCGGTGGAACTGCCTGAACTCCCGGAAGAGTTGCTGCAGCAGCCGGCCTGGGTATTGAAGTTGAGCCAGTGATCGGGAGGCGCCTGTCGAGCGATGGCGGGCGCTGAGCGCGAAGCAAGTGGGACGTCTGGCGCGGATTGGTTTTGAGTCTCCTCGGCGACGAGGCGAACCCAAGTTGATCCGCATCGCCGACATCACGCCAAAGCTGAAACGCCGAGACCACGGGATGCGTCCAAAACGCAGGTGGACACGCGACTCGCGGCTCTGCTGCAAGGGAAGGCGGAATCATGATCCTCTCTGCGTATCTGCTCCTGGCGCCGCTGCTTCAGGCTCAGCCAGCCCAGCGCAGTCTGCCCGCCGATGTGCTGAATCTGGCCCAGATCCGGCGCAATGTCCAAGCCTCGGCCATGCAGGTTCCCGACTACGCCTGCCTGGAGACAATCGAACGCTACGGACGGACATCCCCGAAGCGCCCGTTCCGGCATATCGACACCCTTCAGTTGGAAGTCGGCATGATCGGCAATAAGGAAGTGTACTCCTGGCCCGGAGCCGAGACGTTCGAAGCTGTCAGTCCCGGCGAGATCGTGTCGGCTGGCATGGTCTCCACCGGCGAATTCATGCAGCTTCTGCGGGCGGTCTTCGTCGGCGGTACATCCGTGATCACCTGGCGGGGGGAGGAGGAACTGAATGGACGGCGCGTGCTCCGCTATGACTACACGCTGCCGCTGTACGGTTACCGGTCGCGGGTGAATATTTCCGGCGCGGCGGGCGACGTGTCGCTGCGCGGATCGTTCTGGGCCGGCGCAGAGACACTGGAACTGATGAGGCTTGAATCGCAGGCCAACGAAATCCCGCCCACGT
Source organism: uncultured Candidatus Solibacter sp. (assembly GCA_964558355.1). Classification (GTDB taxonomy): domain Bacteria; phylum Acidobacteriota; class Terriglobia; order Bryobacterales; family Bryobacteraceae; genus PNKE01. Next base: position 19,485 of record CAZLDN010000014.1, read on the forward strand.
TACCTCTGGCTGCGATGGTGAGCCGCATCGACTACGGGAAGATGACCGTTCATGGCCGGTCCATCTGGTTTCCGCAATCGGCCGAACTGATGCTAGTCGAGATGTCCGGACAGGAAACCCGTAATCGGATCGAATTCAGCCATTGCCGCCAGTATGCCGGCTCGTCGACACTCAGCTTCGACGATCCCAGGACAGACGGACCATCGCCTGCCCCGCGAGCCATCGAGCGACTCGAGTTGCCCGCGGGCATGACGCTGGAATTGCGGCTGGAGTCCGGGATCGAATCCTCCACGTCCGGCGTCGGCCAGACCATCACCGCCCGGCTGGCGTCGGACGCCGTCTACAAGAAGAAGGTCCTCATCCCGGCCGGCGCGCTCGTGAAGGGTCGCGTACGAAGGCTTGAACGTTCATCGGAGTTGACGCCGCATTTCGTCGTAGGACTCGAATTCTCCACCATCGAAAACGACAATCTGCGGGCCCGCTTCTATGGCCTGCTTCACTCGGTCCAGCCTGTCGCCGGACTCAGCACGGCATTGCGAACGTCGAGTTCGAAATCGACGCGTTATCCCAGCACCTCCGCAATGCAGGGCTTTCGCGTCGAAGCCGGCTCATCAGAAACGCTCTACTTCCGGGAACTTCCAGGTGTCGGAACGTTTTTCATGTCAGGGACGCAGTTCCGGTTGCCGCGTGGATTCAGGATGACCTGGCAGACGGTCGCGTTGCCCAAATCGGGCCGCTAAACGCAGACCGCCACTCCCCTGTCCGGACATGCCCGGTGGAGAGCGGCGGCATCGATGATCGGCGTGCTTAGTTCGACTCCGTTGCCGGCTGGCGGGGCGCCTCGATGTCCAGCGTGATCTGGACTTCCTCGCCAACCATGAGTCCGTTTCCAGGGCCTTGTTCCAGGTGAGGCCGAAGTCCTTGCGATTGATTGTCGTTGTCGCAGAAGCTCCGCGGCGCAGCATACCCCAAGGGTCCTTCACTTCGGGTGTGGGGCCATCGAGAATTAAAGTGACGGGCTTGGTGGCGCCATGCAGCGCGAGGTTGCCGACCGCCCTATCTCCGATTGCCCGGCGAAGACGAGTACCACCTGGTCAACGAACCGTTCGATTACGACCGGTACAAGATCTGAGGGGCAATCAACCGTCGGCGCGGATCCGTGCGAGCAGCGAGCGCAGGGTGCGCGCGTCGGCCTCTGTCAGGCGGTTGAGGATTTCCGGAGGCGACGAGCGAATGACCGGGTCGAGTTCGTCGAGCAGTCCCAGGCCAGAGGGTGACAGGCGGCAAAGGACCAACCGGCGGTCGTCGCGGGAGCGCTCGCGAGCGACCCAGCCGTGGGTCTCCATGCGATCGATCAGGCGGGTGATGCCTGGGGTCTCTTCGATCAGCCGCTGCCCGATGTCGAGGGTAGGCAGGCCGGCCGGGCCGGCTCCACGGAGAATGCGCAGGATGTTGTATTGCTGCGGGGTGACGCCGAATGCGTCCAAGCGCCGGGCGATCCGTTTGCGTACGACGCCGGCGGTCTTCAGCAGTTCAGGGATGGCCTCTTCGCGGGATGAACGGGTTGGGCGCGCGTGGCCGGGTTCACGGAGGGACTTCGAAGTCTGTGCCATATGACTAGTTTAACAGGCAATCAATGATGTATTAACTATCCAGACCGCCTGCTTCAGCGTTGATACATTGGACAGTTGATGAGCCGTGGTTACGGCGGGCGCGTTGAATTGGCGAAGGGAGGCCGGCAGCGTGTTGCAAACCGCGGCAGCGCCGATGTCACGGCGGCATCGGCCCGCGCATTGGGACATAGCCTGGCGGCCGCCTTGCGCGACTCCCTGCGCGGCTCGTCACAAGGAGACGTCCGATGACCGAACATATTGGATCGAAGGTTCGCGTTGCGCCGCGAGTCGGCGTTTTCGGGATTGGCTTGCACGCCTATTGGGCGCAGTTTCCCGGCCTGAAGCAAAGGATCGAGGGCTATCAGCGCGAGGTCGAGGACCGGTTGCGGGCGATGGGCGCCGAGGTCATCTCTGGCGGCCTGGTGGACACGCCTGAAGAAGCCAGGCGCGCCGGCGATCTGTTCGCACAGTCTTCGCCCGACCTGATGGTCTGCTATGCCGGCACCTATGCGACCTCGTCGCAGGTGCTCCCGGCTGTCCAACGCGCCCGCGTTCCCGCCTTGGTTTTGAATCTCCAGCCCTGCGACGCGCTGGACTACGAGAACACGGACACAGGCGAATGGTTGGCCAACTGCTCGGCCTGCTGCGTGCCGGAGATCTCGAATGCCTTCGAACGCGCAGGCGTCGATTTCCGCGTCGTCTCGGGAACGCTGCGGGGTGAACATGCCCCGTGGGATGAGATCGCCGATTGGGTTCGTGCGGCGTCGGCGGTCAGGGCGTTAGGCCAGTCCCGCATTGGCTTTTTGGGACACACCTATCCCGGCATGCTCGACATGTATTCGGACTTCACCATGGTCAGCGCCCAGACCGGCGCGCACATCGAAATACTCGAAATGTGCGACCTCGACAAGCGCGTCAAACAGGCGACGCCGGGCGACGTGACCGCCAAGTTGGATGAGGCCCGCGCGGTCTTCGACATCGTCGACTGCGACGGCGAGTCCCTGGAATGGGCGGCGGCGGTGGCCTGCGGACTCGACCGGTTGGTCGGCGACTTCGGCTTGGACGGGTTGACCTATTACTATCGCGGCCTCGATGGCAACGACTACGAACGGCTGGGCGCGAGTCTGATTCTGGGCAATTCGCTGCTGACATCGCGCGGCATCCCGGCGAGCGGCGAGGGTGACCTGAAGACATGCCTGGCCATGCTGCTGATGGACCGGCTTGGCGCGGGCGGATCGTTCACCGAGTTCTACGCGATGGACTTCCGCGAGGGCTTTGTCCTGATGGGTCATGACGGTCCGGCTCATGCCGGCATCTGCGAGGGCCGTCCGCTATTGCGCGGGCTGGGGCTGTTTCACGGAAAGCGCGGCCACGGTGTCAGCGTCGAGTGCAAAGTGAAGACCGGCGGCGTGACCATCCTCGGCGTGACCCAAACCGCGAAGGGCGGGTTGAAGCTGATCTGCGCCGAAGGCGAGTCGCTGGCGGGCAAGACGCTGAAGATCGGCAATACTAATTCGCGCCTGCGCTTCGCCTACGGGCCGGCGGAGTTCGTCAACCGGTGGTGCCAGGAAGCGCCAACACACCATTGCGCGTTGGGCGTAGGCTATCAGGCAGCCGCCATCGAACGCGCCGCATCGCTTTTGAAGCTGCCGCTGGCGCGCGTGTAATCGCGGCTTACAGCAGCCAGGCGAGCAACGCCAAACTGGCCGTGCCGGCGGCCAGAGCCAGTAGGCCCGACCTCCTCAGATTGCGCATCGGAATCCACATGTAGATGCCGCTGGCAACCCACAGGATCAGTCCCAGGCAGACCAGGTCGACCACGATACCCCATGAATCGTGCAGCCAGCTCTCCTGTTCAAATCCACCTTTGGCATGAAAGCCGGTCAGCATGTGGTCCCACCGGAATCGCGCATCCTCGACGACGATCTTCCGCTCCTCGACAAAGTACTTCATCTGGGTCGATCGCCACACGCTGTGATGGTAGACATTCACCTGCGATGGACCCTGCCGGTACGCGCCGAAGGCTCCTTCGCGTCCGGCCGCCCGCATGATGTTTGCGCCAAGGGCGCGGAGTTGGGCGTCGTCTTGGGGGACTGGCGCGGCGTATGGAAGCCCGGCGCGACTGATCCAGTTCGGCTGGCCTTTCGCCTTGTCGAGTTCATCGAAGTACCTGCCATGGCTGAACGGGATGGAACTGAGAGCGTAGAGCAGCATCCACGGTGCCATAGCCAGGCCCATGTAAAGGTGCAAACGGCGGTTCAACTGGGGAAATTCCATCGCTGTCTCCTCTCACAGATACAAGGCGTACAACGCAAACACGGCCGCGCCGCCAAGCGCGAAGACAAAGCCCAGCCGGTGCGTCGCCTTCATCAGCCACCACAGCCACAATCCCGAAACCACCCAGAACAGCATCGCCACGATGAATGCATCGACGACAAACGCCCATACGTCGTCGGCGGGATAGTCGCGTTCAAACCCGCGCCGGCGGTGCATCCGCTCAAGGAGTGCGGAGGTGTTCCCGGTCTGACCTTTGACAACCACCCGCTTGTCCGCCGGAGTGTAGGTGATGCGGACGGGGTCCATCATCCGCTGCCGCTGGATGACCAGGGCGCCCTGTTTGGGCTGCCAGCGGGCAGTGTGCGCGCCATCCATTTCGAGCCATGCCAGGAGGGTGCGGGCCTGCAACTGAACCGTCGCATCGGGAGGGAACACGCCGTCGAACGTCCGTTCCACCCGCTTCTCCCACTGCGGACCCACCGCTCTTCCATTATTGAAGACCGCCCGGTGGTTCATCGCCACCGTGCTGAGCGCATACATCAGGACCCATGGAGCAAGGAACAAGCCGGCATAAAGGTGAATCCGCCGGAGCAGCTTTGTGAGCATATCCCGCAAGTTTAGCCCATGGCCGCACGGCGCTCGCCCCAATTGAAAGAGCCCGCCAATGACGGCGGGCTCGTTTGTCTTTCCGGTGCGTGCAACCGTGTTAGCCAACCATGCCGTCGATGACGCCGCGCATGTAGGCGAAACTCTTGAACATACCCGGCATTGGATTCTCGGCGTTGATCTCGTATTCGAGATGGACGATGCCCTTGTAGTTCATCTTGATCATTTCAGCGAAGATCTTCTTCACCGGCATTGCGCCGTCGCCGACATCGCACTGGCTGTCCTTGTCCATCAGATTCCGCAGATCCTTAATGTGGAAATCGAGCAGGCGCGGACCAGCGGCGCGAATCTCCTCGATCAGGTCCTTGCCCGTCCGCGTCGTGTGGCCGACATCAATGCACACGCCCATGCGAGGGTCCATGTCCTTTATCATCTTCAGCGCGTCGGACGGGGCGGGGAAGTGCTTGTCCTCGGGGCCATGGTTGTGGATTGCGATCTTGATGTCGTATTGCTTGGCGAACTTCTCGATGATCGGCAGCGTCTTCGCCGTCGGGCCGATGTTCATCATTGGCAGACCGAGACGCTTGGCGTAATCGAAGTAGAACTGAACGTCCGCTGGATCGTCCTTCTGCATGTAAACGGTCCCGCCGCCGGTCAGCGTGATGCCCGCGCGTTGAAATTCCGCCTTGGCCCGGTCCAGTTCTTCCGGCGTCGAGCGGTAGAGCGCATGGAATTCCTTGATCGTTAGCAGCGGGGTGAGCTGCTTGGTCATGTTGATGCACATTCGGCGGCCGAACTCGCGGAAGCTGTAGCTGGCGATGCCAAGCCGGATGGGCCTGGAGGCCTCACCCGGAGCGGCCATTGCCGGAGCCAACGAAACGCCGGAGGCGGCAAGCGTCGCCGCCGCGCCTCCCATGAAATGCCTGCGGCTGGATTGGGAACTCATGCAGTAATGATATAGCAGTATTGCATGCCTGGTCGATGCCCGAGCCGGACAGCGGGCGGCGCATTTCTATTTCAACTCGCCAACTGCAGGCCGGATCACTCCACATACTTCAGCGGCAGCGGCGCCTCGTCGCGGCCGTCTCGCGACTCAGCCACCAGCCGGTAACGAGGTGCATCCGGATGCCACTCGACACATTCCCGCCTGCCGGGCTTCAGTGGAGGTCCGCCCGGCAGCAGCCTGACTTTCTCGGCCGCATACGTTCCATAGCACAGCGTGACGGGATCGCCGCGCCGCGGCGTGAGGGTGCTCAACTGGAGGAAGGTGAATGCGGGGCGCCGGCCCGGTGAGCCCAGTTTGAACGATGCCACGGCCTGCTCGCCCTCTTTGCCGGTTGCGGTCAGCGTCAGCATCCGCGGCTGATGGACGGTGACCTCGACGCAATTGCTGATTGATGGCGCGACCTCGGCGAGCGGAGGGTCGAGTTTGACGGACTCGGCGTTGGTCACGCCATAGCAGACGGTCGCGGGCTTGCCCATCTCCGGGGCTGCCTCGGCGCTGTAGAACATCAGGATCCGCAGATGCGGCGACAGGTACTCGGCGGGCACGCCTGCTGGAGGCGCCTTGAACTTCGGGGCCGCGGGCAGGGCTGGGCCTTGGAAATACACAAAGCCCATCCGGAGCAGGACCACCCCAAGAACGACGGATAGCGCGATCAGGGGCTGACGCATCGAGCGTAGCCGATCGTCAAATCAACTTATACTTGCCCGGCTCGGGAACCTCGCCATCGGCCATCTTCAGCTTGTAATCGAATGCCTTCGGCTGCAGGTCGAGCTGCGACGCCATGATGCGTTCCCAGGTGACCATCTCCCCCGAATAGGCCGACTCGCGCGCCATGATACAGGTCATCGTCGACTCGGCAATGGCCATCCCCTGGTTCTGATACGGTCCCGTGCCGCGGATCGAATTCAGCAGGTCCGTGTGCTCCTGCACATACGGGTTGATGCCCTGCTCGCTGGCCAGGTCGACGCCCGTGGACTTGCCCTTGGTCCCGACGACCATGTCCGACACCTGGCGGAAGCAGCCCGACGGATACTGCCGGCAATGCGACATGTAGCGAACCCCGTTGGCGAATTCAAACTCCGACGCCATGTGGTCATAGATGTTGCCGTAAAGTTCCTGGCCCTTGCGCCAGGAGATGCCGCCGGATGCAACGACCTTTTCAGGATGGCCGCCCATCACCCAGCAGATGAAATCGATGTTGTGGAAGTGCTGCTCGACGATCTGGTCGCCGCAGATCCAAACGAACGAATACCAGTTGCGATGCTGCCATTCCATGTCGCCCCACTTCTCGTCGCGCCCCTTCGCATGGAAGACGGGTCCCGACAGATAGCGCGAGTAAAGCGCCTGAATCTCGCCGAGCGCGCCGCTCTTGATCTTGTCCACCGTCTGGACGTAGGACTTCTGCGCGTGCCTCTGCGCGCCCGACACCACCGACAGTTTTTTCTCCTCGGCCAGTTTGGCCGCGGCCATGAATCGCCGGCAACCCACCGGATCCGTCGCCACGGGCTTTTCCGTGAACACGTGCTTACCAGCCTTCACCGCGGCTTCGAAATGTTCCGGCCGATAGCCAGGGGGCGTGCAGAGCATGATGATATCGACACCCGAGTTGATCACTTTCTGGAACGCATCGAACCCCGTGAAGTGGTTCTCGGGCGCAACCTGGATCCGGCCCGGGATCTCCTTCATCAGGTCTTCCATGGTCATCGTCTTCGGCTGGCCGTCGCGGGTGACCTTGATATTGACGTAATTCTTCAGCCCCGCGCCCTCGCGGAGGCGCTTCAACGACCCTTCCAACTTGTCCTCGAATACGTCGGCCATGGCCACCAGTTCAACGTTTTCGGTTCCCACCAGCATGTCCGTCGCGGCCTGTGTGCCGCGGCCGCCGCATCCGATGAGACCGGCCCGCAACTTCGCTGGCGCAGCGCCGCGAACCAGGTGTGGGCTGACAATCGTGAAGGCCGAGCCGGCCATGAAGCCGCGCCGGGAAGAGATGCTGTTCATGTTTGGATGTCTCCTTGCCCGTCAACATATCGGTTCCGGAGGGCCAAGGCAAGCGCAAGTTCAGCGCAAGTTCAGCGCAAGTTCGGCGCAAGTTCGGCGACAGGGCGGGTGAAAGGGTGGCCGGGGAGTCAGGAAATGGTCAGGGGCGGGTGGTGGCGCGGTCTAATTCGGGCAGGGCTGAAGTGGTGTTGCTAACGCGCTGCTGATTGCAGCCGACATCAACGGCGGGTGCAATGATTTCTTCAAGGCCGCTGGCCTCTCGGTTGACTACAGGACTCCTCCTCCTGGTCAAATCCCCGAGCCTTCCACCTATGCGACCTTGGGCGGGGCGCTTCTCGGACTCGGTCTGGTCATGGCGAAGCGGCGCCGCCAGAATAGCTAGTCCCGGCGCGGTATTTCTGAATATAGAGAAGACAGCAGGATTACGATGTGAACGGCCCGGCGGCAACGCCGGGCCGTTCAGCGCCTGGGCCATTGCGCGAACCGGCGCTGACTCAATGGCGCGCCTATGATGATCGAGGAACCTGTAGACCATATCTCAACCCACGCCAGGGATTAGAGAAGTCCCGGAACAAGCCAGGCGATATGTTCGTAATAATTGATGAACGGCGCGCCGGATGCCGTTCGAGCTAGGAACGGATCGGGAGGGAGCCATGTACTGCACCAATTGTGGAAACCAGATGCAATCCACCGGCGTGTTTTGCGCCCAGTGCGGGCACAGGTCATCCGCATCGCCCACACCCGGCGCCCCTCAACCCCGGCCGCGCCTGATGCGTTCGATGGGGGACAAGAAGATCGCCGGCGTCTGCTCCGGCATGGCGAAGCAGTATGACTGGGACGTGACGCTGGTCCGATTGGCCTTCCTGCTCGGCATCGTCTTTCACGGCATCGGACTGCTGGTCTACCTGCTGGCGTGGGTCACAATGCCCCGCGACGACATGGCCGCGACGAATCTGAACTACGGGTCCTGAAACCAGGCGTCAGAGGGCGGGCTTGTCCCACGGGCGGGGTGATGGGCCGTGGTCACGGCCTTCGACGCGATCATAAATGTGCTTCTCGTTCGTCGTGCCTAGGCCATCGTTGTAGAAGCGGGTCAACCCGACGGTCTTCTGAATCCCTTCGACAAACTCGTGCAGCCCTTTGAGGTGCTCGGCCAGCGCCGGCGTCTTCTTCCCGCCGGGCGTAAGGAAAATCTTCTGGAAGCCGAGGTCGGTCAGAACGGCGATCTCCTCGCCCAATGCCAACCCTGCATCGGCGATCTCGGCCACGCCGCCCGAGTCCTCGCGAAGCCGTGCCGCGAAGCCGCCGCGCCGGACGATGGTTGCGCCCGCGGCCAGCCGTGTCTCGAAACCGGCTGCCTTCAGCGAATCGATCTGAGAGGCGTAGTTGGGGACTTCGCGTTGCTTGCGTTTGAAGAACATGGCAATGGGGAGACTCTCTTCCATTATAGGGCTGCTAAAATGAGGACCAAGCCGTGGTGCGCCGCGCGCGCACATGTCTGATGGCCCCCCGTCCGAGCCGTTCGATGCCGGATGCGCCGCTGGACGCCATGCGAAGTGAGAAATCGCGGCGAGGGGCCTGATTAGGAAAGGATGGCCCGATGGCCCTGACGATCGCCGGTATTGAGATCAACCCCAAGTTCACCCCCAAACACGACCCCGCCTTTGCCGCCGCCGCTCTCTTCGAGCGCGCCTATCTCGAGCTTGCCGCTCGTCTTGGCAGCGTGAAGCTCGTTTTCGCCCTGGAACGGACCGGAGGCTCGGTTTCGCGTTTCGAGACTGTCGTCATCCCGCCCTCTGCCGGGTATTTGGAAGCGACACTTCTGCGGGCCGAGCGGATCGTGAAGTTTCTGCTATGGCAGCGTGGAGGCCACGCACTGTATGCCGGCGGACCGGCTGAGATCGGCGAATATCTGGCGAAAACGTATTCGCCCTCAGGGGCGCGCGCCTTCGACTACGACTTCATGACCGGCGTATATGAGCAACCTTTCGCCGTGAAATCCCGCGGCGCGGATTCGGTCCCCGAAGCCCGCGAAACCGGCATCGCTCTCGGTCGTCACCTCGACGGGTGCCGCGTCGGATTCGACCTCGGCGCCAGCGACCGCAAGGCCAGCGCCGTCATCGACGGCGAGGCCGTGTTCAGCGAAGAGGTTGTCTGGGACCCGCGCAACGCCAGCGATCCCGATTACCACTACCAGGGCGTGATGGACTCGATCCGCCGCGCCGCCAAACATCTGCCGCGGCTCGACGCCGTGGGCGGCAGCGCCGCGGGCGTCTACATCAACAATCGTCCGCGCGTGGCGTCGCTCTACCGCGGCGTCCCAAAGGACGAGTTCGAGGCCAGGATCGCGCCGATGTTCGAACGCATGGGCAAGGAGCTTGGCGTGCCGTTCGAGGTGGTAAACGACGGCGAAGTCACGGCGCTTGCCGGGTCGATGTCGCTCGGCGAGAATCCCGTCCTCGGGCTGGCATTCGGATCGAGCCTCGCCGCCGGTTACGTCAACCGCGACGGCAACATCACCGGCTGGCTGAATGAACTCGCCTTCGTCCCGGTCGACTACCGCCCCGATGCGCCGAAGGACGAATGGTCCGGCGACATCGGCTGCGGCGTGCAGTATTACAACCAGATCGGCGCGAACCGCGTCTCGACGGCGGCCGGTATCACGTACGAAGAAGACCAGCCGTTGCCGGAGCGCTTGGTCGAATTGCAGAAGAAGATGGCCGCGGGCGACCCGGTGGCCGCCGAGGTCTACGAATCCATCGGCATCATGCTCGGCTATGGGATCGCCCACTATGCGACGTTCTACGACCTGAAGAACATCCTGGTTCTGGGCCGCGTCACGACGGGCAAGGGTGGCGACATTCTGCTCGAACGCGCCCATCAGGTACTGTCAGAGGAGTTCCCGGAATTGGCCGGGCGCATCTCGGTCGAGCTGCCGGATGAGAAGAGCCGCCGCGTCGGCCAGTCGATCGCCGCCGCCAGCCTGCCGGCTTTGAAAGCGTAAACCAACAGGAGGACAAAGAAATGCCCCAACTGAAAGCCCCTACCTCGGAGATCTGGGTCCCAGACGGCGCGCCCGTCGAGACCGCGCTGAGCCGAACCACTCATATGTCGATCGCCGCCCACCAGGACGACGTCGAGATCATGGCTCTGGACGGCATTCTGAAGGGCTTCGGCCTCGCCGATCAATGGTTCAGCGCCGTCATCGTGACCAACGGCGCCGGTTCTCCCCGCGACGGAATCTATGGCCGTTACACCGACGCTGAGATGATGACCGTCCGCCGCCTCGAACAGAAGAAAGCGGCCTATGTCGGCGAATATTCATATGTGGCGTTTCTCGACCATCCCAGTTCGGTGGTCAAGAACGGTTCCCATCCCGACCCCGCCGCCGACATCCGCGCCCTGCTCGAAACGTCGAAACCGGAGATCGTCTACACCCACAATCTCGCCGACAAGCACGACACCCATGTCGGCGTGACGCTCCACACCCTGCGCGCCATCCGCTCGATGCCCGCAGATCAGCGGCCCTCGAAGCTCTATGGCTGCGAGGTATGGCGCGACCTGGACTGGATGATCGACTCCGACAAGATCGCCTTCCTCCTTGATGAGCGCGAGAATATCGCCATGTCGCTGGTCGGCGTCTTCGACTCCCAGATCGCCGGCGGCAAGCGCTACGATCTGGCCACCATGGCCCGCCGCCGCGCTCACGCGACCTATCATCAGAGCCACTCCGTCGACGCCGCCGAAATGTTGAACTTCGGCATGGACCTCACCCCGCTGATCGGGAACGACGACCTCGATCCCACTGTCTACGTCGAAGGCTACATCAACCGCTTCCTGCACGAAGTCCGGTCGCGCATCAGCAAGCTGTCGTGATTGAGGAATAATACACCCATGCAACCAAAACTCGAACTCGCCGCCATCACTGACGAATTCACCCCCGACTTCGAAAAAGCGCTCGACGCAATGGCCGCCATCGGCATGACCGGCGCCGAACTGCGAGTCCTGTGGGGAAAGAACATCATGGACCTCACCGACGATGAGGTGAACCGCGCCGTCGATGCCGTGAAGTCGCGCGGCATGCACGTGCTCGGCCTCTCGTCGCCGATCCTGAAATGCGTCCTGCCGGGCGGCCATCAGCTTGACACCCGTTTCCAGCAGGATGCCTTCGCATCGAAACACACCTTCGACGACCAGCCGCGGCTGGCTGACCGCGCCTTCAAACTCTGTGAAATGACCGGCGCGAAACTGATCCGCGTCTTCTCCTTCTGGCGCACGCTTGAACCCGAGCGCTGCCACGACGCGATCTGCGAGGGCGTGAGCCGCCTCGCCGATCAGGCCAAGGCCCATGGCGTCATCATCGGCATCGAAAACGAACACGCCTGCAACGTCGGTACTGCCGCCGAAGCCCTCAAAATCCTCAACGCGGTCCAGCATCCCAACCTGAAACTCGTTTGGGATCCGGCCAACATGCTGGTTGGGGGCGAGGATCCCTACCCGGCCGGCTACGACCTCCTGCCCATCGACCGTATCGCCCACGTCCACGCCAAGGACTGCCACATGGAGGGACACAAGCCCGTCTGGGGCCCTCTGGGCACGCGCCACGTCGATTGGAAGGGCCAGATCGCCGCGCTTCTCCGCGACGGCTACACCGGCGCCGTGAGCCTCGAAACACACTGGCCCGGACCCAACAACAACAAATTCGAAGCCAGCGTCATCTGCGGCTGGAATCTGCGCGGTCTGCTCGCGGCGTAATCCTTTCTCTGTTTTTGTTACCAGGACCCCTGTTTGCTCGTCAAATAGGGGTCCGCGCTTTTTCTGCTATCCTGATGCGCAACAAAGGGCCTGTCAGGGGACCTCTGGGAAGGATGTAGTGACCGCACGCACCTTAACTGCCGCCGCCGTTCTTGTCTCGTTCGCCGCCTGCGCCGCGTTCGCTTTCCAGCGTGGCGGCGGGCGCCAGTCCTGGCGCGTCTTCCGCGACTCCGAAGGACCCATCGTCCTGCCCTCCGACGCCAGCGAGAAGAACGAATTCAATTTTGCCCGGCTGCGCTATACCAACGTCCGGGCAACCGGCATGTGGGCTGCGCGCGGACAGTGGTCGGTCGATTACCCCAAGGCCGACCGCCAGTTCCTGCAAGGCGTACGCCGCCTGACTCGTCTCAACACGCATTCCACTGAAACCGTCGTCGATCTTCACTCCGACGAGATCTTCAACTACCCCTTCGTCTATGTCGTCGAACCCGGCCACTGGAACCTCTCCGACAAGGAGGCCGCCAGACTACGCGAATATGTCGAACGCGGCGGTTTCCTCATGACCGACGACTTCCACGGAACCTACTCCTGGGCCAATTTCATGGCCAGCCTGTCCCGCGCATTTCCAGACAAGACGGTCGTCGATATCCCGGACGACGACCCCATCTTCCATGTCGTCTACGACCTCGAAAAACGATTCCAGGTCCCCGGCATCGTCAACTATCCCTTCCAGCAGACCCATGAATACGACGGCTTCGAAGCCCGCTGGCGCGCCGTCCGCGACTCGAAAGGCCGCATCGTCGTCGTCATTTGCCACAACATGGACCTCGGCGACGCCTGGGAATGGGCCGACCATCCTGAATACCCCGAGAAGTACGCCTCGCTCGCCTACCGCGTCGGCATCGATTACATCCTCTATGCCATGACTCACTAAGGCCATGTTCGAACTCCTTTTCAAGTACCCGGCCATCATGTTCCACAAGGGGGAGTTCGTCTTCGGCCGCGCCTGGCCCGTCTGGCTTCTGATTGCGCTGTGCGCGTCCGCGGCCGCCTACGTTGCGTTGGTCGCCGTTCGCGCCGGCGGCCGGTCCGTCTTGCCTCCGCGAGCGCCCGTCGCTGGCTGGCTGCGTCCGCTTGCGCTTGGCGTGTTGAGTTGGGCCACGCTCGCCGTCCTGCTGCTGATGCTCTGGCAGCCCGCTCTCAGCGTTTCCAGTTTGAAGCTGCGTCAGAACGTCGTCGCCGTGGTTGTCGACTCATCGCGTTCGATGTCGATGCCGGGGCAGGGAACCACTCGCATTGCCCAGGCCCGCCGCCTGCTCGATTCGTCCCTCCTCGCGGCACTCCAAGCCCGCTACCCGGTGCGCCTCTACACCGCTGGCGCCGCCGCGGCTCGCATCGAGAAGACCTCTGCCATTGAACCAAACGAACCGGTCACGCGTCTGGGCGACTCGCTTGCGCAGGTCGCCGCTGAATCGGCCACGCTCCCAATCGGGGCAATTGTCCTGTTGAGCGATGGATCCGATAACGCCCATGGCATCGACCGCTCGGCTCTCGCGGCACTCAAGCAGGCCCGAATCCCCGTGCACACGATCGGCTTCGGACCCGAATCGCTCACCACCGACGTCGAAATGCTCACTGCCATCGCGCCCACTCGTGCGCTGCCCGGCGCCCGCATCCCCATCACGGCCCGCATCCGCCACGCCGGTTTCGACAATCGCCCGGCGAAACTGACGGCCGTCTCGGAAGGCCGCGTCCTCGCATCGCGCCAGATCACGCTGCCGCCCCGCGGCCAGCTTGCCGCCGAATCACTCACGATCGCCGTGGGCAAGGCCGGCGCGTTGAACGTCGAGGTCAAGGTCGAGCCTCTCGGCGGAGAGCTATCACCCGATAACAATGCGCAATCCGTCCTTGTTCAGATCGAGGACCGCGTCCCGCGCGTTCTCTACATCGAAGGCGAACCCCGCTGGGAGTTGAAATTCATCCGCCGCGCCGCCGAAGCAGACAAGGACATCGAACTCGTCAGCCTGCTGCGCACAACGCAGAACAAGTTCTATCGCCAGGGCATCTCCTCCCCGACGGAACTGGTCAACGGCTTCCCAACGACGGCCGAGGAGATCTTCGCCTACGACGGCCTAATCATTGGATCAGTCGAGGCTGGCGCATTCTCGCCCGCCCAGATTGCTCTCATCCGCGCCTTTGCTGATCGCCGCGGCGGCGGCGTCCTCTTCCTCGGCGGACGCGCCTCGCTCTCCGATGGCGCCTGGCAAGCCACCGACGTCGCCGACATCCTGCCCGTCACACTCTCTACACGCAACAACGCGTTCGCCCGAACGCCGGTCAAGGTCGAACTCACTCCACAGGGGGCGCTCCACGACCTCACGAGACTCGACGACTCGCCCTCGGCCAATGCCGCCCGCTGGCGCGCCCTTCCGCCCATCGCCGACTTCCAGGAAACCGGCGCGCCTAAACCCGCCGCGCTTGTTCTCGCCGAAGCCCTGACGCAGCGTGGCCGCCAGCCGCTGCTCGCCGTCCAGCCCTTCGGCCGAGGACGCGTGGCGCTGCTGGCCACCGGCGGGACATGGAAGTGGCAGATGCTGATGGACGCCCGAGACCAGTCCCACGAGACGTTTTGGAAACAGATACTGCGCTGGCTCGTCTCCGAGTCGCGCTCCCGCTTGTCGGCCCGCGTCTCGGAGTCCGTCCTCAACGACACGGCCAACCTGCGCATCGACGCCGAGGTCTTCGATTCGAACTTCCTGCCCAACTCAGAAGCCGCCGTCGAAGCCCGCATCACGATGCCTGGGGGCGAAACGTCGCTGGCCGCGCTACAGCCCGATCCGGTCCGTCCCGGTCACTATTCCGCCGAGTTCAAGGCTCTCTCCGCCGGAGCCTATGTCGCCCAACTCACAGCCCGCCAGGGCGACAGCGAATTCGCCCGCGACGAACTGATGTTCCGCCGCCAGGATGGCGTCGCCGAGGCATTCCACCCCGAGCAGGACCGGCCACTCCTGGAAGACCTCGCCGCGCAGACCGGCGGCCGCTACTGGACTCCGGAATCCTCGCGCGACCTGCCAAAGGAGATCGAGTTCAGCGAAGCCGGCCTCTCCGTTCGCGAACTCCACGACCTCTGGGACATGCCCGCCATGTTCCTGCTCCTGATCGGTCTGAAATCCGCTGAATGGCTCCTCCGCCGCCGATGGGGTGCTGTCTGATGAAACACTTCGCCATCGCCCTCATCTTGCTTTGCGCCCCCGCGCAGGCCGCCACGTTCCATGTCCTTTGCGCCGGACTCGGCGGCGAACCCGACTACGACACCCGCTTCACCTCACTGGTCAACGACGCCGCTAAACTCCTTTTGACGCCCGGCGATGTCGTCACGACGTTCACCGGCGCCGGCTCCCGCAAGGATGCGCTACAGGCCGCCATCGCCAAGGCGGTCTCTTCCGCGGCGGCGGACGACACAATCATCATCACTCTGATTGGTCACGGGACCTTCGATGGCTCCGATTATCGCTTCAACCTCCCCGGCCCGGACTTCACTGCCGCCGAACTAGATCAGTGGCTCGTCCCTGCGCGAGCCCGCACGGCGGTCATTCTCGCCACAGCCGCCTCGGGCGGGGCTATCACCGCCCTGCGCGCGCCCAACCGCGTCATCATTTCCGCGACGCGCTCCGGCACTGAGAAAAATGCCGTCGTCTTCTCGCGTTTCTGGGTCGAGGCATTGCGCGGCGCCGCCGCCGATACCGACAAGAACGAATCCGTCACCGCCCTTGAGGCCTTCCGCTTCGCCAAGCTCAAGACGGCCCGCTACTACGAGACCCTCAAACGCCTGGCTACCGAGCATCCGGTCCTCGAAGACTCCGGCAAGGGCGAAGCCGCCGCTGATCCATCGGCTGAAAACGGCCAGGGCCTGCTCGCCATGCGCACGCCTATCGTGCGTTTTGGCGCCGCCCAGAAAGCGCTCGCCAACCCGGTCAAACAACTCCTGCTTCGGCGCAAGGAGACGATCGAACAGGCTATCGACAAGCTGAAATACGAAAAGGCGGCAATGCCCGTGGCCGACTACCGCAAGCAACTCGCCACGCTCCTTCTCCAACTTGCTCAAATCGAGGAGGAAATCGACAAGTGACGCGATTCCTTACCAACCGGCGTTTGCTCAAGTCCGGTGGCACATCACCACATCGCTTGCCTGTCCGCGCGGCCGCAACCTCACGCGCGAAGGCCGCGAACGAAGAGAGCGGGTCTCCGGAAGCGATTTCACCCCAGTCGTGGCGCCGCATCAAGTCAAGGTCCTTGCGGCTTGGGGCACTGGCTCTCGTTCCATTCATACTGACAGCCGCTCCCGTTGACGACTGCTGGCAGCACCTCAAGCTCAGCCGCCGTCAGCCGGCTCAAGCCTGCTTCCTTGCCGCAACGCGTTCGACAGACACGTGGACCCAGGCCGAAGGGCTTTGGGGCTTGGGTGACTACAAACGTGCTAACGAGGCCTTCCGCGCCGCGGTGAAGAGCCGGGATAAGGACCCGGACATCCGGGTCCGCTGGGGCCGAATGTTGCTCGACCGCTTCAACCGCTCCGACGCATTGGATCTGTTCGGTGAAGCGCTCAACCTCAAACCCGGCCATCCGCCCGCTCTGCTTGGGCTCGCCCTCGCGGCCTCCGACGCCTTCGACCGCCGGGCTATGGAATTCGCCGCCAAAGCGCTGGCAAGCGATCCAAACCTGGTCGAAGCCCGCGAACTCCTGGCCGCCCTTCACCTCGAAGACGTCAACCAGCCGAAGGCGATCGAAGAAGCCAACGCCGCGCTCAAGCTCTCCCCCGATGCGCTCGACGCCCACGCGCTGCTTGCAACAATCGAAATCCTCAACGACCGTGCTTCGCTCGATCCATCGTCCAACCCATCTCTCGCCGCGATGCTCGTCCGCAGCCCGGCATACGGCCAGGGCTTCGCCCGCATCGCCCACTGGCTCGTCATCAACCGCCGCTACACGGACGCCATTGCCGCTTACCGCAAGGCCCTCGCCCTCGATCCCACGCTTGACCGAGCCAAGTCCGAACTCGCCATCAACCTCATGCGCGTCGGCCAGGACACGGAAGCCCGCGCCCTGCTCACCGAATGCTATGAAGGCGGTCTGCGCAACGCGGCGACCGTCAATACGCTGCGCCTGATTGATTCCTACCCGCGTTTCGTCACCATCAAAACCCCGCGCGCCATCATCAAGCTGCACTCCTCCGAAGCCGCGCTGCTTGAACCCTACGTCGCCCGCGAAACCGAACGCGCCATCTCCACTTACGAGAAGAAATACGGCTTCACTCTCCCCGGACCCGTCCAACTCGAACTTTACCCGGACCATGAAGACTTCGCCGTCCGCACCCTCGGCATGCCCGGCCTCGGCGCCCTTGGAGTGACCTTCGGCCTGGCCGTCGCAATGGACTCGCCCTCAGGCCGCCCGCCCGGCGAATTCCACTGGGCCAGTACCCTATGGCATGAACTCAGCCATGTCTTCGCCCTGGTCGCCACCCGCCACCGCGTACCGCGCTGGTTCACCGAAGGGCTCGCCGTCCATGAAGAGACCGCCACCAATCCCGAATGGGGCGACCGTCTCGCGCCCCACATCGTTCAGGCCATCAAGGAGAAGAAACTCCTCCCCATTTCGACGCTCGACCGCGGCTTCATCCGGCCCGCGTATCCGCAACAGGTGATCGTCAGTTACTTCCAGGCCGGCCGCATCTGCGATTACATCAATCAGCGCTGGGGCTGGGCGAAGCTGCTCGAAATGCTCGACCTGTTCAAACAGGTCCGGCCAACTTCGGAAGTCGTCGAAACCGCCCTCGCCATGAAGGCCGATCAGTTCGACAAAGAGTTCCTCGCCTGGCTCGAAAAGGAACACGCCACCCCGGTCGCCCATTACGACGACTTCCTCAAGGGCCTCAAGCAGTTGAAGCAGGATCTCGCCGCCAAGGATGACGCCGAGATCTTGAAGACCGCGGCGGCGATCGAATCTTTTTACCCCGAGTTCGTCGAAGCCGGCAACCCATACGAAGCCGCCGCGGACGCGCACGTTCGCATGGGCGATAAGGACCAGGCCCGCGCCGCGCTTTGGAACTATGTCCGCCGCGGGGGGCGCGCACCCGAGGCCATCCAGCGCCTCGCCACACTTGAGGAAGATGCGGGCAACAAGGAAAAGGCCGTCGAAGTTCTGGAACGCCAACTCTGGATCTACCCTGTCAAGGATGAGCCGCTCCATCGCCGCCTGGGCCAACTCCGCGCCTCGCTGCACCGCTGGCCGGAAGCGGCCGAGGAGTTCGCCGCCGTGGTCGCCATGAAACCGACAGACCCGGCCGAAGCCCATTTCCGGCTGGCTGACGCATACAAGCGCACGGGCCGCATCGACGACGCCCAGGAGCACGTCCTGCTTGCGCTCGAAGCCGCGCCCGGCTACCGCCCGGCGCAGAAGCTTCTGCTTGAACTGAACTCAATGGGAAAGCAACCCAATGGAAGGGAAAAATGACGACTGTGATCGATACCCAGACCCTGCGTAATCGCGTCGAGCGTTTCCAGCAGGTACGCGAGGCCATGATCGCCGAGGTCCGCAAGGTGATCGTCGGCCAGCACGAGGTCCTCGAACAGATCATGATTGCCCTGTTCGTCGGCGGCCACTGCCTCATCACGGGCATGCCGGGCACGGCCAAGACTCTGCTGGTCCGCACCATCGCCCAGACGCTCGGCCTTGAGTTCAAGCGCATCCAGTTCACCCCCGACCTGATGCCGTCCGACATCACCGGTACCGACATCCTCGAAGACGACCCGATCACCGGACGCCGCCTCTGGACCTTCGTGAAAGGGCCGATCTTCGGCAATGTCGTCCTCGCCGACGAAATCAACCGTACTCCGCCCAAGACCCAAGCCGCCCTGCTCGAAGCCATGCAGGAACGCTCCTGCACCGTTCGCGGCAACCACTACAATCTGCCAGCGCCCTTCTTCGTCCTCGCCACCCAGAACCCCATCGAGCTTGAAGGCACATATCCGCTGCCGGAAGCTCAGCTCGACCGCTTCATTTTCAACACGCTCCTTGAATACCTGGACGAGGATGACGAACTGAAAGTCATCGGCCTGACGACGACCACGGATAGCGCCATGCCCCTGCCCATTACCACGGCCGGAGAGATTCTCAGCTTTCAGCAACTTGTCCGCATGGTGCCGATCGCCGAGGACGTCGCCCGCTATGCCGTCGCGCTGGTTCGGGCGACCCGCGGGACGGATCCGTCGGCGCCGGACTTTGTCAAGAAGTATGTCAACTTCGGCGGCAGCGTTCGCGGCGCCCAGTATCTCGTTCTGGCCGCCAAGGCCCGGGCGCTGATGCACGGCCGCCACCATGTTTCGTTCGACGACGTCGTGGCCCTGGCGCGGCCGGTTCTACGGCATCGCATCCTGTTGAGTTTCCAGGCTGAAAGCGACCGCCTGTCGCAGGACGACATCCTCATCCGGCTTCTCGAAGCCCGCCCGCCGCAGGGGGCCAAGGGGTAACACTTCCCAAGGTAACTTTCAATGGAGCAGAGGTTCCTCGACCCGCAGATCCTGGCCGGCATCGCCAACCTTGAGTTGACGGCCCGCACGGTTGTGGACGGCTTCATCGCCGGCCTCCACCGTTCGCCGGACTTCGGCTTCTCGCAGGAGTTCGCCGAATACCGCCAGTATGTCCCAGGCGACGATCTCCGCTATGTCGATTGGAACGTCTATGCCCGCGCCGACCGCCTCTATCTGAAGCGCTATCACGGCGAAACCAACACCCGACTGACTGTCCTGCTCGACCGGTCGAACTCAATGGGATTCGCCTCCCAGGGCATCCGCAAGATCGACTATGCGCGGTACCTGGCCGCGTCGATGGCCTACCTTGCCCATCATCAGCGCGACGCCGTGGGGCTGATCGCCTTCGACGACGAGGTTCGGGATTTCATTCCGCCATCGTCGCGCCAGGGCAACTGGATGAAAGTCCTCCACGCCATCGACCGCGCCGAACCGGGCAACCGCACCGATTTCGCCAAGCCCTTCCTCCAGTTCCAGGAGGTTCTGCGGAGCCGGGGCATCGTCCTCGTGGTGTCGGATTTCTACGCCGAACCAGCGCATGTCGTCAAGACCGTCGCGCCGCTGCGTTTCCGCGGCAACGACGTGATCCTCTTCCATGTGCTTGATCCCATGGAAGTTCGTCCAGTGCTCAACGAACCGAAGATCCTCATCGATCTTGAAACCGGACAGGAGATGGAGGTTTCGCCCGAATACGCCGAGGGTTCCTATCGCCGGAGAATCGACGCCCATCTCGCCGCCATGAAGAGCGAGGCCGAGGCGGCCGGGCTGACCTACGTCCTCGTCGAAACCGACAAGCCGCTCGACAAGGCGTTGCGCGAATATCTCGCCATCAGGCAGGGGAGGCTCTAGATGGGTCTTCTTGCGCCTATCTTCCTGACCGGTCTGGGCTTGCTGGCGCTGCCGTTGTGGCTGCATCTGCTCAAACGCCACCGCTCGACGCCGCAGAAGTTCAGTTCGCTGATGTTCTTCGAGCGTTCGACCTCCGCCAGCGTCAAGCAGCGCCACCTGGACTATATCCTGTTGCTGCTGCTAAGGTTGGCTCTGCTCGCCCTGGCCATCTTCGCGTTCTCGCGGCCGTTCGTCTCGCGCGCCCTGCTGCCTTCGGAGCAAGACGGATTGACAATCCTGGCCATCGACGAATCGGCCAGCATGGGCTCGGAGAACAAACTGGTCCGTGGACGGGACGAAGCCATTCAGGTCATTGATTCGATGCCTGCCGGGGCGAGGGCAAGGGTGATTGCGTTTGGATCGGCCAGCCACCTGCTGACCGAAGCTACCGACGCCAAGGATGAGCTGACAGCAGCCATACGATCAATCAAACCCACCGCTTCCAGGAGTTCGCTGGGCGATCTGGCGGCTTCGCTGAGAAACATCGGCCGCAGCACAAACGAACCTAAGACGGTCCATCTTTTCAGCGACTTACAGCGGTCATCGATGCCGCCGGCGTTCAACGAACTGCGGCTGGATGCCGGGATGCGATTGGTGGTTCACCAGATTGAGGGCAAAGAGAAGGCGAATTGGACAATCGAGTCGGTCAACGCGCCAACTCGCCTGTTGGACCCTGAAACTGCCCGGGTGGAAGCGGTTGTGGCAGGATACGGGACGCCGGCGGCGTCGAGGACGGTCGTCCTGCGAGCGAACGGACGGCAGATTGCCCAGAAAACCGTTGAGGTGCCTGCCGCAGGAAAGGCCCGGGTGGTCTTTGACGGCGGGCTCGGGGTGCCTTACGGTTTCGCCCAGTGCGAAGTGACGTTGACCGAATCCGACGCTCTCGATGCTGATAACGCTTTCCTGTTTGCAGTAAACCGGGCCGACCCCGAGCGTATCGTCTTCTCAGGCAATAGTTCAGCTAATACAGGTTATCTATATATAGACACAGCACTTGCTGCTATCTCAAGGAACCTGTTCAAGGTCGAGCAAGCACCTGCGGGTAATTCGTTTGGTAGCGCCGCCGCCGTCATCCTCTCAGACCCTGGATCGTTGTCGCCGACTGCCGAGGAAGCTCTGCGGAGCTACATTCGGGGAGGAGGCGGAGTTCTGATCGCGGTTGGGGCGGCGACGGCTTCGGCTGGACGGATCCCTGGCTTGGGTCTGGCCATCAAAGGGAGCCGTTACGCCGAGCGAGGCTCTGAACGCTTCGAAACGGTCAGTGAGGCCGATCAAACTCATCCGGTGCTTGAAGGCGCCGGGCGATGGGAGTCGGTCCGGTTCTATCAAACGTTCCAGATCGACCCTGGGCAGGCGAAGGTGATCGCCCGGCTCAGCGATTCATCGCCGCTGCTGATCGAAGCCCGTTTGGGGGAAGGGAAGGCGCTGATTCTGGCGTCGCCCCTTGATGGGCGCGCCAACGACCTGCCTTTGCAGCCGGACTTCCTGCAATTCATGGAAAAAAGCCTGCGCTGGCTGAGCGATGCCGGGGAGCGTGTGGGGTCGGTGGCAGTAGATGCGAACTATGAGTTGCGGCAGTCGGCGGCGGCGGCGACTGTTGAAGTGCTGACGCCCGCGGGGCAGAAGGCGCTATCGGTGGCCGAAGCCGCGAAGGCGCGATCTATCTCATTGGATCAAAGAGGGTTCTGGACCATCCGGCGGGCCGGAGGACGGGCCGAGATGGTGGCGGTGAACATCGACCGGCGGGAATCCGATCTCGAAGCCATGCCTTCCGAATCGGCCGAACTCTGGCAGGGCGCGGCGGGGTCCAATGCGGCTTCCGCACCTGTCGAGCAGAGCGCGGGGACGAGGGACTTGTGGCCATGGCTGTTGGCCCTGGCTCTGGCAGCGGCATTGGTTGAAGTCTGGGTTGCATCAAAGCATCTGAGACGGGAGGCGGCATGACGTCATTGGAGCTGTTCCGAAGCTGGATTGAGTCGATCGAACGGCGGTTCAAGCGGCGCGCTCTGTTGGGCGGCGCGGCGGCGGTGGCAGGCGCGGCGCTGGGAGCGACGCTGGCCGGCGTGTGGCTGGCGAACCGCTATGCGTTCAGCGACCAGAGCCTTCTGTGGGCGCGGATGGGTGTCTTTCTGGCCATCGCGCTGGCGGTGGCATTCGCGATCGCCGTGCCGCTGGTGAGGGCGAGCAGAAGGGGCGTGGCGAAGGAGGCGGAACGGCGTGACGAGGGGTTCAAGGAGAGAGTGCTGACGCTGGTCGAGAGTCCGGAAGGCAACCCGTTCCATGAAATCGTGGCCGAGGAGGCGATGCGGACGGCAGTGGAGTGGCCGCCCGAACGGTTTGTCCCGGGCCTGACGCTGGCGAGTTTCGGTGCCGCGGCCGTGGCTGCGGCGGGCGTGCTGATCTGGCTGACCATGGCTGGTCCGGGGGCGCTCGGCTACGGAGCCGCCCTATTGTGGCGCGGCGCGCCTCCAACGCGAGAGGCGTTTTACCGGATCGAGGTGGCGCCGGGCGACAGGAAGGTGAGGAAAGGCTCGGACCAGATTGTCGAAGCGCGGCTGATCGGTTTCGACGCCCCGCAGGTGCGGCTGATAGTGCGCTCGCATGGCGCGGCGAAGTGGGAGATGGCGCAGATGGAAGCGAAGACCGGTGTGCCGGGAACCTATGGCTTCCTCATCGCCTCACTCATGGAGAACACGGATTACCGGGTCGAGGCCGGGCGGCTGCAGAGTGCGGCACACACGTTGACGGTCGTCGATCTGCCGTCGGTGCGCAGGATCCGGGTGACCTACAACTATCCGGCATGGCTGGGGCTGGCAAAACGGGTGGAAGATCCGGGCGGCGATCTGCGGGCGGTGGAGGGCACAGAGGCAGTGATCGAAGTCGAGACAGACCGTCCTTTGAACGAAGGCCAAATGGTCCTCGACGACGGGCGCAAGATTCGATTGGAAAAGACCGGCGAGCGCACATCGACGGCGCGGGTGCGGATCGAACGCGAAGCTGTGTATCACATCGCGGCGCTGGACGAAGGCGAATCGGTCAGGATCAGCGAGGACTACTTCATCGAACCAAAGGCGGAGAAGCCGCCCGAGGTCCGCATCGCCAGGCCGGGGCGCGATGCGCGGGTGAGCCCGATCGAAGAGGTGGTGATTGAAGTGGAGGCCAGCGACGACTATGCACTGACGGCGCTCGAACTGCGCTACTCGGTCAATGCCGGCGCCGAGAAGGCCGTGGCGTTTCCGCAGTCCAGGGGAGCGAAAGACGGAAAAGGTAAGACGCTGATCGCCCTGGAGGATTACAAGCTTGAACCGGGCGACATCCTGTCGATGTACGCCGTGGCGCGCGACGCCCGTTCGACGACGCAGACTGACATCTTTTTCCTGGAAGCGCAACCCTTCGAGAAGGAGTACCGGCAGGGCCAGCAGGCCGACTCAGGTGGAGCCCAAGGTGGAGGCGGAGGCCAACAGGAGGGAGATATCACCAAACGTCAGAAAGAGGTGATCGCCGCCACCTGGAACGTCATCCGGTCAAAGAAGGGCGCCGCGGCTCAAAAGGAAGATGCGGAGTTCCTGACCGGAGTAGAAAAAAAGCTGGGCGAACAGGCGCGGTCGCTCGCCGGGCGGATGCAGAGCAGGGAGTTATCGGGGACAAACGAGGAGTTCAAGAAGTTCACCGCCGAGATGCAGTCGGCGGCGAAGGCCATGGACGAAGCTTCCGGTCAACTGAAGATCCTGAAGTGGAGAGAGGCTTTGCAGCCCGAGCAGCGGGCATTGCAGCACCTGTTGCGGGCCGAGGCGATGTTTCGAGAAATTCAGGTCGCCTTCGGCCAGAGTGGCGGCGGAGGCGGCGGGGGAGGGCAGAGCCGCGATCTCGAAAGCCTGTTCGACCTGGAGTTGGACACGAACAAGAACCAGTACGAGACGGGCGGATCGCAGGAAGTGGCATCGAACCGGGAACGGCAGGTGGACGAGGCGCTGAAGAAGTTGGAGGAACTGGCCCGGCGTCAGCAGCAACTGGCCGAGCAGCAGCGCAGGAACAACCAACAGAGTTTCCAGCAGCGCTGGGAGCAGGAGATGTTGAGGCGCGAGGCCGAGCAGTTGAGGCGGCGGATGGAGGAGTTGTCGCGCGGCGGAGGGCAGCAGGAAACGCCGCAACAGGCGCAGTCGAACCAGGGCCGGCAAGGTCAGCAGCAGGGCGGACAATCGGGACAATCCTCGTCGTCGGCGCAAGGCCAGCAGGGCGGGCAGGGAAGCCAGCAGGCCCAACAGTCAGGCGAAGCCCAGGGCCGCCATCAACGAGCATTGGGCGAGATGGCAAGAGGCAATCAGGGCGGCGACCCGCGGATGAACCGGGCTTTGCAGCAATTGGAGCAGGCGATCGAGGATATGCGCCGGGCGCAACAGCAGGGCCAGCCGGATGCGCGGCGGGCGGCCGAACGGATGGCCGAAGCCGGGCAATCATTGAACCGCATGAGGCGGCAGCAGACAGGTCAGCGGTTGGAGGACCTCGTCAGCCGGTCGAAGGAGCTTGCCGCGCGCCAGGAGCAGCTGGAAAAACAGATCGCGCAAACCTACGGACCCAAGCCCACGGGCGAGCCGAACACCGGCACCGAGCAGCAAAACAGAGAGATCGGCGGCGCCAAGGACACTTTGAAACAGGACTACGAGAGGCTGGAGCGTGACATGCAGGCGGCATCGCGGGCGATGGCGGGCAGCCAGCCGCAGGCGTCGTCGCAGGTACGCGGGGCGCTGGGCGAGGCGCAGCAGGATGAGATCAAGTTACGGCTGCAGTACGGGGCCGACTTGATCAGGAAGGGCCTGGGGGGATACCTGGCGCCACGGGAGCGGGTGGTATCTCAGATGATGCGGCGGCTCAGCGACCGGCTCGAGCGCGCCCAGCAGGCGGCCGCGGGTGAACGCGGCGGCGAAGGCGAAGGTCGCGAGGCGATTGAGACGGCGCTGAACCAGATCGAACGGGCGAGGCGGGCGCTGAGCCGTCCAGGCGCGGGTGGACAAGAGGGCCAACAGGGACAGCCGGGCCAGCAGCAAGGTCAACAAGGTCAACAGGGGCAGGGAAGTCAGCAAGGCCAGGGCGGACAACAGGGCCAAGGGGACGGCAAGGGATCGATGCCACGAAAGCGGCAGCAAAGCGCCGGTGGTGGCAGAATGGACCCTGGCTATTCGGCGATGAATGACGGAACGCGCCAGGGACCCTGGGGCGGAGGCCGTTCAGGCAGCGCACCAACTGTTGCCGGGATCGAGCGGGCTTACGCCGAAGCGATGCGCCAACTCGAGGATGTCCGCTCAGGCGAGGCGGGCGAGATGGAAGGCACGCGAGCCGAAGTCGATGCGTTGATTGAACAGATGAAGCGGCTGGATCCGAAGCGCTTCCCCGGCAACCCTCAATTGCTTGAAGCGCTGCGGCTGTCCGTGTTGCCGAAGATGGAGCAGCTTGAACTGCGTCTCAGGCAGCAACTCGGCGAAGGCGGCGGAGCGGTACGCGGGTTGACGCCTTCCAGGGTCCCGCCCGGTTATGAGAAAGCGGCGGCGGAGTATTACCGTAGGCTGGGAGCCGGCAAGAAGTAGTTGCGGCGAGCAGTGGGACCGGCTTCAGCCGGCGAAGGGCTTCAGCCCGCCCCGGAGCCGCTTAACTGCAGCCCTCACCCGCGCAGGCCGCGAACGAAGAAAGTGGGTTCCCGTCCGCATCTTCCGCGGTGCGGGTTTCCAGGCCCGCCTTTCGCTGGCGCGGGCTAGCGGGCCGGAATCGTGATGGTCCCCGCGCTCTTGCCATCGAAGAGGACCGTTATCGGCAGGGAAGCCGCCCCGAAAGGCGTCGAAACCGAAAGCACGAACAGGACGGTGTACTCGCCCGGCTTGGCGGCCACAGGTAGCGCCCAAACCAGGGTATGGTTCACCGTCTCGGACATGATCTGGAACAGCTTCAGGTCGGGTTTCGCGCCAAGGTCGGGCAGGTTCCCGACCACAACTTGAATCAAGTCACCAGCCCTGGGTGCATTGCCCGGCGACAGGTCAACTCCCATCACAGTTTGCGCCTTCAGCACTTGCGGCGGCGCAACTTCAATGATGACGAGCGCGGGCATCGCGGGATTGCCGCCAACCGTGAGTTGAAGCAGCGCCGGCCCAGGCGCCACCGGGGCCGGGACGGCAATGCGGACAACTCCGGTCGAGGCGTCAACCTCGGTCACGGCGGCAGGTCTGCCGGCGATCGAAGCGGTGACCGTCTGGACCGTCATCTCTTGCGGCAGGTTCACCACGGGTACGATCAACTCGCCGCCCGGGTATGGCGTACCGCCCGAGATCCGGGACATCGCAACATAGGGAGCGCTCGTCACAGCGCCAATCTGAAGCTGAGCGCCCGCCAAAGTGCGGCGCAACCCCTTCCAAACGGCGACGGGCACCGCGCCAGGCATCGCCTGTCCGGAGATGGCGACTTGAACCAGCGCCTTCGAATCAGACAACGGAACCAGCTTGAGAACCGTCACATCGCTCGAACCGAACGCCGCCTGGACCGAACCGGCAGTCAGCTTCATCCCCGTCGCCGTAAGCTCGACGATGGTCTCGACGCCGGCGGGCAGTGTCGAAGGCGAGAATTCCAGCGTGGGCTCTTCGGCGGACTCGAACGAGTAGATCGGCGACTTGGCCCCCATTGTCATCAGTGTGCTCTGGCCGTCGGGATTCAACACGGCGACGACGGCTTTGTGGGTGAAGGGCGCAGCCGGAGGAGTGACTGTCAACCGCTCAGCCTCGACCGAGAGGACCGTTCCCCGCGCGCCATCAAACAATACGCCCGATCCTTGCTGGAACGGGCCGCCGTCGATGGTCAGAGTGCCATCGGCGTTGGGGGTGAGCGACGTGATGACTGGCGCCTGATGGGTCTGAATGCGGAGCGCCGAAGGGGCAACATGCGTTTCACCGTTGAGTGAAAAGATCAGGTGACGGTGGCCGGGCTGGGCAGCCTCGGATTTCTGGATGTCGAGTTGGATATAAGCAGGGCCGTAGGCGTAAGCCTTGATGCCGCCGGGAGCGATGGTCTCCTTCGCGTCGAGCAGCGAAACGCCGAGGCCGGGCATTGGCGCCGTCCCGGTGGACATGCCGTAACCGTAAAGGATCAACGGGGAGATGCCCGAGGACGCCACCATCGTGGCCGGCTTGATCGCCTCCTGCCCGATGAACGTATACGTCTGGACCGAATGGAGGTTCACGCGGTCGCGGGGACTCACATAGAAGTCGTAGCCTTCGTTGTCGACCTTGCTGGCGAACTGGAGGATTAGCTGCGGGGCCGAAGTGCCGGGGTAGAACTGCGCGTCGAAGATTGGTCCGGGAAGTAGGAACTGCTCGGCATTCGCGGGGTCAGTTGGAAGGTTCAAATTGACGGGCTGATTGGTTTCGCCGGCAAGCGAGGGCGGAAGAGGCTGGGCGTGAAGGTAATAAGAACCGGTCGGGAGGCCTTCCAGCTTGTAGGATCCATCGAGTCCTGTCAGCGTCGAGACAGCCGGTCCATTGGGTGTCAGTGCGGTCACCGATGCCAAATGGACGCCCGCGTTGCCCAGGACGACTCGTCCGGAGACCGAAACCTTGCTCTTTCTGAAGGACTCAGCGGGATAGAGGATGGAAAGTCCGATCGAGTCGTCCAGGGTTAGCGGTGAAGCCTTCGAGGTGGTGCGCGTGATTTCGGTCGACATTACGCCGCCGCTCCAACTGTGCTGAAGGCCAAGCGCGTGGCCAAGTTCATGCACCAGGGTGAGGAAGAACTTCTCGGTGTAGACCGGCCGTTCCTTGGGCGAAGCGAGATTCGACCGGAGAACCACCAGCGACTTTACGATCGGTACGAACGAACCATAGGATGTCGTCACTGGGTCCAATCGACTTGTTGGACCACCCATCGCGATGACGCTTGGATCCATGTCATCGTCAAAGACCACTTCAATATGCGGCGACGCCATGGGCCGCGATTCGGAAGAGAGCCCGCCGAAGGCGATCTTCAGATTCGAGGTCGATACACCGTTCCACGCCTCGGCTGCGGCGCGCACCTGGCTCACCAGCGAAGTGTAGCTGTCGCCGGGTGCATATTCCACCGCGCCGGTCTCGCGAATCAACAGCGGCAGACGGTTGCCCGGCAGCACGCTGGTATCAAACCGCGTGACCATCGGGACGCGGGGTTCAGATCCCGTGGTGTAGACGATGAAGTGGTAGTAGGCCGAAGCCAGCGGCGCCAGCAGCAATGCGGAAGCCAGCAGTGCGCCGCGCAGCTTCATCGCACGGCTCCCTCGGTGGAGCGGACCATGCGGCGCAGTCTCTCCAAAGTCAGAACAAGCGACTGCGACTGGACTTCCTTGCCTGACTTGTCGATCAACTGGGCATCGAGAACACCACGCGACAGGACAATCTCGCCCGCCTGGTTCACCTTCAAGTCAAACAAACCCTGCGAAAGCCCGATGATGTGCAGGATGCCGCTCTGCCCCTTCCAGATAAAGACCACGTATTCGCTGCCGGTCTTCAGTGTCGGGGTTCCTGCAAACGACTGGCGAACGCGCCCGATAGTGCCGCCGGGCACTGAGACCTGAAGCGTCGCGCCGGCCTCGCCCTTCAGTTTCTCGGATACCTTGAGCGAATAGGCCGTATAGACGAGCGTTCCGCGCTGCATTGCCGATTGGCCCAGGACCGTTCCACGGACGATGATGTGGCTCTTGGCGGCCATCTCTTCGAGGCTCAGCTTTTCGAGAGTGGTGGCGGGCGCCTGGAGGGCCAGGATCAGCAGTCCCAACGCGATGCTGGACAGACGACGGAGCATCACCGATGAGTATGCAATTCACACGCCAAACCGCAGCGCCGTAAGTGATTCAAAACACGTAACAGGCGGCGGCGGTGTGGGTCAGGTGGACACAACTGGGAACCGATGTTGTCTCAGCGGGATTCGCGCTCCCGGACGACGAGGACTGGGATTCCAACGGCATGACGTACTTCATTAATAGTAGCCCCGAAGATCATGTCTTTCAAGCCTTTATGTCCATGAGCGCCCATGACGAGCAAGTCGGCATCCACTGACTTGGCCGTGCGCACGATCTGGTCGCTGACTCTTCCGCCGTGCGTGACGATCAATTCGGCGTCCAGTCCGGCAGCCTGAACGAGGGAGCGGAGGGTTTCGAGGTAGTGCTGGCCCTCTTCGACCTCGGCGGTCGAGGCGGCGCTGCCATAGAGGAAACTGGTCACGCCCTCTTCGACGTGGAGGAGGAAGAGCTTGGCGTGGTGGCCGCGGGCGAGCGATGTCGCATGGAGGAGGGTTTGGGCATCGAGCCGGGAATGATCGAGCGGGACCAGGATGCGGGTGTAGGCCGGCGCTTCGAGATCCAGTTCAATCTTGGCCGGGGTAGCGACGGCGGCGGCGGGTAGGGGACGTTTGACCGCCGGCCGCAACCAGGGTTCGGCGATGAGCCAGAGAAGGAGCCCGACGATGGCCAGGATCACTGGAATGAGGATGAGGCCAAGGGCCGGAGTGGTGTTCAGCCAACTGGTGATGGTTTCCCAGGCGAGCATCCCGTTAAGGCCAAGAATGATGACCGCGGCGGTCCATGCCAGTAGCTTGACCCAGCCGGGGCTGGTGAATGCGCCCATCCGTTCGCGGTCGGAGGTGAACCGGATCAATGGAATGACTGCGAACGGGAGCTGAAGACTGAGGATGACCTGGGAGAAGATCAACAACTGGTAGGTGGCCTTTTCACCCATCCAGACGATCGTCAGTACGGCCGGGACCACCGCCACCCCGCGCGTGATCAGCCGCCGCAGCCAGGGCCTCATGCGGATATTGAGGAAACCCTCCATCACGATCTGACCGGCCATGGTCCCGGTGATCGTCGAACTCTGGCCCGAACAGAGCAGGGCGATGGCGAAGGCGGCCGAGGCCAGGCTGGTACCCAACAGAGGGGTCAGGAGGTGATGGGCCTGCTGGATTTCGGTGACTACAACGCCGTTCTTGAAAAACGTGGCGGCGGCCAGGATCAATATCGAGGCGTTGACCAGCAGAGCGCCGTTCAGTGCGATCACCGAATCGACCAGATTGAACTTGCAGGCGTCGCGTTTGGCTTCGTCGCCGTCGCTGATGCGGCGGGTCTGGACCAGCGACGAGTGCAAATACAGGTTATGCGGCATCACCGTGGCGCCCAGGATGCCGATCGCGACATAGAGGTTGTCAAAGTTCAACCTCGGAACCAGTCCGCCGGCGACTTCGCTCCAGACCGGTTTCGAGAGGAAGATCTCGATGAAGAAGCAGCCGGCGATGATGGTGATGAAAGCGAGGATGATCGACTCCATCGCACGGATGCCGAACCCTGTAAACCAGAGGACCAGAAAGGTGTCGAGCGTGGTGAGCAAAACGCCATAGATGAGCGGTATGCCGAAAAGCAGATTCAGCCCGATGGCCGCGCCAAGCAGTTCAGCCAGGTCGCAGGCCGCGATGGCCAGTTCGCAAAGCACCCACAGGGCCTGCGAGATGCGCTTTGGATAGCTGAGGCGGCAGGCTTGGGCCAGGTCGAGGCCTGATGCGATGCCCAGGCGCGCGCTGAGCGTCTGAAGCAGGATCGCCATGAAGTTCGACAGCACCAGCACCCAGAGCAACTGGTAGCCGAACCGTGCGCCGCCTTCGATGTCGGTGGCCCAGTTGCCGGGGTCCATGTAGCCGACCGAAACGAGGTAGGCGGGTCCGGCGAAGGCGAAGATGCGCCGCCAGAGCGATGGGTGTGAGGTCGAAACCGAGGAGTGAACCTCGGAAAGAGAACGGTTGTCGCTCAAGCGTCCATGTTAGCTGATGATGTGCGAGGAAACGGAAAGAGGGAGGCGCTTTTGACGCGCCCCCCTCTTGCTGAACGGCCAGGAGCAGCCGGCGACGCTTCCTAGAAGCGCAGCCGCAGCCCGAGCTGGATGTTGCGCGGGAAGTTCAACTGCTGGACTGGCAGGATGCCGAAGCGGGCGTCCGAGGGATTAGTGGAAGGCGGGTCGCCGCGCAGCGGCGTGTTGAACGCATTGAATGCCTCACCGCGGACTTCGAGTTGGATGCGCTCGGTGAGGTTCAACTTCTTGGCGATGGTCAGATCCACCTGGGTGGCCGTATGGCTGCGGATCTGGTGGAAGCGGGACATGAGCTGCTGCTGCTCGAAGGGTTGGTTCTGGACGTAGCATGTTGAAGTGCGGTCGAACCAACGATCCTCGGAGCGCGTGCCGGCGAGCGGGTTGCCGCAGAGGTACTTCCAGCCCGTCCAGGCGCCAAGCGGGAAACCGGAGGTGTAGCCGATGGTCCAGTTGATGTTCCAGCCGCCGGCGGCATATTCAAGCGCTTTGGGCATGTTGTTGGCAAAGGCGCGGCCCTTGCCGACGGGCAGATCCCAGATGCCGACGTACTGGAAGTTGTGGGTGCGGTCCTCGCTGGCGACGACCTTGCCGAGCCAGCCCTGGAACCATTCGAAATTGTACTCCTGCCGGTTGGTTTTTTCGATCTGTTTGGACCAGCTATAGGCGAGGACCCAGGTTAGCGCGCCGCCCTTGGACCGTTCGCCCATCATGCGTTTTTCGAAGCGGGTCTGGAGGCCGTTGTAGTAGACGCTGCCCCAGGGGTTGATGAAGCTCTGCACGCCGGTGAACTGTGGGATGCGCCGGAGCAGATTGACTCGGCTGGTGGCCGTCCCGGCGCCGAGCGACTGGTTGGCTGGCAGGATTCCAAACCAGGGGTTCGGAACCGTCTTCTGATAGAAGGTCGGGTCCTTAAAGGCGGCTTCGTAGTTGGCTTGGCTCATATCGGAGAGCTGGATGGTACGCGGTTCCTTGTTGGTGTAGGAACCCACGTAGCTCACCTCCAAGACCATGCTCCAAGGCAGCTCGCGTTCGATGGTGTAGCTGTATTGGAAGGTGCGTGGAATGACGCGGTCGCGGCCGTCGAAGCCGACGCCGCCGCCGATGCCGGTGTTGATGCCGCCGGACGCCTGGATGGGCCGAACGAGGCCGTCGGGCCAGGGCTGTTCGAGGGAATAGGGGCCGGTCAAGCCGGCGCGGTGGGTGAGACCGCCGGTGACGGAGTTGATGTACGGCGTGGACTGGCTGAAGCCGGTGGTGGGGGAATCCTGGGTCGCCGTGCGGTGGTAGATGCCAATGCCGCCTCGCATGACGGTCTTGTTGAGGAAGTTCCAGGCGACGCCGATGCGAGGCTGGATGTTGGACCAGTCGGTGTTATAGACTCGCCGCGGCAAGCCGTCCACTCCCGCATATTGCAGGCCGCCCTTGATGACCGACGGCGGCTTGGGGTAGTTGGGGTCCGCGGCCGAGTTGGCCTGCCAGACCGGCAGGACGGCATCGTTCACGGCCTTATTCACCTGGTCGAAGGCGAAGCCGGCGACGACGCGGTTGTGGATCTCGATGAAGGGGACCTGCACGTCGTAACGCAGGCCGAGATTGAGGGTGAGGCGGTTGGCGATTTTCCAATCGTCCTGCACGTAGAAACCGTAGTAGGGTTCGCGGCGGAAGTAGCTGTCGTTGTAGTTGACCGTGCCGGAATTCATCAACCCGAGCAACGTGTCGGCGACGCCGTTGCCGTCAAGCGAGTTCTGGCGGCGGCCCGAGTACTGGCGCGCCCAGTTGTCGGCGAAGCTGAACTCGCCGGAGGAGCGTCCGCTGGCGCGGGAGTGACGCATCAGTTTGGCGTACTCGAAGCCGTACTTGAGGGAGTGGCGGCTGCGGGTTTCGGCCAGATAGATCTGCGCATTGCCCTGCTGGCGCGAGCTTTCGTTGATGAACTGGTTGCCGAAGATGGCGTTGTAGCCTGACACGTTGACGCGCGGCGTGAGCTTGGACGGGAAGGTGTCCACTTGCGGGATGTTCTTGATGCCGATTTTGTCGTAGGTGAACTCGTAGTCCGAGACGTCGGGGAAGTTCTGCTCGAAGCGGTTGTAGCTCACCTGCCAGTGGAGAATCCGGGTGGGCGACAGAGTCCAGTCGTAGGACAGGATATAGTTCTGGTCGCGGCGGACGGTTCCAGGCATGTTGCCGGTTTGAGCCGGGGCGTCGAAACCGTTCTGATTCCGGATTTCGGAACCGTCCTGGAATGTAAACGTGAAGTTGAACCGGTGATTGTCGTTGATGATGTGATCCCACTTGCCGATGGGCTGCTCGTAACGGTATTTGCCGGTGTTGTCGCCCCGGACGAAGTTCTGCGAGAGAGCTTGCGGGGTGAAGTTCGGCGCGGGGTAGTAGCTGAGGATCTTCCGTCCAATGGGGCTTTGCCGGGACGGAGGAATGACGTTGCCGGGGAAGGGCGAACGCTTGTAAACGCCGCCCGAGATACAGGAAACCGCGCCGCCACAGGGAACCGAGGTCGCGGGATCGAAAACCTGGATGGGACCGCTGGTGCCGGCCGGGGTGAAGTTAAAGTCGCCGTTGCGGATTTCCATGGGTGGGACGCCGGCGACCGAAGGGAAGGGAACGCGCTCCTGCCAGCCTTCGAAGCTGAACATGACGAAGTCCTTGTTCTTGCGGATCGGGCCGCCGATCTGGCCGCCGTACTGGTGCTGGTTGCGAGGCCCCCTGGCGGTGTTCGAGGCGTTGTTCTGGCGCGTGTTGGCGTCGAGGACGCGGTTGCGCCAGAAGTCGAACAGCGAGCCATGCCACTCATTCGTACCGGACTTGAGGTTGGTGGAGACGTGGCCGCCGCCGGACCGGGCATACTGCGCGTCGTAGGTGTTCACCATCACCTTGAATTCCTGAATCGCCTCGACGTTCGGGGCGAGATTGAAAGAGCCGTTCGTCGAGATCGGCGCTCCGTTCAGCAGGAACTGGTTGGTTCCACTTCGTCCGCCGTTCATCGTGAAGCTGCCGTTGACGTCCCAGGCGCGGGTGCCCGAGAAGCCCGACGAACCGAACGTCCGCTGATTGAAAGTCACGCCCGGGACGAACCGCATGAGCATGTAGCTCTGGCGGCCGTTGAGAGGGAGTTCCTGGACTTTGATGGGATCGAAGACAAGTCCTCGCGAAGCGGACGCGGTCTGGATGAGCTCCTGCTCGCCCACGACAGTGACCTGCTGCGTCATCTGGCCGACCTCCATCTTGATGCCGAGGTTCAGCTTCTCGGCAACCTGGAGGACGATCTGTTCCCGGCGGACGGTCTGGAATCCGTTGGCTGTGACGGTGACGTCATAGCGGCCGGGATCGAGGCCCGGTATGGCATAGATCCCCTCGCTGTTGGTGAGCGTTTCCTTGCTGGCGTTGGTGTCGATCTTGGTGGCTTTGACCGTGGCGCCCGGAATGGCGGATCCGCTGGCGTCGAGCACCTGGCCGAGGATGGTGGCGCGAAACTCCTGCGCGAAGATCCCAGTCACGAAAAGACACGAGAGAAGTAAGGTAGAGAACTTGGACATACCCTTGAGACTCCTGATTCTGCGTGTAGCAGCACAGGAATCATATCGCCTGATGAACGGTAGGTCAACCTAAATGATAGGATCCTTGGTTTTTTCCGGAAACCGGCCTCTGAGACCCCGGCGAAGCGCAAGCACTCCCGCGCAAAGGAGCGCCGCCAGACTCAGACCCGCGCCCAACAGAACAGACAAGGGCCGGTAAGCCATGACCACATCATGTTTCCCCTGATCGACGACAACGCCCCTCAAGCCGCCATAGACCTCATGGATCGGGGCCTCGACGCCATCGACGGTAGCCTTCCAGCCGGGGAAATAGGCGTCGGTCAGAATCACCATGCCGCGGCAGCCCATCTCCGCCCGGATGCGCACCTTCGAAGGGTGGTACGCAGCCAGTTGGACGTTGTCGGGACGGTCGGGGCAGGAGTCCAGTTTGGGCGGCTGGCCGGTGACAAAGGTGGCCTGGGTGAGGCGGTCCTTGTAATGATCGTTCATCGACATCGCATTGTGGCCGGGCAGCCATGCCAGGAGTTCGTGGACGGCGAAGACGCGCGGGCGCGACTCGGGGTCCTTGTAGACCTTGAGGCCCGACTTGCCCGTGAAGACATCCTGGGTATGGATGGCCGTCGGGTTGTCACCCACGGCGAAGGCCACGCCGAGCAGGCGATTCTCACTGGGGCCGTTCAGACCCGTCGCGACAACGCTGGTCGAGAGGCTGGCCAGGTAGCCTCCCGACGTGTGGATTCCGTGCCAGTCGCCGAAGTTGTAAGGGATCAGCGACCGGTTGACTTCGACGCGCGGATTGCCGGGCTGGCGGCGCAGAAACTCGGCGATATCGCCATGTTCGGACAGAGCCGTGAGGCGCGAGACACGGTCCTTTTCCGAATAGGCCGGCATCAGGAAACTGTTCTCATTCGACGCTTCGGTAATCATGACCAGCGTGGCGCAGAGCGCGGCGGCGGTGAGCGTGATGCGCTTGTTTCGCGCCGAGACCAGGATGAGCGCCAGCGCCAGGGCGCAGAGTGCAGTGACCACGGCGCGGTCTGCCTTGTGATCGTGGATCGTCTGGGTCAGCGCCCATCCCGCTCGCAACCCCAGGATGCCAACTCCAAACCAGAGCAACCACCGAGACGTTCTCTTGACGGCGGCCGGATCGCGGTGCAGCCTGTCGAGAGCCATCGCGGCCAGCACCGCACCGGCAAGTCCCATCAGATAGAACGCGGCCGATGGATTCCGGGCCTTCTCGACGAGCGGCACGAGGCTGTAAAGGAGACCCTCCAGAGGAGAGTTCTCCGCCAGGGCGAAGAGGAGAGATCCAGCGCCCAAGGCAGCCATCCACCGGGCTTCCCGCTTGCGCCGCCAGAGCCAGACCCCAACCAGCGCCAGGGTCAGCGTGGCGGCGCCCATGTAGGGCGAGGAGTGCGTATGCATGCCGGGGAAGACGATGCCCAGCAAATCGGCGGGTCTGGCGCGATAATCGCGGTGGACGGTCCAGGGGACCTTGGTTCCCCAACCAACAGGGTCGGGCGGACCCACCCATCGGACCGAGTTCTTTCCATACTCATAGGCCGGCAGGATCTGAACCGCGCCGGCGCAGACAGCGACCAGGAAGAAGACCGCCGCGACACCAATCAACCGGCGGTTCCGGATGCCATTCCAGAGGAAAACGCCGCCGCAGGCCAGGGAGAGGAAGATGGGCGCCTGGTGGTGGCCGCTGAGCCAGGCCAAGCCGAGAAACACGCCGCCGAAGACCGCCGAGGCCCAGACCGCCCGGCCCCGGCAGGCGCGAAAGACGTGCATCAACACCAGCGGAGCCCAGACAGCGCCGTTAAGCATCTGAGGCCATTCGGTCTCGCCCATCCATCCAAGTAAGGTGTAGGCGCAGCCGGCGAAGATGGCGCTGGCGCGGCGGCAACCCAAATCTCGGGCCAGCAGGTAGGCGAACCAGGCGGCCATCAGGTGGATGACAACGAAATACCAGTTCAGGAAGCCGGTCTTGAGGAAGCCGTCGCGCAACGGCATGGCGAACAGCAGCCAGTTCAACGGATAGGCCACGCCGGGCTGCGCCTGGCCGATCAGCGATTGGCCGAACCATAGGTTCGGGTCCCACAGCGGGACGCGCCCGGCATGCCACTCGGCGGCCTGAAACTGGAGCCAGGGCAGGACCTGCGACGTGGTGTCGCCTCCGCTGAGCCAGGTGAACTGGTTGGTCAGCAGAAGCTTCCAGTAGAAGCCGCAGACGATGAGAACGAGAAGGATGGCGGCGGCCCAGCGGGAGAGCCCGGTTGGTGGTTGATTCTGTCCGGTGTGGTGGATTTCGGCCATGCCAGGTTCCGGTGGTGCGAGTAAAAGCTTAGCAGAATCAAGCAAATGAGTGATGGCACGGCAATTGCTCTGATATTGCATTGGATATGGTCGAAGAAAGGAGGTCCACCGCCATGAAACGCCGCACTCTCACATTTCCGGCTCTGCTCACGCTGTTGCTGGCAGGAGCCGTTCCTCCGATGACTGCTCAGACTGCGAACGAGGACGCCGATGGCCCAGGCCGCGGCGTGGCCCGGCTGAGCCTGATGAACGGTGAGGTCTCGGTGCGCCGCGGGGACTCTGGCGACTGGGTCGCCGCAGCCATCAACGCGCCCCTGATGACCGAAGACCGCGTCTTCAGCGGTCCCCGGTCTCGCGCCGAAGTGCAGTTTGACTACTACCACAGGGTTCGTTTGGCCGAAGACACTGAAGTCCGCCTGTCCGACATTGAGAACGGGCGGTATCTGATTCAGTTGGCCCGCGGCACCGCTACCTTCAGCGCCTTGAAGGGCGGCGACGCGCAGGTTGAGATTTCCACGCCCGCGGCGGCGGTGCGGCCGGTCGCCTACGGCAGCTACCGCATCACGGTCGGGCCGGATGGCGCGGCCGAGATCACGGTCCGCAGCGGCGAAGTCGAGATCTATACGCCCAGCGGGACGCAGAGGTTGAAGTCCGGCAGGACGATGATGGTGCGCAATGGCGCGAACGGCGAGCCGGTGTTCCAGTTGGTTGCCGCGATCGGCAAGGACGATTGGGACCGGTTCAACGACGCCCGCGACAGGGAGTTGAGGCGGGGTCTGGAGACCTACCGCTATGTCAGCCGTGACATCTACGGCGCCGAAGACCTCTACGGGAACGGCGACTGGGTCGATGTGGCGCCGTACGGCCGCGTGTGGCAGCCGTATGTGGCGATCGGCTGGGCGCCTTACCGCTACGGCCGGTGGTCTTGGATCGACTACTACGGCTGGAGTTGGGTGAGCTACGACCCCTGGGGTTGGGCTCCTTATCATTACGGCCGTTGGTTCAACCATGGAGGCCGGTGGTCCTGGTATCCCGGCGCTTATGGCCATGGACGCCATTACTGGAGCCCGGGCCTGGTGGCCTGGTTTGGCTGGGGTGGCGGCGGAGTTGGCATCGGCATCGGCGGCGGCTGGAACCGCATGGGTTGGGTGCCGCTGGCGCCGTATGACCCCTTCCATCGCTGGTGGGGCCGGGATTATTATCGCGGCTACCGCAACGGGAACGTGTACAACAACGTGCATGTGGTCAACAACGTCAACATCATGAATGTCTACCGGAATGCCCGCGTGACGAATGCCATCTCGATGCACGACGGCGACTTCAGCCGCGGCATGAAAGGCCAGGCCTTCCGCGGCAACTCCGATGAACTGGGCCGCGCCAGCCTGATGCGTGGCGCCGTGCCGGTGACGCCGCAGCGCGAGAGCCTGCGCTTCTCCGACCGCGATGCGCGCGCCATGCCGGCCGCCAGGAGCGCCGCCGGCGGCAACGAGAGGTTCTACTCCAGGACCGCGGCGCGTGGCGTGGATCGCGTGCCGTTCGACCGGCAGCGTGAAGCCATGCAGAACGCGGATCGCCGGACGGCGTCCGATGGGCGTCGAGGCGGCGAAGGGATCGAAACCAGCCGTGG
The DNA here is from genome assembly GCA_964558355.1 of uncultured Candidatus Solibacter sp. Lineage (GTDB taxonomy): Bacteria > Acidobacteriota > Terriglobia > Bryobacterales > Bryobacteraceae > PNKE01. The sequence goes on from CAZLDN010000014.1 coordinate 58,573, forward strand.
CGGCAACACCCGCGGCGGAATCGATAACGCCAACGGCCGGACTGATGCCGGCCGCAACGCGAGGACCGCTGAAGAGAGCCGTGGAGGCTGGCGGACTGCCGGCGAACCGGCGACCACCCGTGGCCGCGGCGCCGAGACCAATGTTGGTGAGGGCCGTACGGCTGCGCCGAGAAGCGGCGAAGCTGGTGGCGCGACCACACGTGGCGGATGGCGGTCATTCGGCGATCCGGCTGGCGGCAGGACGACCAGCGGTGAACCGGCCGGCGCAAGAACCGGCGGAGCCGCGGATGGCGCGCGGGGCGGGGAAGCCGCGAACTCCGATTCCCGGGGTGCGTCGCGAGGCTTCGGCGATCCCGGACGCGGTTCCAGGAGCGAGTCCACGGTCCGAACCGGCGATGCGGGACAAGGATCCCGCGGCTCTGGAACGGCACGCTCGGCCGAAGGTTCGACGAGCCGCTCCGACAGCGGGCGTGGGACATGGTCCACGCGCGGTGGCGACACCAGTGGACGTGAATCCACTGGGTCCGGTGCGGGACGCAGCGATGCCGCCCGTGGCGAGAGCGGGTCCGCGCGCGGCGGGTCTGATCGCGGCAGCGCACCGGCTCGGGTCGAATCGCAGAGAAGCGAGACGCCCCGCAGTGAGACGCCGCGCAGCGAAACCAGAAGTTCCGAACCGGCCAGGACCTCCGCTCCGGCGCGAAGCGAGTCGCCTTCGCGAACCGAGTCGCCCCGGACCAGTGGGCGAGGCAACGATGATATGGCGGGCGCGCGCTCCAGCGCGCCCGTTTCCACAGGCAGTGGCTTTGCCAGCAGCGGATCGAGCCAGCGCTGGTCGACTCGCTCGTCCGGCATGGGCGAAGCCAGCAGCAGCCGCAACTACGGTTCGACTGGCGGTTCGAGTGCCATGAGCGACTCAAGGTCCGGAAGCCGTGGCAACTGGTCGACAGGCGGAGGCGAGACTTCGAGCCGGTCGATGTCTTCCGGGCGGAGCGAGTCCTATGGCGGCGGTTCGTCAGGGATGAGCACCTCGCGTTCGATGCCGTCCACTCGTAGCATGGATAGCAGACCCGGTTCCAGCGGTTCCAGCCGCAGCTACGGCGGTGGCGGGGGGATGAGCGCGCCTTCCTCCAGTTCACGCAGCGGCGGCAGCTACGGTGGTGCCGGCGGAATGAGCAGCGGTGGCCGGAGTAGCGGCGGCGGTGGGATGAGCGGTGGCGGTCGCAGCAGTGGCGGCGGTGGCGGACGCAGCAGCGGCGGAGGCGGTCGACGGTAGATTCTCGGATTCGACCCTTTCCCTCATGCCCGGTCTAGCCGCTATCTGATAGCAGGCCGGGCACTTTTCTGTTTTGGAAGGTTCGACCAAACGAACCTAAGGCGGATAGGCTCGGGTCTGCCAGGAACAAAAGTTGACATAATATTGATTATCGGCACTACATGAGACGCCAGTATAGGTTCTCCCTGTCACTTTCGACATTATCTGGCATGGCGTCGTCAAGAGTACCTGGACGAGACAACCGGTCGAGTTTCCACGCCATGATGATCGGCGACAATTAGAACTTCCGGCCGGCGACAATTAGAATTCCCTACTGGCG
>CAZLDN010000015.1:0-59813 GCA_964558355.1 uncultured Candidatus Solibacter sp.
AATCCATGCAGCGCGCGCCCTGCTGTTGGGCGGAGGCGTCGGGGAAGGGCTGGTAGACCTCGAGCCAGTCGTTGACGCGCTGGGCGACGGGGCGGCGCGAGGGGACCTCGCGGGCGATTTCCATGAACCCGGTTGGCTTACCCACGGGTCACCTCCTGCTCAGGCTGGGCGGCGGTGGGCCGCGTGAGGGTCAATTTCGGCGTGTCGGCGAGGCGGGGCATGCCGAGGACGCGTTTGTATTCGTGCGGGAAGACTTTGACGAAGCGCGGCAACATGCCGTACCAGTTGTCGAGGATCCAGCGGGCGCGGGGCGAGCCGGTGAGGTCGGCGTGGCGTTCGACGAGATGGCGGACGGTATCAACGTCGACGGAGTTGGTGAAGGGTTCGAGATCGACGCCGGAGCGGTTGCAGAGGCGCGAGGAGAAGTCGCCGGTTTCGTCCAGAACATAGGCGATGCCGCCGGACATGCCCGCGGCGAAGTTCTTGCCAGTGCGGCCGAGGACGACGACCAGTCCCTTGGTCATGTATTCGCAGCCGTGGTCGCCGACTCCTTCGACAACGGCGGTTGCGCCGGAGTTGCGGACACAGAAGCGTTCGCCGGCCATGCCGTTGAAGAAGACTTCGCCGCTGGTTGCGCCGTAAAGGACGACGTTGCCGACGAGGATGTTGTCCTCGGGGACGAAGGTGGACGAACGCGGAGGATAGACGACGATGCGGCCGCCGGAAAGACCCTTGCCGACGTAATCGTTGGCGTCGCCTTCGAGGGTGAGGGAGATGCCCTTGGCCAGGAACGCGCCGAAGCTCTGGCCGGCGCTGCCGGTGAAGTGGAACCGGATGGTGTCGTGTGGGAGTCCGGCGGAGCCGTAACGGCGGGCGACTTCGCCGGAGAGCATTGCGCCGACGGTACGGTGGACGTTCTTGATGGGGAGTTTGAACTCGACGGGCGTGCCTTCGGCGATGGAATCGGCGGCGTGCTTGATGAGTTCGTAGTCCAGGGCCTGTTCGAGGCCGTGGTCCTGGGAGGTGACGCAGTGGCGGGCGACGCGGCTGGGGGCGGCGGGCGAGTGGAGGATGGCGGAGAAGTCGAGGTCCTTGGCCTTCCAGTGGTCGATGGCGGGGCGCATTTCGAGTTTGTCGACGCGGCCGACCATTTCGGCGACGGTACGGAAGCCGAGCTTGGCCATGATTTCGCGCATCTCTTCGGCCATGTAGAAGAAGTAGCGGATGACGTCTTCGGGGGCGCCGGTGAACTTGGCGCGAAGCTTGGGGTCCTGGGTGGCGATGCCCACCGGGCAGGTGTTGAGGTGGCACTTGCGCATCATGATGCAGCCCATGGCGATCAAGGGCATGGTGGCGAAACCATACTCCTCGGCTCCGAGCAGGGCAGCAATCGCGATGTCGCGGCCGGTTTGGAGTTTGCCGTCGGTCTGGACGATGATGCGGCCGCGGAGGTCGTTCATGACCAGGACCTGTTGGGTTTCGGCGAGTCCAAGTTCCCAGGGGATGCCGGCGTGTCTAATGGAGGTGAGGGGGCTTGCGCCGGTACCGCCGGAGTCGCCCGAGATGAGGACGACATCGGCATGGGCCTTGGCGACGCCCGCGGCGACTGTGCCGACGCCGACTTCGGCGACGAGTTTGACGGAGATGCGGGCGCGGGGATTGGCGTTTTTGAGGTCGTAGATAAGTTGGGCCAGGTCCTCGATGGAATAGATGTCGTGGTGGGGCGGGGGTGAGACGAGTCCGACGCCGGGGGTGGAGTGGCGGACGCGGGCGATGTTCTCATCGACCTTATGACCGGGCAACTGGCCGCCTTCGCCGGGCTTTGCGCCCTGGGCAATTTTGATCTGGAGTTCGTCGGCGTTGATGAGGTAGTTGGTCGTGACGCCGAAGCGGCCCGAGGCGACCTGCTTGATGGAGCTGCGGCGCCAATCGCCGTTGGGGTCGCGATCAAAACGGGCTTCGTCCTCGCCGCCCTCGCCGGTGTTGGAACGCGCGCCGATACGGTTCATGGCGATGGCCAGGGTTTCGTGAGCTTCCTTGGAGATGGAGCCAAACGACATCGCGCCGGTGGCGAAGCGTTTGACGATCTCGGAGGCGGGTTCTACTTCATCGAGAGGGATGGGGTTATCGGCAAATTTTAATTCCATGAGGCCGCGCAGGGTGCAGAGTTGGCGGTTCTGACCGTTCACACTGGCGGAGTATTCCTGGTAGGTCGCGTAGCTGCCCTGCTTGAGCGAGTGCTGGAGCTTGGCGATGGAGGTGGGGTTGATGAGGTGGTATTCGCCGTTGGCGCGCCAGGCGTAAGCGCCGCCGATGTCGAGGCCTGTTTCGCTATCGGTGAAGGGCGCGAAGGCGTGGGCGTGTTTACGGCGGGTCTCTTCGGCGATGACATCGAGACCGATGCCCTCGATACGGGAAGAAGTGCCCGTGAAGTACTTGTCGACGAGGGACTGGCTGAGGCCGATGGCTTCGAAGATCTGGGCGCCGCGGTAGCTTTGCAGCGTGGAGATACCCATCTTCGAGAAGACCTTGAGAAGGCCCTTATTGATGGCCTTCTTGTAGTTCTTGAGGGCCTTTTCGAGGGTGAGGCCGTCGGGCAACTGGTTGTTTTCGGCGAGGTTTTCGAGGGTCTCGACGGCGAGGTAGGGGTTGATGGCGCTGGCGCCATAGCCGATCAACAGGCAGTAGTGCATCACCTCGCGGGGCTCGCCGCTTTCGATGATGAGGCAGACCTGGGTTCGGGTTCCCTCGCGGACGAGGTGGTTATGGACGGCGGTGAGGGCGAGCAGGGACGGGATGGGAGCCAGTTCTTCGTCGATGCCGCGGTCGGAGAGGATGAGGACGGTATAGCCATTCTTGATGGCGAGGGAAGACCGGCGGCAGAGGCCGTCTAGGGTGCGTTCGAGCTCCTTGCCGCCGCCATCGACGCGGTAGAGCATCGGCATGGTGGTGGAGAGGAACTCGCCCATGTTGATGCGGCGGAGTTTTTCGAGGTCCCAGTTGGTGAGGATGGGTTGGGCGAGTTTGAGGGTGTGGCAGTGTTGCGGGGTCTCGTCGAGGATATTGCGCTCGGTGCCGAGGTAGCTGGTGAGCGACATGACGAGTTCTTCGCGGATGGGGTCGATGGGCGGATTGGTGACCTGAGCGAAGAGTTGCTTGAAGTAATGGAAGAGCGGCTGCGGCTTGTCGGAGAGACAGGCCAGGGGGGTATCCGTACCCATGCTGCCGATGGGCTCCTGGCCCTGCTGGGCCATGGGCAGGAGGATCATTTTCAGATCCTCTTCGGTGTAGCCGAAGGCGCGCTGGCGTTGGACGACGGTTTCGTGATCGGCGGGGTGGACACGGAAGGGCGCAGGCAACTTGTCGAGACGAATCTGCTGGGATTCGATCCACTCGGCGTATGGTTGGCGGGCGGCGAGCGAGGCTTTGATTTCCTCGTCGGGGACGATGCGTCCTTGAGTGAGGTCGGCCAGCAGCATTCTGCCCGGCTGGAGGCGGCCCTTGTAGGCGACGTCTTCGGGTTTGACGGGGAGGACGCCGGTTTCGGAGGCGACGATGAGCAGATCGTCCTTGGTGACCAGATAGCGGGATGGGCGGAGACCGTTGCGGTCCAGGGTCGCGCCGATCATTCGGCCGTCGGTGAAGGCGACAGCGGCGGGGCCGTCCCAAGGCTCCATGAGGGAGGCGTGATATTCGTAGAAGGCCCGTTTTTCGGGGGCCATGGTGGAGTCGGCATCCCAGGCTTCGGGGATAAGCATGGCCATGACGTGAGGTAGGGAGCGGCCGGCGAGGGTGAGGAGTTCGATGACGTTATCAAGGGTGGCTGAGTCGGACCCGCCGGGTTGGACGATGGGCAGGATTTTCTTCAGGTCGTTGGCGAACAGGGGTGAACTGATGATGGCCTGGCGGGCGTGCATCCAGGCGGCGTTGCCGCGGACGGTGTTGATTTCGCCGTTATGGCAGATGTAACGGAAGGGGTGGGCGAGTTGCCAGGAGGGAAATGTGTTCGTGGAAAAGCGCTGGTGCACCATGCAGATGGCGCTGACGCATTCAGGGTCGGAGAGGTCGCCATAGAAGCGCGAGATCTGCGGGGCGAGAAGGAGGCCCTTGTAAACGATCGTGCGGCAGGACAGCGACGGGATGTAGACGAAGCTCTTGTCGCGTACATCCGAGGCGGCGACTTCGGATTCGATGCGTTTGCGGACAACGTACAGTTTGCGCTCGAAGGCGTCCTGGTCGAGGCCGGAGATGCAGCCGATAAAGACCTGCTGAATGTAGGGCTGCGAAGCGCGGGCGACGCGGCCGATGGCGTCGGCATCGATGGGCGTGTCGCGCCAGCCGAGCAGTTGGAGGCCTTCCTCGCTGATGATGCGTTCAATGATGCCCTCGACGGCGAGCCTCTGCTGCGGTTCGACCGGAAGGAAAACGACGCCTGCGCCGTAGCGGCCCAGCGGCGGCAGGATGAAGCCGAGGCGGGCGCATTCACGGGCGAAGAAGGCGTGGGGGATCTGAATGAGGACGCCGGCGCCATCGCCGGTGCCGGGGTCGCAGCCACAGGCGCCGCGATGGGTCAGATTGAGGAGAATCTGGATGCCCTTGAGGATGATATCGTGAGACTTGACACCCTTGATGTTGGCGACAAAGCCGATACCGCAGGCGTCGTGTTCGTTCGCGGGGTGGTAGAGACCTTCGGGCGCGGGCAGGCCCCTGGCGGCCGTCTGATCGGGAGATGGCGTGGGGTTGCCTGGCGTCATATGTCTACTTAGTATAAGGCCCGCCTGTGTATCAGTCAAAGTTAAAGTATTACGATTGTCACATCAGATGAACTTATGATAGGATGCAACCGTGGATCTTTCGCAATTACAATTATTTCGGGACATCGTTCAGAACCGGAGCATCAGCCGGGGCGCGGCGTTGAATGGCGTGACGCAATCAGCAGCGAGCCAGACGGTGCAAGAGATGGAGCGGCTTCTGGAGACGCAGTTGTTGGACCGGTCGCGGCGGCCGCTGGACGTGTTGCCGGCGGGGAAGGCGCTGCATGATTTCGGCAGGGATGTATTGCGGCGGCAGCAGCAGTTTCTGGCGGAGTTGGAGGCGATCCGGGGGGGCGACGGCGGGGCGCTGAAGATAGCGGCGATCTATTCGGTGGGACTGTCGGAGATGTCGCGGTTGGAAGAGGAGTTTCACAAGCGCCTGCCGTCGGCGCATCTGGAAGTGAACTACTTGCGGCCTGAGAAGGTATACCAGGCAGTTGCGGACGACCGGGTGGATCTGGGGTTGGTGAGCTATCCGGAAGCGACGCGGGACGTGGTGGCGCTACCGTGGCGGAACGAGGAGATGGTGGTGGCCTGCGGACCGGGGCATGCGTTGAGCGGCAGAGAGAATCTGACGCCGCACGATCTGGACAACATCGACTTCATCGCATTCGACGAGGACTTGCCAATCAGCCGCGACATCGAGCGTTTTTTGCGTGAGCACGGCGTGAAGGTGCACGTCGTGATGCGGTTCGACAACATTCAAAGCATGAAAGAAGCGCTCAGGCTGGGTCCGGCGGTGAGCATTCTGCCAGCGCCGATGTTGCAGTCGGATGTGGACGAAGGGCGGCTGAAGACGATTCCGTTGAGCGCGCCGTTGTTCAGGCCCCTTGGGATCATCCACCGGCGCAGGCGGACCTTTCAGCGGGCGGCGCAGGTCTTTATTGACCTGCTGTGCCACCCGGCGGCCTAAGGCTTCAATTCGACCAGGGGTGGACCGGATTCCATTCGTTTGAGCTGTCCGCAGGCGGCGAAGATATCGAGTCCGCGGGGACGGCGGATGAAGCAAGGCAAAGAACGGTGGACGACGGCCTGGAAACTGGCGACACGGGCGGGATCCGGCGTGCCATAGGGGATGCCGGGACCGGGGTTGAGAGCGATGAGATTCACCTTGGCGCGCAGTTGAGCGAGCATGCCGGCGACTCGCCGGGCGTCGGCGTCGGTATCGTTGATTCCCTTCAACAGGACGTACTCGAAGGTCAGACGCTCCCAGGGACGCAAGGAGTAGGCGCGGCAGGCGGCGATGAGTTCGGCGAGGTGGTACTTGCGGGTGATGGGCATCAGTTCGCGGCGCTGCTGCTCGGTGGATGCGTTGAGCGAGATGGCGAGTTTGGGGCGCACGAGTGCGGCGGCGAACTCGGCGATGCGGGGTGTGATGCCGGATGTCGAGACAGTGATTCGGCGGGGCGAGATATTCAGGCCTCTGGGGTCGCAAAGCAGGCGGGCGGCTTTGAGGACGTTGGGCAGATTAAGGAAGGGCTCGCCCTGACCCATCATGACGATGTTGATGCGCTTCTGGTCGGCCCAAAGGCCGTTGTCTCCGGCCAGGACGAGGACCTGGCCGACGATCTCGCCGGCGGTGAGGTTGCGCTCAAGGCCCATCAGAGCGGTGAGGCAGAAGCGGCAATCGACGGGGCAACCCACCTGAGAGGAGATGCAGAGCGTGTCGCGGGCGTCCTCGGGCATGAAGACGGCTTCAACCGTCTTCCCGTCGGCGAGCGAGAGCAGGTAACGGCGGGTGCCATCGGTGGATTCATAGCGCGAAGCGATTTCCGGCCAACCTGGGGCATGGACGGCATTGAGCGATTCGCGGACGGGAGTGGGCAGGGTGGTGGCCTGCGTCAGATCGCGGATGCGCAGTTTATAGATGGCCTCGTAGAGCTGACGCACACGGTAGCGGGGAGCGCCAGCGCCGAGGATGGCGCCGAGTTCGGCTTCGTCGAGGCCCAGCAACGGACGCATGGAATTCAGTGTAGCGGAGGGCTGTTCATGAGGCGGCAGGCCGGCAGGCGGCATCGGTGAATCAGAATGATCCGCCGCCGACGAAGGTCACCACCTCAATGGAATCGCCGGACGCAATGACGGTGGTTGCCCAATCGGACTTGCGGACGATCCGCCTGTTGCATTCGATGGCGACGCGGTCGCCGGGGATGCGAAGCAAGTCGAGCAACCCGGCGATGTTGACGCCTTCCGGCACATCCTTCGGGGCGCCGTTGACGGTGATTTTTATGCTCATGAAAAGGAAAGACTTAGGATGGCCGGTTTGACACCCTCTCGCAAGGCTCATTATAGTAAAAATTCGTTCTAGGGGGCCTTTGGCAAGAGTATGCCCGATTCCGTCATCGATTCCTATTTCCCGCTGCTGATCCAGGCGAGCCTCGCCATGGCGGTGGCGGCGGCGCTTGTCGGGATGGCGGTGTTGTTGGGCAAACGGCTAAAGAACAAGGTGAAGGACCTGCCCTACGAATGCGGCATCACGCCGGTGGGTTCGGCGAGAGAACGATTCAGCGTGAAGTTCTACCTGGTTGCGATGTTGTTCATCCTCTTCGACATCGAGGCGATCTTCCTGTACCCGTGGGCGGTGGTGTACCGGGAGTTGAAGATGTTCGCCTTTGTGGAGATGACCATTTTCATCGCCCTGGTGATGTGCGGTCTTTTCTTCGTTTGGAAGAAGGGCGTGCTGAACTGGAACCCGGAGCCCGGGCAAGCGGCCGCTGAATCTGGAAAGGTACGCGATGCTGCCTGAGACGCTGGGCGCGATTGAGACGGTTGCGGCGCTCGACGCCCGCGACGCGGCGGCGATCACTGGCGGCGAGTTCAGCCGCGGTGAAGTGCTGTTGTGGATTCGCAGGGAGAAGATTGGCGGCGTCTGCCGGTTCCTGCGCGACGAGAAGAAGTTCGAGAGGTTGTCAGGGCTGACGGTGATCGACCGGCACCCGATCGAGCCGCGGTTCGAGGTCGTCTACCTGCTGCATTCGGTCAGCCGGAATGAGCGGCTGAAGCTGAAGGTGGCGTTGCCGGGTGATGCGGCGGATGTTGAGACGGTCACAGGCGTTTGGCCAGGCGCGGACTGGTATGAGCGTGAGGCGTTCGACCTGTTCGGCGTGCGGTTCACCGGGCATCCCGACCTGAGGCGGATCATGATGCCGCAGGACTGGGAGGGCCACCCGCTGCGGAAGGACTTTCCCACGCACGGCCACAAGTACAGCTACCAGAACGAGTAGGCGGCGACGCGGAGCACGAAATGAACGTCCAGGGAAACACAGCGCCGGCGGATCTTCAGTCAAGTGGCGGGGCAGGGGCAACCCGCCGGATGACCCTGAACATGGGTCCTCAGCATCCGTCGACGCACGGCGTGTTGCGGATCCTGCTGGAGTTGGACGGCGAAACGATCCTTAGCGCGAAGCCCGATATCGGGTTTCTGCACACGGGGATCGAGAAGCAGGCGGAGGCGCTGGGCTGGCAGCAGGTGGTGACGCTGACCGACCGCATGGACTACCTGGCCAACCTGTCCAATAACCTGGCCTACTGCCTGTCGGTCGAAAAACTGCTGGGGCTGGAGATCCCGCCCAAGGCGCAGTGGATGCGAGTCCTGCTGACCGAGATCACGCGCATCAACTCGCACCTGGTCTGGCTGGGTACCCATGCCTTGGACCTTGGGGCGATGACGGTATTCTTCTATTGCTTCCGGGAGCGCGAGGAGATCCTGAAGCTGTTCGAGATGTTCTCGGGACAGCGCCTGATGACGTCCTACATCCGCATAGGCGGGCTGGCGCTCGAGCCGCCGCTGGGTTGGGAGAAGGCGGTGGGCGGATTTATCCAGGGCCTGCCTTCGAAGATCGACGAATACGAAGACCTGCTGAAGACCAACCCGATCTTCATGCAGAGGACGCAGGGTGTTGGCAAACTACCCGTGGAGAAGTTGCTCGCCCTGGGCGTGACCGGGCCGATGGTCAGGGCCGCGGGACTCAGTTGGGATATCCGCAAGTCGGAGCCGTACTCGTCTTACGAGAAGTTCGATTTCAATGTGCCGGTGGAGAAAGAGGGCGACGTCTACGCGCGGTACCTGGTCCGGATGCGCGAGATGAGGGAGAGCCAGAGAATCGCCGTGCAGGCGATGGAGGGCATGCCCGAGGGCTCCATTAAAGCAGACGCTCCGCATGTCGTGCTGCCGGACAGGGAAAAGATGAAGACCCAGATGGAGGCCCTCATCTACCACTTCAAGATCGTCACCGAAGGCTTCCGCGTCCCGGCGGGCGAGGCGTATGTTCCGGTGGAGAGCCCGCGCGGCGAGATCGGCTTCTATGTCGTGAGCGATGGAACGTCGAAACCTTACCGCATCTTCATGCGGACGCCGAGCTTCGGCAATCTGCAATCGCTGCCGGCGCTGTTTGAAGGCAACCTGATTTCGGATTCCATCGCGTCGCTGGGGTCAATGGACTTCGTGCTGGGCGACGTGGACCGCTGAGGCGATTGAGATCACCGCCATGACTTTCTCACCAGAACTTGAAGCGCGATTCGAGAAGATGATCGGCAACTACCCCCCAGGGCGGCAAAAAGGGGCATTGATCCCCATGCTGCTCTACGCACAGGACGAGGTGGGCCAGGTGACGGGCGAGTTGATCGATGAAGTGATGAAGCGGCTCAAGCTGAAGCGGGTTGAAGTCGAGGAGGTCCTCGGCTACTACACAATGCTGCACCGCGAGAAGCGCGGCCGCCATCATGTCCAGATCTGCACGAACGTGAGCTGCATGTTAACCGGCGGCGAGGAACTCTGGGAGCACGCCTGCAAAAAGTTGGGAGTCGGGAACAAGCAGACGACCGGCGACGGCGACTTTTCCATTGAAGAAGTCGAGTGCATCGGGGCCTGCTCGTGGGCGCCGGCCGTGCTGGTCGACTATGATTTTCACTTCAACGTGACGCCGGAGAAGCTCGATGCATTGATCGAGAGCCTTCGGACGAAGCAGTAGGACCAGCCAGCGATGCTACTGAATCAACCACATCCGCTCGAAACCAGGGTGCTGACGCGCCGTTTCGAGTACCCGCGGAAAGACCCGGTCTGGATCGACGAGTTTCTTGCCAAACAGGGCTACGAGGGCTTCCGCAAGTCGCTTCGGATGTCGCCCGGCGAGGTGATTGAAGAGGTGAAGAAGTCGTCGCTGCGCGGCCGCGGCGGCGCCGGGTTCCCGACGGGTCTGAAGTGGAGTTTTGTCGACCGTAAGTCGTCGAAGCCGAAGTACGTGGTGGTCAACGGCGACGAAGGCGAACCAGGAACCTGCAAGGACAGGGTGCTGATTGAACATGACCCGCACCGCCTGATCGAGGGCTGCCTGATTTGCGCGCGCGCCATCGGGGCCGAACGCGGCTGGGTCTACATCCGAGGCGAATACCGGTTCTATATCGACATTCTGGACAAGGCGATCGAGCAGGCCTACGAACGGGGCTTCCTGGGCGAGAACATCCAGGGCGGCGGGATGACGTTCCACCTTTCGACGCACACGGGCGCTGGTTCGTATGAGTGCGGCGAGGAGTCGGCGCTGCTTGAATCGCTCGAAGGCAAGCGCGGCAATCCAAGATTGAAGCCGCCGTTTCCGGCGTCTGTCGGCGCGTTCCAATGCCCGACAACAGTGAATAACGTCGAGACGTTCTGCGCCGTGCCGGACATTCTGCTGAACGGCGGCGACTGGTATCACGCGCTGGGCACTCCGATGAATGGCGGCACGCGCCTGGTCTGCCTGTCTGGTCATATCAACAATCCGGGCGTGTATGAAGTGCCGCTGGGATTTAACATGAAGCGGCTGATCGAGGAGATCGGCGGCGGCGTGTGGAAGGGCAGGAAGCTGAAGGCGGTGATCCCGGGCGGCAGTTCGTCGCCGATTCTGACGGCTGAGGAGATCGACATTCCAGCCGACTACGATTCGCTCGCCAAGGCCGGTTCGATGCTCGGTTCGGGCGCGACGATAGTGTGCGACGAAACCACCGACATGGTGAAGCTGCTCGCGCGGGTGATGAAGTTCTACGCGCATGAAAGCTGCGGCTGGTGCATTCCCTGCCGCGAAGGCACGGCGTGGTTGGCGAAGATCCTGGCCCGGATCGACGAGGGCGCCGGGATGACGCGCGACATCGATATGGTGGACCAACTGGCCCAGAGCATGTTCGGCAGAACGTTTTGCGCTCTAGGCGACGCGGCGGCGATGCCTGCGATGTCTATCGTTCGCAAGTTCCGGCATGAGTTCGAGGCAAAGACCGGTTCGTCCGGAGTCTTCGTCCCGGCTCCGGGGACGCAGCCGCTGGTGGTGTTGTGAGAGGGGATTCATGGCCGAACTGGTGACAATCACGATCGACGGGAAGCAGACCACGGCCGAAAAGGGCACGCTCGTCATCGAGGCCGCCAGGAAGATCGGCGTCGAGATTCCATCGTTCTGCTACTACGAGGGCTATTCACTTCAAGCCGCCTGCCGCATGTGCGTGGTTGAAGTGGAGCAGATGCCGAAACTGCAACCCGGCTGCACGCTGCCGGTGGCTGATGGCATGGTGGTGCTGACTGATACACCAAGGGTCGCCGAGGCGCGCAAGACGACGCTCGAGTTCCTGCTGACCAACCATCCGCTCGACTGCCCCGTCTGCGACAAGGGCGGCGAATGCGAACTTCAGGACATGGTGTTCCGCTACGGCGCTGGCGAAAGCCGTTTCACCGAGATCAAGCACCACGGCAATGAGAAGCAGTGGTCGCCGATGGTCTACTACGATCCGGCGCGCTGCATTCTCTGCTATCGCTGTATCCGGGTCTGCGATGAAGGCTTGGGCGTGGGCGCGCTGGGATTGACGTATCGCGGCGTGCACGCTGAGATTACGCCTTCGCATGGCGACCACCTCGAATGCGACGAATGCGGCATGTGCATCGACATCTGCCCTGTGGGCGCGTTGACGTCGGGCAGCTATCGTTATAAGTCCCGGCCGTGGGAGATGAACCACGCCGGCACGGTCTGTACGCACTGTTCAAACGGCTGTAAGACGACTCTGGCGATTCGCAACGGGGAGATTCTCCGGGCGAACAACCGCGACCAGTCCGGCATCAACGGCGAGTTCCTCTGCGCCAAGGGCCGGTTCGGATATGACTTCGTTCATAGCGAGGAGAGGCTGCAATCGCCGCTCGTTCGCAAGGATGGAAGTCTCGTCGAGGCTTCTTGGAGCGAGGCGCTGGCGCTGGTCGCCGCGAAGTTCACCGGGGTGAAACAGCGAGGCGGCAAGTTTGGCGTCATCGGTTCGACTCGGACGACGAACGAAGAGAACTACTACCTGCAGAAGTTCGCGCGGCAGGGCCTGGGGACGGCCAACATTGATCACCACCGGTCGGGCGACATCGCGTCGCTTCTGAATGCGCTCGCCGGCAAGCGGGAATCATTGGCGCCGGTGGGCGACCTTTACACCGCGCAGTCCGCGCTGGTGATTGGGACGGATCTCTCGCAGCAGCACCCGCTGCTTGCGTTCCAGTTGCGCGCGAACCACCGGCATCATGGGTCGTCAACTTATGTGGTGACCCGCGGCCCGGTGAGGGAAGACGATTATGCCGCCCGCAGCTTGCGCGCCGATGCGGGCAAGGAACTCGAGGCGCTCGAACAGTTGCGGGGCGATCTGTCGAAGCACGCATCGGTCGTCATCCTGTTCGGCGATTCGGTGAAGGGCGCGGATGTGGCGAAGTTGGTCGCGTTCGGCGATTCGCTGGGCGTCGATGTCAAGTACGTCTGCCTGATGGACTATTCGAACTCGCGCGGCGCCTGGGACATGGGCCTGACGCCGGAATTCGGCCCCGGATACACCGCGGCCGAACCGCGCGGCATGACGTTGCCGGAGATGCTTGGCGCGAGCGATCTCGATGCGCTGTGGGTCGTCGGCGCCAATCCGTTGGAATCGGCCGGACTCTCCAGCACGGGCGCATTTGTTGTCGTGCAGGACCTCTTCCTCACTGAGACCGCTCGCCGCGCGGACGTTGTTCTGCCCGCGGCGTCGGCCTACGAGAAGAGCGGGACTGTGACGAACGTCTGCGGCGAAGTGCAGCGACTGAAGTCTGGCGCGCGCGTCATGGGCGTGAAGACCGACCTTGAGATCATGGGATTGCTTTCGAAAGAGATGGGATTGGACCTGGGCATCTGGACGCCCGAAAAGGTGTTCGAGGAGATCCGCCGCACGGTTCGCGGTTATGATGTCCAGTTGCCGATCATCGTTACAGGCGGCGCGGCGCCGACTCAGCCGGTCAATGGCCGTCTGTCCGTTTTGCCTGATCCGGGTCTGATCCGGTCGTCCGAAGATACGCTGTTCTCGTCGGGGAGTCTCGGACGTTACTCGAAGATGCTCAACGCGGCCATGGAAGCCCCGGGGAAGTTGTACAAGGAATAGGGCGTAAGGGAGCGCACCACAAGCTGTCGTCATGAACTTCTATATCGTGACCCTGATCAAGACCGGGCTTGTCGCCATTGTTCTGCTCACTTTCTGCGCCTATATGACGTGGATTGAGCGGAAGGTACTGGCGCACATACAATTGCGTCCCGGACCCTACCGCGTCGGACCCCACGGCCTGTTGCAGCCCTTGGCCGACGTCATCAAACTGATCACCAAAGAAGGCGTGATCCCGGCCGGCGTCAACATCTTCTATTTTCTGCTGGCCCCATTCCTGTCCGTGACGCTGGCCTTGATTTCGATTGCCGTGATCCCCTTCGGGCCGGTCGTTGAGATATTCGGCGTGCGGACTCAAATGGGATTGACCGACCTCGACATCGGCGTGCTGGTTGTCCTTGCGATGTCATCGCTTGGCGTCTACGGCCTGGTGATTGGCGGCTGGGCTTCGAACTCGAAATACTCGCTGATGGGCAGTTTGCGCAGTTCCGCCCAGATGGTCAGCTATGAACTGCCGATGGCCATGGCCATCGTGGCGCCTCTGCTACTGGTCAACACGCTCAGCTTCCGCGAAATCGTCGCGGCCCAGGACGGCTTCTACTTCGGCCTGCTGCCCAAGTGGAACGTTTTCGCCGCGCCCTTTCCGCAGGCGTTCAGCTTCATCCTGTTCATGATCGCCGCCTTCGCCGAGACCAACCGCGTCCCCTTCGACCTGCCCGAAGCCGAGACGGAGCTTGTCGCCGGCTTCCACACCGAGTATTCCTCGACGATGTTCGCCGCCTTCTTCACGGCGGAATACGCCAGCATCACCACGATCTGCTGCGTCGGCACGCTGCTGTTTCTGGGCGGCTGGCATCCGCTGTGGCCGGCGGCTTACGGCTCCAGCTTCGTTCCCGTCGCCCTGTTTCTTGGGGCGGCCCTGGCCCTGTTCTTCCACGGCGCCCAGGCGGTCCGGACGCGCATGTGGGACCGCTACACCTTCCCTGTGTTCGGCCTGATTTTCCTGGGGCTGGCGGGGATCTTCCTCATCCCGGTCCTCCAACCCGTGCTCATTCCGCTCTTCTGGTTTGCAGCGAAAACCGGGGCTCTGATCTTCCTCTTCATTTGGGTTCGCGGGACGTTACCGCGATTCCGATACGACCAACTCATGCGGTTCGCCTGGCTCACCCTGTTCCCGGCGGCCGTTGTCAATTTACTGGTGACCGGCCTCGCCGTCGCCCTCACCACGAAATAGGACGGATGCCAACACGATGGATGCGCTGTTGTTTCTGACCTTCGCCGGGATCGCGGTTCTCTGCGCGATCAATCTTGTCCTCCAGACCCACCCGATTTCGAGCGCCCTGTCGCTGGTCGGCGTGATGGGCTCGCTGGCCGTGCTCTATCTCCTGCTGGGCGGCGCATTCATCGCCGCCGTGCAGTTGATTGTTTACGCCGGCGCCGTGATGGTCCTGTTCCTGTTCGTCATCATGCTCTTGAACGCGGGAGTGGAACCGCGAAGGAGCAAGTCCGCCCTCCGGGTGTGGATCAGCGCGCCGCTGCTGTTCGCGTTCGTCGTCTTGCTGGCCAGCCTGATCGTGAGGCGCGCTCCACAGAGCGCCGCGGTCAAATTCGGCGAATTCGCCGGCGGCGGAGTCGCCAGCATCGGCCGCTCCCTGTTCACCACATACTTGCTGCCGTTTGAGGTCACCTCGATCCTGATCCTCATCGCCATTCTCGGCGCCATTGTCCTGGCGAGGAAGGAGATCTGACGACATGCCCACTGAATTCACGCAGATCCTGCCGTCCGCCGTGCCGCTCTCCTGGTACCTGGTGTTGAGCGCCATCCTGTTCTCGCTGGGCGTGGCGGGCTTTCTGTTCCGCCGCAACATCATCACCGTCTTCATGTCGATCGAGCTGATGCTCAACGCGGTGAACCTCACTTTTGTCGCCTTCTCCTATCAGCTCAAACAGGTGGACGGGCACATCTTCAGCTTCTTTGTGATGGTGGTCGCCGCCGCTGAAGCGGCTGTCGGACTGGCCATCATTCTCACGGTCTTCAAGAACCGGGCGACCCTCGAAATCGACGAAATCAACTCGATGAAACTCTAGCCGCCATGCACCAACTCTGGCTTATCCCCGCGTTCCCCCTTGCCGGATTCCTCATCAACGGCATCGCCGGCCGCCGCCTGTCGAAGACCGCCGTCAACATCATCGCCATCGGCAGCGTCCTGCTGTCGTTCCTTTGGGTCATCAAGGTGCTTGCCGGACTCGGCTCGCTCGACGATGTCCATGTCGAGCGCTACTTCACCTGGATCCAGAGCGGCATCGTCGATGTCAGCTTCGACTTCGCGGTTGACCGCCTCGCCGCCGTGATGCTGCTTGTCGTCACGGGCATCGGGTTGATCATTCATGTCTACGCCACCGGCTACATGTCTCATGAGGGCGGCTACTACCGCTTCTTCGCCTTCATGAATCTGTTCATGTTTTTCATGCTCACCCTGGTCCTCGCCGCGAACTTCCTCGTGCTGTTCGTTGGCTGGGAGGGTGTGGGACTTTGCAGCTACCTGCTGATCGGCTTCTACTTCCACAAGAAGAGTGCCGCCGACGCCGGCAAGAAGGCATTCGTCGTAAACAGAATCGGCGACTTCGGCTTCTCGCTTGCCATGTTCCTGATCCTGGTGACATTCGGTTCGCTCGACTTCGGCCAGGTCTTCTCGAAGGTTCAGCCGATGGCGGTCGAACACCAGGCCGGCACGATCACGCTGATCTGCATCCTGCTGATGGCCGGCGCGGCAGGCAAGAGCGCGCAGCTTCCCCTTTACGTCTGGCTGCCTGACGCCATGGAAGGTCCGACGCCGGTCTCCGCCCTCATCCACGCCGCGACGATGGTCACCGCCGGCGTTTACATGGTCGCCCGCTCGGCGCCGCTGTTCAACCACGCGCCCATCGCGCTCGATGTCGTTGCCATCGTCGGATTGCTCACCGCCGTCATGTCGGCGACCATTGGCATGACGCAATACGACATCAAGAAGGTCTTTGCATACTCGACCGTCTCTCAACTCGGCTACATGTTCCTCGGCCTTGGCGTTGGGGCTTACTCGGCCGGCATCTTCCATGTCATGACGCACGCCTTCTTCAAGGCGCTGCTCTTCCTTGGCGCGGGCTCAGTCATCCACGCACTGTCAGGCGAGCAGGACCTGCGCATGATGGGCGGCCTGCGGAAGAAGATCCCGGTGACGTTCCTGACGCTGTTCTGCGCCGCCATCGCCATCTCGGGCGTGCCGCCGTTTTCGGGCTTCATGAGCAAGGACGCCATCCTGCTCGCCGCCCATCATCACGCGCCCTGGATGTATTGGGTGGGCGTCGTCACCGCGGGCATGACCGCCTTCTACGTCTTCCGCGCCATCTTCATGTGCTTCTTCGGGACGTACCGTGGCAGCGCCCACCCGCACGAATCGCCGCTCTCGATGACCGCGCCGCTCGGCGTCCTCGCCCTGCTGTCGCTCGGCGGCGGTTTTCTGGACGTGCCCCACTACCTGGAACCGATGTTCGGCGGCGAACATGCCCCGCACGACACTTCGCTGGTCGTCATCAGCGTCATGGCCGGCGCCACGGGCATCCTGCTGGCGTTCCTTTTCTACATCGTCAAGCCCGGGCTGGCCGACGGGCTGAGCCGCGCCTTCGGACCCGTTTACCGCCTGGTCTATGACAAGTACCGCGTCGACGAACTCTACGATGCAACCATCGTCCACCCCACCCGCGACGGTTCCCGCATCCTGCTTTGGCGGGGCTTCGACGTGGGCATCATCGACGGCATCGTCAACGGGACCGGCTCGCTCGCCCGTGCCATCGGCGGCGTGTTAAGACACATGCAGTCGGGCTACATACGCAGGTACGCGGCCTGGGTCGTCCTCGGCGCCATCGTCCTGATGGCCGCCGCCACGCGGATGGAAGGCCGGCGATGAACCTGCTCGATATCGTCCTCTTCCTGCCGGCCATCGGCTTCGTCATCGGTCTTCTGCTGCCGCGCGAGAACACCTCGCTCATCCGCAACTTCACGATCGCTTTCTCGCTGCTCGTCTTCGTCGTCTCACTCGGCCTGATCCCGGGCGTACTGGACAATCCGGGCGGCTCCAGTTTCGTCACCGACCGCGTCTGGATCGAATACCCGGCCATCCGCTACCATGTCGCGCTCGACGGCCTCAGCCTGTGGCTTGTCATCCTCTCCACGCTGCTCACGCCCATCTGCGTCCTCATCAGTTGGAAGTACATCCAGAAGCAAGCCAAGGGGTTCTACGCTTTCCTGCTGTTGCTTGAATTCGGCTTGATCGGCGTTTTCGTCTCGTTCGACCTCTTCCTGTTCTACGTCTTCTGGGAGGTCTCGCTCGTGCCGATGTACTTCCTCATCGGCATTTGGGGCCACGAGAAGCGCATCTACGCCGCGGTGAAGTTCTTCCTCTACACCCTTACCGGCTCGCTGCTGATGCTCGCGGCGATCATCTGGCTCTACAACAAGTCCGGCACATTTGATTTATTGCTACTCACAGACATGATCCAGAAGGGCCGCCTGGCGCTGACCTCGGGCGAGAGCTTCTGGCTCTTCCTGGCCTTTTTCTTCGCCTTCGCTATCAAGGTCCCGCTCTTCCCGCTGCACACCTGGCTGCCCGACGCCCACGGCGAAGCGCCCACCGCCGGCTCCGTCATGCTTGCCTCCGTGATGCTCAAGATGGGCACGTACGCCATCATTCGCGTCTGCCTGCCGCTGTTCCCCAATGCCTCGCGCGAGGCTGCGCCATACATCATCACGCTCGCGATCATCGGCATCATCTACGGCGCGCTGGTGGCCATGGTCCAGCCCAACATGAAGCGCCTGGTCGCATACTCATCGGTCAGCCATCTCGGATTCGTCATCCTCGGCATCTTCACCTTTACCCAGACCGGCATGGACGGCGCCGTCTACCAGATGCTGAGCCACGGCGTCTCGACGGGCGCTCTCTTTATCCTTGTCGGCTACCTCTACGAACGCCGCCACTCGCTCGAGATCACCGATTTCGGCGGCGTCTCGACGCCCGCGCCCTGGCTCTCCACCATCTTCGTCATCACCACGCTCGCCTCGGTCGGCTTGCCGCTGCTGAACAACTTCGTCGGCGAGTTCCTCGTCCTCCAAGCCGCGATGCAGGTGAACATCCTCTACGCCGCCTTCGCCGCCATCGGCGTGATCCTCTCGTCGGTCTACATGCTCTGGATGGTCCAGCGGACCTTCTATGGCGAAACGCCGGACGAGGTAAAACACCACGTCTTCGACATGACCGGCCGCGAGTGGGCGGCCATGCTTCCGCTTCTGATTCTCATGGTCTGGATGGGCATCGGAACCCAAAGCTTCCTGCCCCCAATACGCGCCAACAACGTGAAGACTCTCGAAATGGTCCAGCCCCCCGCGACCGCGATCAACGCCCAAGCCGCGCCTGTGAAGGCGGCCGTGGAGGTGCGCGATGCCAACTAGCTTCGTGCCAACCGCGGCCGATCTCCTGCGGCTCTCGCCCGACATCATGTTGACCGCCGGCGGCGCGCTCATGATGATCATCGAGCCGCTCACCAGTCCGTCGAAAAAGAGCCGGCTCGGCTACATCGCCGCCTTCCTGATCGCCTGCGCCATCGCCCTCAGCGCCGCCGCCTACTCGAATCCCGGGACGTCGTTCTCCGGGATGCTGGTCGTTGACGGTTTCTCGACCTTTTTCCGGCTGCTCGTTTACGGCTGCGGCCTGCTTACGGTGCTGATGTCGATTGACTACTTTAACCGCGAGCGCGGCGAGGAGTCCGGCGAGTATTACGCCCTCATCGTCTTCTCTCTCGTGGGTCAGAGCCTGATGGCCTCGGCCAACGAACTGGTACTGATCTTCATCGGCCTCGAAATCTCATCCATCTCCGGCTACATCATGGCCGGCTACATCCGCGACGACAAGCGCAACAACGAGTCGGCTTTGAAGTACTTCCTACTCGGCAGTTTCGCCACGGCGTTCATGCTCTATGGCGTCGCCTGGATCTACGGCCTGACCGGATCCACCAACCTCGACTCCGTCCGCCGCGCCATCCTCGGCGGCGCCCAGGACCAGAGCGGCTCGATGCTCATCATCGCCACCATCCTGATGTTCGTCGGCTTCGCGTTCAAAATCTCCGCCGCGCCCTTCCACATCTGGGCGCCGGACGTCTATCAGGGAGCCCCCGCTCCGGTGGCCGGCTTCCTGTCCGCCGGCCCAAAGGCTGCCGCCTTCGCCATGTTGATCCGGGTGGCGTGCAGCGCGTTCTACCCTCTATCGGACCAGTGGGAACCCCTCTTCTGGGCCACCGCACTGGCAACCATGGTCATCGGCAACTTCGCCGCGCTTCGCCAGTCCAACATCAAGCGCATGTTGGCCTACTCGTCCATCGCCCACGCCGGCTACATCCTGGTTGCCGTCACGGCCCAGTCGGAAACCGGCATCGCCGCCGTCATGTTCTACCTCGCCTCCTACGCGTTGATGACCATGGGCGTCTTCGCCGCCGTCACGCTGGTCGCGTCCAAGGGAGAGCGCTTCGTCGAGATCGAGGACTTTGCCGGCCTGATGCAACGCCAGCCGCTGGTGGCCGGCGCCCTCACCATCTTCCTCTTCTCGCTCATCGGCATCCCTCTCACCGGCGGCTTCTTCGCCAAGTTCTATGTCTTCAAGGCCGCTCTGGATTCCAACCTGACCTGGCTGACCATCCTCGGCCTGCTGAACTCCGCCGTGGCTGCTTTTTACTACTTGCGCGTGCTGGTCGTCATGTTCATGAAACCCGCTCCGGCCGGCGTCGAAACGATGCCCGCGCCAGGCATGGCCATCAGGGTCACGCTCCTGGTATCCGCCATCGGTACGGTCTATCTGGGTGTTTATCCGTCGGCGGTCCTGGACTTCGCCGGCAAGGCCGCGCAGATGGCAAGGTAGCGCTCGCCCTTAAAACAACTCCAGCAGGTCCACGAACCGTTCCACGACCCTCAACTCGCCCGGACCCTGACGCCGCACTTCCTGCAACTCCAGGCCCCACGTCCGGTCATGCGGAATCAACACTGCGCTCAGCCCCGCTTCGAGAGCCGGGTTGATGTCCGACTTCGGCGAATTCCCGATCATCCACGTCCGCGCCGGATTCAGCCCCCGTTCCGCCAGCAGCGCCCCATAGGACGCGGCGTCCTTCTCCTTGACGATCGCTGTGTGCGCGAACCACTTCCCCAAACCGGACTGGTCGATCTTCAACCTCTGCTCGTCGGGATGGCCTTTGGTGAACAAGGTCAGAGAGTGACGGGCGGCAAGCGCCTCCAGCGTCTCCTCCACTCCTTCGATCAGCACCAGCGGCTGTTCGAGGATCCGCATCGCGAAGCCCATCACCTGTTCGAGATCTTCATCGCAGACGTGCCTCCCGGCCAGATGCCGGTAGCACTGCTGCAGGTTGCGCCCGAAGTTCAACGACCCGTATCCGTGGATCTTCGCGTTCGCCAGTTCGATCTCATCCAGGATCAGACGCACCTGCCGCGGGCTCAGCGACGAGTGGCCGAGGAAGTCGCAGAATTCCGCGAACGCCGACTCGAAGTAGATGTTGTTCTCCCAGAGCGTATCGTCCGCGTCGATCAGAAGTTCGAGTCCTGTCACGATTCCTCGCCAAATTTCGTGATGTGCCGCCCGTGCCCGTCCGATCGCGCCTGCGGCGGTTGAGCGGTTTCAAGAGGTAAAAATGGGCGCCAGGCGCCCGGGCATGACAGCATTATCCCGCATAGCGGCCCCCCTGCCCAAGAAGCCCTGTTTGGCTCGCCACCCCATGCCGCGGTATAACTCCAAGTTAGAGAGCACATCGTGATACTCACGCTGAAGAGGACGCCAGGCATCTACATGGTCGGCTTCATGGGTTCCGGCAAGACCACCGTCGGCCGGTCGCTGGCCCGTCATCTCGGCTGGCGCTATGCCGATCTCGACGAAGACATCGAATCCAAGGCCCAGAAGTCGATTCCCGAGATCTTCGACCAGATGGGCGAGCAGTTGTTCCGGCAACTTGAAAACGAGATGCTGCAACGCCGTGTCCACGACGTCGCCCGCGGAGTGCCGTGGGTACTCTCGCTCGGCGGCGGCTGCTTCGCCCAGGATCGGAACTTCGACCTCATCCAGAACCATGGCGTCTCCATTTGGCTCGATGCGCCGCTTGAGATGATAAAGGCTCGCATCGCCGGCAGTTCGCACCGCCCGCTGGCGCGAGATCCCGAAAAGTTCGAAGAGATCTTCAACAGCCGCCGCGCCTGCTACGAGAAGGCGCACTACCAAATCCCGATCACTGGCGAGGGCTCGCCGGGAGCACTCAAGGCGATCCTCGAACTCCCACTCTTCTAGGAGGACAGGCAATTGAAAATTGAAGCCGCACTCCGCAGGGACGCCCTGCGCATCTTCCGCGCTTCGCTCGCCGCGGCCGGCCCCGCCAAGGCCATCGCGCGCGCCGTCACGCTTTCCGGCGGCGCCCTGAAGGTGGGTTCGAAGACCTACCGCCTCGACCAGTTTGACCGGATTGTTGTGCTTGGCGCGGGTAAGGCCAGCGCTGCAATGGCCAAGGCCCTGGAACGGATTCTCGGCTCGCGTATCTCCACCGGCCTGATCAACACCAAGTACGAACACCTGGAAAAACTGAAGCGGATCGAGTTGAACGAATGCGGCCACCCGGTCCCCGACCAGGCCGGCATCGGCGGCGCGGCCCGCATCGCCGCGCTCGCCTCGGCCTGCGGTCCCCACGACCTGGTTTTCTGCCTGATCTCTGGGGGTGCTTCGGCTCTCATGCCGCTGCCTGCATCCGGGATCACGCTCGAAGAGAAACAGACCGCCACCAGGCTACTTCTCGCCTGCGGCGCGACCATCCACGAGATCAACGCCGTCCGCAAACACATCTCCGGCATCAAGGGCGGCCAACTCGCCCGCCTTGCCGCGCCCGCCACTGTCGTATCGCTGATGCTCTCGGACGTCATCGGCGATTCGCTCGATGTCATCGGCTCCGGCCCGACGGCGCCCGATTCATCGACATTCGCCTCCGCCTGGGCGGTGATCGAAAAGTATGGCATCGCCGGCAAGATCCCCGCGCCGGTCGCCTCCCACATTCAAGCGGGGATGCGCGGAGAGATCAAGGATACGCCCAAGTCCGGCGACGCCTGTTTCCGAAAGACGCAGAACCACATCGTCGGGTCGAACCGGCTCGCCGTCGATGCGGCGGCGGTGAAAGCCCGCGAACTCGGCTACCGGCCCGTCGTCCTGTCCACATTCATCGAGGGTGAGACCAAGGATGTCGCCGCCATGCACGCCGCCATCGCCCGCGAAGCGGTCGTCAGCGGCCGTCCGGCAAAGCCGCCGGTCTGTTTCATCTCCGGCGGAGAGACGACTGTGACCATCCGCGGCGATGGGCTTGGCGGGCGCAATCAGGAGTTTGCCCTTGCGGCAGCGATCGCACTCGATGGACTCCCCGGCGTGGTCGCCTTCAGTGGAGGCACCGACGGGACCGACGGACCAACCGACGCCGCCGGCGCCATTGCCGATGGTTTGACTCTCCAGCGAGCCCGTCTGCCCGGCCTCAACCCGGCCGCCGCCCTGGCCGCCAACGACAGTTACCATTTCTTCGAAGCGTTGGGCGATCTGGTCAAGACCGGCCCCACCGGCACCAACGTCATGGATGTCCGGCTCATGCTGGTCGCCGGAGCCAGGAGATAGCCCGGCCGGTTCTGACCAAACGAACCCCCATCGGTTCGTTTGGTCAGCACGCGCTTGGTACCAGCCGGTGAACGGCGCCCTCCGGCAGCAGCGACTCAAGCAGCGGATCCGTCGGCCAGGGGTGGCCTCTGTAGTGCCGGAACCCCTCGGCATATGCCACGCCGGCAAGTTGACCCCGAACACCGCTCCACTGCTTTCCGATCTCGACGAAGTTGTCGATCCCGTGCTGCCGCTTCAGCCAGGCGCGCTGGCTTTCGTGGCACTCGAGCATCCCCGTTTTCGTGCCGATCACACTGGAGATATCGACCATGAACTGCGGACGGATTTGGTTGCCGTCCCGGTCCAGGCCCTCGGTCGGGTCCATGAAGTAGAGGTGCGGAATGGCCGGCAGCGCCGGCGCGGAACCGAACGCGGACGCATCGTAATTCGGCGCCGAACAGCCGAAGCAGGCATCGATCACCAGCTTTGAGGTCGCCTCGTGGTCGCAGTGGTAGTCCGCCGGTGAGGCGGTCAACACGATGTCGGGCCGGTGGCGGCGCAGCGCGGCCGTCACCTTCCGCCTCGATGCATCGTCGACAAAGACCGCCAGATCGAGGAACTCCAGGCAGTCGAATGCCGCCCCGATTCGGGCGGCCGCTTCTGACGCTTCCTTCCTGCGGATGGTCGAAATCCCGGCTGGCGGATAGATGTCAGAACCGCAATCGCCCGCCGTCATAGTGGCGATTGTGATGTCGTGGCCACGTTCCGAGAGTAGCGCCAGCGTGCCGGCGGCCAGGAATTCGACATCGTCAGGATGGGCGTGCAGGCAGAGAATCCGGCTCAAGCGCGCACCTCGGCGATCTCGTCCGTGATCTTCCTCTCGTCACAATCGCAGCAGTCCGAGCAGCGCGAGCACTTGGCGCATAGGTGGTTGCCGCAGGCATCCTTCGTGCACCAACGGCAAAGCGTCTCGGAACTCTCCTCGCAGATGTGGCAATGGAATTCCATGCTCCGCGTGTCGCTCATATGCGCCTCCTTGCCATGCTCATTGCTTCCGGGCTCCTGGACGGATGATTTCGGTCCGGCAGCGTTGAGCTTCTCTTTCGGCCGTCTCCAGTTCCTGTTCGCGGGTTGACGACAACTCCATCACATGCCGGCGCAGCCACTCGCGGCTGGAGCCCGCCGCCGAAATCTCGCCCTCCAGCACCTCGGCAATCGCCGGATTCTGGTAGCGGCGGACGGCCTGCGAAAGCGACAGAGCGTGCTCGATCAGCGTCTCCAATCGGACCAGCGTCTCGACCGCCAGGCTCAACCGGTCGGGCCGCGCCGCGAGCCGCGCAGCGGCGTTCTGCACATGTCCGATTCCGTCAAGACAGTCGCGCCATTGCTTCTCATAGCCCTGGGGCGCGCCGGCCGCCGTCCACTTGGCCGGATCCAGCCGGCCGATCAACGGGCGCAAACGTTCGACGTCGGCGCCGATCTTCTCGGCTTGAGGTTTCAGGTCCCACCCCGGAGCCACACCCTGTGGACCGGCGGCGACTAAAAGCAATAGGATGCCTGTCATCGGGTTCAATGACAGTCTAACAAGTCAGGGGATCGGACTTCAGCAGGCGAGCCGGGCGTTCACTCTCCGCCGCCGGGAGGCGGAGGAGGCGGGGGCGGCGGTGGAGGAGGCGTCGATTCCGTGTCGCCGGGGAGCGGCTGGGACACTGGCGGTGATC
Source organism: uncultured Candidatus Solibacter sp. (assembly GCA_964558355.1). GTDB lineage: Bacteria > Acidobacteriota > Terriglobia > Bryobacterales > Bryobacteraceae > PNKE01. The sequence continues at coordinate 24,634 of CAZLDN010000015.1, forward strand.
CGCCTCCCGTGCCTGTGGGCGTCGGGCTGCCTGATCCTCCCAGGCTGGGACCTCGCAGCATGATCTGCCAAAGCGCTTCGGCGGCATACTGCACCGCCTTCTGGCGGTCCATTCTGCGGCCTGCCGCCAGCGGCACGTTGCGGTACACAATGATTTCGTCGCCGGCGTTCAGCAACTTGATCCCGCCCTCGCGGTGCATCAGGCGGTGCATCACGGCCACCTGGCCTTCGGCCACTGAGACGGTAGTAGTTTCGTCGTCGTCGGTCACCGCGACATCGAACACGGTCCCGCGGACGGAGATGATCGCCGTCGGCGTCTGTACGCGGTTCGGGTTTGGCAGGCCGCCAAGCTTCTGGATGTGGACCCGAATGCGGCCCAGCCAGACGTCAACAAGATCCCGCCAATCGCCCGGGTTGTTCCTGAAAGTCACCTTGCTCGACGGGAAGACCTCGAACGTGCTGCCATCGGCAACCTCAAACCGGGCGTAGCCGTCACCACCAGTGACCACAACCTGCTGGACCTGAATGATGTCGCCAACGTTTAACGCCCAAAGCGAGCCGGCTTTCTGGATCGAAACCGCGCCTTCGAGCGCCGCCAGGCGCGCCGCGCCATCGGCCAGCATTGGGGACGGAGTTCTGTTGAACTGCGCCTCCAACGGCTGTGCAAGCAGCAACGCCATGCCTGCGAAGGCAAGCCAAGCGACCGGGTTGTTCAGCGGCGTTCGCATGGTGACCCGTTGATTGCTAGTCTAACACCTCTGAGCTTGTAGCAAACCACGGGCCGTGTCAAATTTCTTTTGTGGAATCAGTAAGGTAGATGAAGTTTACGAAACAATCAGACGATGGAGTCAGGGTAGAATGGACGCAGGCCGTGTGTCACACGAACACAGTCTGGAATCTGGCTCTCCGGGCAGCGGCGTTCTGCCTGCTTGCCGCGGTTTGCCCGGCGCAGACCGCACCTCACCGTACGGCTTGGCGGCCCGTGGGCAACGCGCTCCAATTGCTTGGCTTGCCTTCACCCGCTGGCGGCCGGACGGAGCGGGTTTGGTTCACCCCTGACGGGTCCGGACTGCGCGTCGTGCTCAGCGGTGGAGAGGTCTGGGGCTCGGACAACCTCGAAACCTGGTCCCGGCGCAACGAATCCGTTCCTTTGGCTGAAGCGGCCGAGTCGGCCAGCCTTCCCGAAGAGATGGCGAAAACGCGCGCCCGGACTGTCAGAAGCGCCGTGGTCTATGCGATCGGCCGCGATGCCTGGCGGTCTTCAGATGGCGGCTCGAACTGGGAGAACCTGACGGGCTATCGGGGAGCCTCGATCCTGGGCGGCGGAATCCGCGAATTGGCCGTCCACCCATCGGACGAGGACCGCATCGCGGTAGCGGCCGACACAGGCGTCTGGCTTTCACTGGATGGCGGATCGACCTGGTCGGGGTTGAACGAGGGGTTACCGGGGTTCCGCGTGAACCGGATTACGTCGGCGGCCGAGGGCGCCACCGGTATCAGGATTCAGGCCGAGTCGGCGGGTGAGTGGAAGGAACTGGAGTGGATGCCGGGGCAAAGGGCCGGATGGGTTCCCATCACCGGCGGAAGGCTGGATCAGGAGGCGGCGCTGAGGGCCGAGTTGTCGGCGGGCGCTGGAGTCGAACTGACGGCTGTGGCATGGAGCGGCGATTCCCGGTTTGCCGCCTCCGCGGACGGGCGCCTGTGGAGCAGCCTGGATCGCGGACGCAACTGGCGGGAGTTCCAACCCGGTTCCGGCGGGATCGGGCAGATCTGGGCCGATCCCGCCGACGCGCGCGTGGCGCTGGCCGTCGCCGGCGGACAAGCGGGCTTGGGGACCCGGATCCTCAGAACCGTCAACGGCGGCATCTACTGGGACGACCTGACGGCGAACCTGCCCCCTGGTCCGGCTACCGGCATAGCCGTGGACCGCAGGACCGGTTCCGTCTACGTCGCGATGGCGCGCAGCGTGTTCTGGACAGTCTCGGACCTGCGGGCGCCTTCCCCGGCCACCGCCTGGCGGCCCGTGTATGGCGAACTGCCCGCCGGTGAAGTGAAGGGCGTGGCCCTGGACCGGCCGGGCTCTCAATTGCTGGTTGCCGTCGAGGGCTATGGCGTTTTCGCCTCCTCCGCGCCGCATATGGCCGAACGGCCGGCGATTCTTCACGCCGCCGACTTCAGCGAGAAGGAAGCCGCTCCGGGAGCGCTGCTGACCCTTGCCGGCTCCGGCGCGGCCCGCGTCGTGGCCGGTTCGCTGGACGCCGTGGTCTTGTCCTCGACCGCCGATGAATCGCAGTTCCAGTTGCCGTTCGACCTGCCCGGCGATTCAGTTCGTTTGGCTGTCGTTCGGGACGGTCCGGCGCTGGCTTTCCCGTTCAAGCTGAAACAGACGGCGCCCTCGATTCTCATGGACCGCGAAGGCACGCCATTCGTCCTTGACGCGGACTCGGGCGTGGCCATCGACGCCATGAATCCGCTGCGCGGCGGGATGACGATCCAGATCCTGGCGACGGGGTTGGGCAAGGTGACGCCGGATTGGCCGGCGGGTCTGCCCGCGCCTCAAGACAACACGCCCAGGGTGGCCGCCAAGGTCAGGGTATTGCTCGACGGATTCGCTCTTGACGACGTGGATGCGCGTCTGGCTCCAGGCTACGTCGGCTTCTACCTGATCGAAGCGCGGCTGCCGGCGATGCTCGACGCCGGGCCCGCCGAAATGCGCGTCGAGGCCGGGGGCAACCCAAGCGGTCCCGTGCGCGTCTATGTTGAACGGTAAGAACAGCTAAACTGCGTCCATAAGGAGATGATGAACAAGATGATCCGTCGCGCAGCCATACTGTTAACCGCATCCGCGCTTCTCTCGTTCGGGCAGGACAAGAAACCCGATGTCGAAAAGTTGGCGCCATACTACCCGACGCCCGAGTCGGTCGTGGAAAAGATGCTTGCCTTTGGCGGCTTGAAGGCCGGCGAGAAGTTCTATGACCTTGGCAGCGGCGACGGGCGGGTGGTTGTCATGGCGGCCCAGAAATTCGGCGCCGACGCCACGGGCATTGAAATGGACTCCGACCTTCACAAGCAGTCCACCGACCGCATCCGCGCTCTTGGCCTCGAATCCAAGGCTCGCATCATTCTTGGCGACATCATCAAACAGAACTTCAGCGACGCCAGCCTGCTCACCGTTTACCTGCTGCCAAGCTCGAACGACAAGATCCGGCCAATGCTTGAAAAGCAGCTCAAAAAGGGCACGCGCATCGTCTCGCACGACTTCACTTTCTCCGGTTGGGCGCCCGACAAGGAAGAGACCATCGAGGACGACGGCGAAGGGCGCAGCCACACGATCTATCTCTACGTGATGAAATAGTTCGGCAGGAGCCGGACACATTGATTTCCGAGCAGATAGCTCTGCCTTACCTTTGGCGCCGTTACCTGAGCCTGTTGCGGGCTCTGCTTGGGGCGTCGTGCCTCTGGGTGGTCCTGGGCGCGCAACACTACGAGCAAAGGACGTTTCTGCTGGCCCTGTTCCTGCTGACCATTTACAGCGCGGTCAGTACGTTCTGGCGCTGGCCCGACCGCGCCGACAAGTTCGGCCTAGTGTCGATCACGGCCGATCTGGCCATGTTTTTCCTCTGCGTCTGGCTGACGGGCATCGAGGGATTCTGGGTGAATGCGTTCGCCGCCTTCTATCTGCTGTTGTCCGCCGCCAGCCTGCGCGAATGGCGGCAAGTCCTTCTGGCCGTGGTGGTTTCGCTGGCTTTTGTGAACATTGCGCAGCCGCCCGGAGTTGAAAGACTGCAACCCCTGCTCCTCCTTCTCGGCATGATGGGCTGCGTCCTGGCGCTTCAGAAGAAAAGCCTTTTGGACCGGTTGTCGAATGCATCGCGGCAGTCGGTCCTTTACCGCGCCGAGGCGCAGATGGCCCGCGAGGCGGAAAAGGAACGAATCGCGGCGGACTTTCACGACGGGCCGCTGCAGAGCTTCATCAGCTTCCACTTGGGCCTCGAGACGGTGAGGCGGCGGATGGAACGCGACCCGGCAGCGGGCCTCGATGAACTGCGCCAGTTGCGCGAAGTCTGCGACAAACAGGTGAAGGAGATGCGTACCTTCGTGCGCAGCATGCGTCCCGTGGACGTGGCCGGCGCCGGACTGGCCACGGCGGTCCGCTCCATGGTCGCGTCGTTCCAGAAAGACACGCGGATTCCGGCCGTCTTCAAGGCGGACACCGAGGCCAGCCACGACGATTTCAGTTCGTCGACGGACCTGCTGCAAGTGATACGCGAAGCCCTGAATAACATCCAGAAGCACTCAAGCGCATCGCGCGTCACGGTGACGCTGGAACGCGCCGATGGATGGCTGACCGTCACCGTCGTTGACGACGGCACCGGCTTCCCCTTCGTTGGGCAATTCTCGCTCGATGAGATGGACAGCCTTTTGATCGGCCCGGCAAGCATCAAGAGCCGTGTCCGTGCGATGAACGGCCAACTCGAAGTCGAATCGCGCCCGGGAACGGGATCGACGCTCCGCATTCGGGTCCCGGTATGAGACGCTTGGCACTGGCCGCCTGCCTCCTGACCGCATCTTGCGGGCGCTACGAGCGGTTTGACCTGCCTTCGCCCGGTGCAGGCGAAGCAGGCGCCTACGAATGGACCGCTCTCGAGACGCCCGTCCAGGGACGCGGACCGGCCGGCGCGCCCGATAGCGTGGATGCCCTGAACCCATCAGTCGTCCAATTCGGTTCCGGGCTGTTGAACCTCTATTCCGGTTACGACGGCAAACAGTGGCGGACCCTCTCGGCGCGCTCACTCGATGGACTGACATGGGAGGATGGACCCGGAGTCCTCGCGCCTGATGCAGCGACGTGGGAGGGCGGCGCCATCGCCGCCAACGGCGCCGCGCTCGTCAGATCGGTTGAGTTGCACTACTGGTATCAGGCCGGAGATCCGCCGCGCATCGGCTTGGCCCGAAGCGCCGGTGCGCGGACATGGACAAAGGAAGCAAGACCCGTGCTCGATTACGGTCCGCTGGGCGCATGGGATGAGCGGGCGCTCGGCGATCCGTATGTCTTCGAGCACGACGGCTGGCTTTACATGTACTACCTCGGCGAGGACCGCGCCCGCCGCCAGCGCATCGGCATCGCCCGGTCTCCCGATGGCGTCCGGTGGACCCGTTTGACCACAAACCCAGTACTCGACATCGGCGCCGATAGCTCATTCGACGAAACCGGACTGGGCGAGCCGGCGGTGTGGCCGGATCGTGGCTGGTGGTGGATGCTCTATACCGGCCGTGACCGAAACGAGGTTCGGCGCATGGGCTTGGCGAGGTCGCGCGATGGCGTGAAATGGGAACGGACTCCGCTGGTTATCACCAGCGGTCAGGCGTGGAATTCAAAGGTGCTCTGCGACGCCACCGTGATGGTGGAGCAGAACCGCGTGCGGGTGTGGTTCGGGGGAGGAGACGTGGCCCATCCCGCCGAGAACATCCACGGACAGATCGGTTACGGCGAACTGCGCTGGAACCCGGCGAAACGCTGAAAGGCAGGGCGTGATGCGAATCGGAATCACCTGTTATCCAACCTATGGCGGCAGCGGCATCGTCGCCACGGAACTTGGCATGGAACTCGCCGCCCGCGGGCACGAGGTCCATTTCATCACTTACGCCAACCCGATCCGCCTCGACCCGGCCATGGAGAACGTCTACTATCACGAGGTCGAGGTCAGCACGTATCCGTTGTTCCAATACCCCCCCTATGTATTGGCGCTGGCCTCGCGCATGGCCGAAGTGGCCGAGTGGCGTGAACTTGATCTGCTCCACGTCCACTACGCCATCCCGCATTCGGTCGCCGCCATGCTCGCCAAGCAAATGCTCGCCAAGAGCCGCCGCCTGCCTTATGTGACGACGCTGCACGGCACCGACATCACCATCGTGGGCGCCGATCACAGCTACTTCGGCATTACCAAGTTCAGCATCGAGCAGAGCGACGGCGTCACGTCGATCAGCGGCTACCTGAAGGAGGAAACCCGCACGGTCTTTGGCGTCGAAACCGGCATCGAGGTCATCCACAACTTCGTCAACTGTTCGCAGTACCAGCCGGCGATGCAGCCTCACGGGGGCCGCCCGCGCCTGCTGCATATCTCTAACTTCCGCGCAGTAAAGCGCGTCAACGATTGCATCCACATCCTGGCCAAGGTCCGTCAGCATGTCGATGCCGAGCTTTGGATGGCCGGTGACGGCCCCGAGCGCAGCGGCGCGGAATCGCTGGCGCACGAACTCGGCCTGAGCTGCCACGTGAAATTCCTCGGCAAGCAGAACCGGATCCGCGAGATGTTGCCGCAGGCCGACGTGCTGTTGCTGCCAAGTGAACTCGAATCGTTCGGACTCGTCGCGCTCGAGGCCATGGCCTGCGGCGTCGTCCCTGTCACGACCAATGTCGGCGGCCTGCCCGAAGTGATCACGCACGGCAGGGACGGCTTTCTGGAGGCCGTCGGCGACATCAGTGCTCATGCGGCTCGTGTGGTCGAAATCCTGTCGAGTTCCATGATCAAGGGCAGAATGGCGGCATCCGCGCGCCAGACCGCGGAAACGAGGTTCTGCACCACCAGGATCATCCCGGTCTATGAAGCGTACTACCAGCGAATTCTGGAGCGTTCATAAGAGTCCTCCTTCGAAAGCGCCGGGATCGCCCAGGAGCAAGCCGCGAACGGAGAGAGACTCCACGGCTCCGACTGGGCCGGGTAAAATGTCGAAACTGCGAACCATCGAATGATCCCGTGCACTCCCCACTCGCGAAGGCCGCGAACGAAGAGAGCGGGTTCCTATCCGCATTTTCGACAGAGTGCCCATGTGCCGCTGGCCCACAAATATCCATGAAAGTCGCACCACGACTCCCCCTGTGGAGTCCGCGAACGAAGAGAGCGGGTTTCCAGGCCTGACTTTCGACAGAGCAGGTCTCCCGGGCATTGACATAGGGGTATAGGGTATCTATCCTCAAGACAGGAGACCCCCGCATGGACCAGACAAACCTGACCCTCGCCATTGAAGGAATGCACTGCGGCGCCTGCGTCCGCAGGGTGACGGCGGCGCTCGAGAAAGTGGACGGCGTCGAAGTGGTGCAGGTGGATATCGGTTCGGCTGAGATCCGCTTTGCGGGATCGGAGCCGGAAGTGGCCCAGATCCTGGAAGCCGTCGAACGGATCGGCTTCAAGGCCACCCGTGCCTGAATCCAATGGCAAGGACTGGACGGCGCGCACCACTTTCTCCGTCGGCGGGATGACCTGCGCGGCCTGCCAGAGCTTCGTCCAGAAGACCCTGGAGCGGCAACCGGGCGTCAGGTCGGCGACTGTCAACCTGATGCTGGGCAACGCAACGGTCGTCTACGATCCGGTCCAGGCGAGCCCGGAAGGCCTGGTGGGTGTGGTGAACGAAACGGGCTACGAGGCCGAACTTGCGGCTCCCAGCGAAGCCGCCATCGAGCAGCAGGGGCGGCAGGAAGGCGAAGCCGGGCGCGAGTACCGTTCGCTGCGTCTCAAGACCGCCGTGAGTCTGGCGGCCGGCGTGGCGGCGATGGCGGCGTCGATGCCGCTGATGAGTCACGAGAGTCTCGACCCGCTACTTCACCATCTACTCATGTGGATGGACGCGCCGTTCCGCGCCGTCGTCCCTTGGCTGTACCACGTACCGCCCCAGTCGCTCCGGTGGTTCTTGCTCGTGCTGACCGCCTGCGTGATGGCCTGGGCCGGAAGGCGGTTCTACGTGAAGGCGTGGGCGGCCCTGCGTCACCGGACCTCCGACATGAATACGCTTGTCGCGCTCGGCACCGGCACGGCGTTCCTCTATTCATCTTTGGCCACAATCGCTCCGGGTCTCCTCGAATCGCGCGGGGTGCATGCGGAGGTCTACTTCGAGGCCGTGGTCTTCATCATCGCTCTCGTGCTGGCCGGCAACACGATGGAGGCGCGCGCGAAGCGAAAGACCTCCGCCGCGCTGAACGCCCTGGCTCAGCTCCAACCCAAGACTGCGCGCGTGGAACGCGGCGGCGAGGAACAGATCGTCGAAATCGGCGGCCTGCGCCGGGGCGACATCGTGATCGCCCGGCCGGGCGAACGGATCGCCGCCGACGGCGTTGTGGTGGGCGGAGAAAGCAGCGTGGACGAGTCCATGCTGACGGGCGAACCTGTGCCGGTGGACAAATCCACGGGCGACCGCGTCGCGGGCGGGACGATGAACTCGCATGGCGTCCTGCGTTACCGCGTCGTCGCGCTCGGCACGGAAACAATGCTTGAACAGATCGTCCGGCTGCTGCGCGAAGCCCAGGGCGAAAAACCGCCCGTGCAGAGGCTGGCCGACCGGCTCAGTTCAGTATTCGTCCCGATTGTCGTCGTCCTGGCGATCCTGACGATGGCCGTTTGGGTGATGGCCGGCGCGCCGGTGGCGAGAGGACTGGCCGCGGCCGTGGCCGTGCTGATCATCGCCTGTCCATGCGCGATGGGCCTTGCCGTTCCAACCGCGATGATGGTGGCGACCGGACGGGGCGCGCGCGCCGGGATCCTCTTCCGTGGCGGCGAGGCGATTGAAGCGCTCAGCCGCATCGACACAGTTGTCTTCGATAAGACTGGAACTCTCACCCTCGGCCGTCCCGTCGTCGTCGGATGGGGCGGTTTGTCAACCGAGGGCTGGCGGGCGCTGGCCTCCGTCGAGGCGGTCTCGGAGCACCCTGTCGCCCACGCCATCGTCGAACACGCGCGCTCGATGGGCGTTGAGTTCGCGCCGGTGAAGAACTTCAAGGCGTTGCCGGGCCTGGGCGTCGAAGGCGCCGTGGACGGCATTGCGCTCCTAGCTGGTAAGCGCGAACTCGTTGACAGCAAAGGCATTTCCTCGCGACCAAACGAACCTGACGCCCCAGGCGGCGCGTCGCGGATCATCGTCGCACTCAACGGGTGTGAAGCCGGCTTCGTGGACATCGCCGACAAACTGCGCCCCGAGTCCGAAGCGGTGGTCGAGCGGTTAAAGGGACAGGGGCTTAGCGTGGCCCTGCTCACCGGCGACCAGAGAGCCGCCGCGGAATCGGCGGCGCGCGAAGCCGGCATCGGCGAGGTGGAAGCAGGGGTGCTGCCCGAAGGCAAGATAGCCTACCTGCGGCGGCTCCAGCAAGCAGGTAAGCGGGTGGCGATGGTCGGCGACGGCATCAACGACGCGCCCGCACTGGCCGCGGCCGACGCGGGCCTGGCGATGTGTACAGGTTCCGACGTCGCCATGGCCGCCTCGGCGGTCACCCTGATGCGGCCCGATCTGAACCTGGCGGCAGCTGCGATCGAGTTATCGCGCGCCACGTTGAGGACCATGCGCCAGAACCTGTTCTGGGCTTTGGCCTATAACGTCGTGGCGATCCCGGTGGCCGCGGGCGTGTTGTACCCCTCCCACGGCGTACTGCTCAGCCCCGTCTTGGCCAGCCTGGCGATGGCGTTCAGTTCGGTAAGCGTCGTGACAAACAGCCTTAGGTTGGCGCGTTGGAATCCGGAGGCAAGGCGATGAAGGACAAGGATGCACTGTTGAACAGGCTGAAGCGGATCGAAGGCCAGGTCCGGGGTCTTCAGAAGATGGTCGAGGAGGATCGCTACTGCGCCGACGTGCTGATGCAGATCTCGTCGGTCGAACAGGCGCTTGCGGCAACCGCGAAGTTGATGCTTAAGAACCATCTCCAGACCTGCGTCGCCGCCGCCGTCAAGGGCGCGCGGCCTGACGAAGTGGAACTGAAATTTGACGAGTTGGTCAATCTCTTTGGCCGTCACTGGCGGTGAAGGGGAACTTTTCCGCGCCTGGAAGTGTCTATCTACACAGCAGGTAGCCATTCTTTCAAGGATGGCCGCCCGGACGGGACGACTCGGCGCTAGAATGATTGTGCGGAGGCGCCATGCAGCAGTGCCGGCATATCGACCAAGCAGCGCTAGCGGACGACCCGGAGAGCCGGGTCGATCCGGAGGTGGAGACTCGGCTGATCGAACGGCTGAGAGCCGGTGAGGAATTGGCCTACGAACTCCTCCTGGCGCACTTCCAACAGCCTGTGTTCAGCTTGGCCCAGCGGTTGATCGACGATCCTTCCGAAGCCAGCGATGTAACGCAGGACGTGTTCCTGAAAGTCTTCAGGAACATCGGGTCTTTTCGCGGACAGAGTTCGTTGAAGACCTGGATCTACCGCATCTCGGTGAATGAAGCCCACAACCGCCGCCGGTGGTTTGGCCGTCACCGCAGGGCGGAGATCGAACTGGAATCCGATGATGCCGGCAAGAGTTGGCTGGAACATCTGAGCGACTGTTCCAAGACGCCGTTCGACCTGGTGTTGAACCAGGAACGGCGCGAAGCGATCGAGCGGGCCCTGGCCGGGTTAAGCCCGGCGTTCCGTGACGCTGTCGTTCTTCGGGACCTGGAGGACCTGAGTTACGAAGAGATTGCCGACGTTTTGGATATCTCCATCGGCACGGTGAAGTCCAGGATTTTGCGCGGACGCGAGGCCATGCGCAAAGCTCTGATAGAAGAATTCGAACCGGCCAGGGGTATGCAGTTCGCGCCCCAGACGGTCGAATGAAGGGTCAAGGCAATGGACTGCCAAGAAGTTCGAACCCTCATCTCCGCGATGGTCGACGGCTGCGTGGTCGATGCCGAGCGCCGCGACGCCATGACGCACATGGATGCTTGCCCCGACTGCGCCCGCCGTGCGCGCCAGGTCGTGGGAATCCGCGCCGGCCTGAAGCACACCGCCGCACGCCCCGTGCCCGCCGATCTTGCCCTGCAGTTGCGCATTATCGCCTCCCGTGAGGCCGCCCGCCGCCGCGCCATCAACGGTTTCGCCGGGCAGATCAGGGCATGGCGAGCTGGAATCGCCTTTTGGGCCAACAATCTGATGCGTCCGCTCGCGGTCCCCGCCATGGGTGGACTGGCCTCGGCCGTCGTCCTGTTTTCCATGATGATGACCAACTTCCAGGGCGTTGTCAGGGCTCACGAGCAGGACGTCCCGACCGTTTTCTATACCGGCGCTTCGGTCCGCAGCAGCCTTGACCCCGCCATCGGCGCCGAAGAGATCGCCGTCGATATCTTCGTCGACGAGCAGGGCCGCGTCATCGACTACGCCTTCCCGTCGGGCTATGGCCGTTACAATACGCCGGTCATCCGCCGCGGACTCGAAAACTCGCTGCTGTTCACCAGTTTCCACCCGGCCACGTCCTTCGGTCAGCCGACTTCGGGTTGGGTCCGTGTTTCCTTCCGCCGCAGCGAAATCCAGGTGAAGGGTTAATCCAAAACACTTGGGCCGACGCCTCGGACAGCACTTTCTCTTTACGGATTCCATCCTCGACAAGATCGCCTTGGCCGCCTGCCCGCGGCCCGAAGCGTTAGTCGTCGAGATCGGCCCCGGACCTGGCGGCCTCACCAGCCACCTCGCCCCCCGCTGCCAGCGGCTCATCGCGGTCGAACTCGATACGGCCCTGGCCCAGGGGATTCGGGTGCGCTTCGGCCCCGATTCCGGCGTCGAGGTCGTCGAAGGCGATGTCCTCGGCATTGACCTCGCGCAATGGGGCGAAGCCGTGGTCTGCGGCAACCTGCCCTACTACATCACCTCGCCGATCATCGAGAAGGTCCTCGCCCTCGGCCCAGTCGTCAAACGCGCCGTCTTTCTTGTGCAGAAAGAAGTTGCCGAACGCATCACCGCCAAGCCCGGTTCGCGCGACTACGGCTACCTGTCCGTCTCGGTCCAGGCGCGCGCCCAGGCCGAGAGACTCTTCGCCGTCAAAGCCGCCGCATTCAGACCGCCGCCCAAGGTGGACAGCGCCGTCATCCGCCTCACCCCCATCGCCGGTACAGGCCTCGATCCGGCTGACATGGCAGGCTTCCTCCGCTTCGCCGGGCTCTGTTTTCACATGAAGCGCAAGACACTCAAGAACAATCTCGCCGCCGCCTACCCCGCCGCTCTGATCGGCGGACTGCCGGAGGCCGGACTCCGCGCCGAGCAACTCTCCGTCGCCCAATTGTCCGCGCTTTACCGCCTCCTGCGAAACGCCATCGAAGCGGGCGCGTGGATCGAACCCGTATACTGAAAAGTTAATGGTCCGAGTCCGTTTCGCTCCCTCTCCAACCGGGTACCTGCATATTGGCAGCGCCCGCACGTTCATCTTCAATTGGCTCTTCGCCCGCCGCCACGGCGGAACGATGATCCTGCGCCTCGACGACACCGATGTCGAGCGCAACACTCAGCAATCGGTCGACTCGATCTTCGACGGCCTGCGCTGGCTCGCCCTCCAGTGGGACGAGTACTACCGCCAGTCCGACCGCCTCCAACTCCACTCGGACGCTGCTCGCGCCATCCTCGCCAAGGGTCTCGCCTACCGCGACTTCACCCCCATGACGCAGCCCTCCGACGAGAAGCCCGCCGAGGGCGGCGGCGCCGCCTGGCTCTGCAATCCGGAGATGCGCGCCCTTTCTGTCGAGGAAAGCGACCGCCGCGCGGCCGCCGGCGGACCCTTCGTCATCCGCTATCGCGTCCCCAGGGAATCGGGCCGAATCGTGCGCTTCGTCGATGAGGTCTATGGTGAACAGGCGAAATCGACCGCCGACATCGAGGACTTCGCCCTGCTCCGCAGCAATGGCCTGCCCACCTACCACATGGCCTCCTGCGCCGACGACGCCGATCTCCAGATTTCGCACATCATCCGCGGCCAGGATCACCTGACAAATACCTTCAAGCACGTCCTCATCTTCGAGGCGCTCGGCTACGAGCCGAAGTTCGCCCACCTGCCTCTGCTGATCGCCCCCGACGGCGCAAAACTCAGCAAACGCAGGCACGGCCCCGTGGTCAGCGTGACCACCTATCGCGACGCCGGCTTCCTCGCCCACGCCTACGTCAACTTCCTCTGCCTGCTCGGCTGGTCGCCCAAGGACGATCGCGAGCGCATGACGCGCGAAGAGATCGTCTCCGTCTTCAGCTTCGAGGGTGTCAACCGTTCGAACTCCGTGGTCAACTTCAGCGAGGAGGATCCGATCGACCCCAAGGCGCTCTGGCTCAACTCGCAGCACATCTACGCGATGTCGGTGCCCGAACTGGCCGCGCTACTCAAGCCCGTGCTCGAAGGCGCCGGTTACCAAGTCGACGATGACTACCTGCTGCGCGTCACCCCGCTCATCCAGGAACGCATCAAGACCCTGAACGACGCAGCCGGAGTCGCCGATTTCTTCTTCCTGCAAGAACTTTCGCCTTACGATCCGGCCGAACTCATCCCGCAAAAGGGCGACGCAGCGATGGCGAAGCGATCGCTCGCGCGCGCCCTGGCGACTCTCGAAACCGCCGAATTCACCCACGACGGTCTCGACGCCGCCCTGCGCGCCGCCGCCGCGGAACTCGGCGTCAAGGCGGGACAGATGTTCCAGCCCATCCGGGTCGCCATCTGCGGACGCAAGAACGCGCCGCCTCTTTTCGAAACGCTGGAAGTGCTGGGCCGCGACGTCTGCCTGCCGCGGATCCGGCGGGCGATTGAACTTTTGGACAAGGCAAATGTTTGATACCGATCGAGGAGCAATAGTCAATGGCCGCCGAAGAGCCGAATACAGACAATCGAAACGCTGAGTCCGCCGCCGAGGCGCCGGCAATTCAGTCGAATTTTGTCAGGGACATCATCCTGGCCGATATCGCCGAAGGCAAGCACGGCGGCCGCGTCCACACCCGCTTTCCTCCCGAGCCCAACGGCTACCTCCATATCGGCCACGCCAAGTCGATCTGCCTCAACTTCGGCCTCGCCCAGGAATTCGGCGGCAAGTGCAACCTCCGCTTCGACGACTCGAACCCCTGCAAGGAAGAGCTCGAATACGTCGAGTCGATCCTGACAGACGTCCACTGGCTCGGCTTCGAACCCGCCGGCATCTATTACGCCTCCGATTACTTCGACCAGCTTCACGCATGGGCCGTCCAACTCATCAAGTCCGACGGCGCCTATGTCTGCGACCTCACCGCCGAGCAGGTCCGCGAATACCGCGGCACGCTCACCGAACCCGGCAAGGAGAGCCCCTACCGCAACCGCTCCATCGAGGAGAACCTCGACCTGTTCACTCGCATGACGAACGGCGAGTTTCCCGATGGAACCCGCACCCTGCGCTCGAAGGTCGACATGGCCTCGCCGAATCTCAACATGCGCGATCCGGTGATGTACCGCATCCTCCACGCCTCCCACCACCATGTCGGAGACAAGTGGTGCATCTACCCGATGTACGACTTCACCCACGGCCAGTCGGATTCCATCGAAGGCATCACCCACTCCATCTGCACACTCGAATTCGAAGACCACCGCCCGCTTTACGACTGGTATATTCAGCGGCTCGGCATCTTCGCGCCCCGGCAGATCGAGTTCGACCGCCTCAATCTCACCTACACCATGCTCAGCAAACGCCGCCTCCTGGCGCTGGTTCAGGATGGGCGGGTCGCCGGTTGGGACGATCCCCGCATGCCCACTCTCAGCGGAATCCGCCGCCGAGGCTACACCCCTGAAGCGCTGCGCACTTTCTGCTCGCGCATCGGCGTCTCGAAGACCAATGGATCGATCGAACTTGGCCTGCTCGAACATGCCGTTCGCGAGGACCTGAACCGCCACGCCTTGCGCGCCATGGCCGTTCTGCGCCCTTTGCGTGTCGTCATCGAAAACTATCCCGAAGACCAGGTGGAAGAGATGGAGGCGATCAACAATCCCGAAGACGCCTCCGCCGGCACACGCCAGGTGCCTTTCTCGAAGGTTCTCTACATCGAACAGGACGATTTCCGCGAGGTCCCGCCCAAAGGCTACTACCGCTTGTCGCCAGGCAAGGAGGTCCGCCTCCGCTACGCCTATCTGGTCACCTGCGCCGGCGTGGTGAAGGACCCTGCCACCGGCGAGGTCGTCGAAATCCGCTGTACCTACGACCCCGCCACCCGAGGCGGCAATACGCCCGACGGCCGCAAGGTGAAATCCACCATCCACTGGGTCTCCGCCGCCCACGCCATCGATGCCGAAGCGCGGCTCTACGACAGCCTCTTCCTGACCGCCAATCCCAATCAGGAAAACGAATCCAACGACTGGCTGGCTAACCTCAACCCGCACTCGCTCGAAGTCGTCCCGAACGCGAAGATCGAGCCGTCATTGAAGGGCGTGGCGGCCGGAGCCCGTTATCAGTTCGAACGCATCGGTTATTTCTGCGTGGACCCCGATTCGACCGCGCGGAAACCGGTCTTTAACCGTACCGTCGGCCTGCGCGACACGTGGGCAAGGATTCAAAAATCGCAACAGCGCTAGTATCGTGTCACAGAAAAACCCAGTTATGAGGGAGTCCCCATGGGCCGCCCGCCCCGGTGGGGCAGGCTTCAGCCTGCGAAGGGCTTCAGCCCGTCCTGCGCCGGGCAGCCAGGCGCGACTTTCAATCGAGCGGTTTACGAAGTTCGGAGACAGGACACCGGAAACAGCCAGGCTCTGGTCTGGCAGAGACGACGGGAGGCACTAGTTCAATGAACATACTTGGGTTGGGCGGGTTGCTGAACGAGGCGGCCGCCGCCGTCCTCGTCGACGGGCGCATCGTCTCGGCGGTGGAACAGAAGAAGGTCGCACCAAGGCGTCACCGCACCGCGTTGCCAACCGAAGCCATCCACTCGGCCCTCGATCTGGCGGGCGTCAGTGCGGCTTCGATCGAAACCGTCGCCCTGGCGCGGCCCTTCGTTGACCGGCTTGACGGCCACCATCTCACCCAGGAACTGCGTAGCCTCTTTCCCAACGCACGCATCGCCGGCGTCGAACACCACCGCGCCCACGCCGCGTCTTCCTACTTCGCCTCGTCGTTCGAAGAGGCCACCATCCTCACCCTCGACAACTCCGGCGACTTCCGCTGCGGCGCCCTCTGGCATGCCTCCGGCACATCCATTCAACTCGAGAAGGAGTTCACCTTCCCCGATTCCCTCGGCGACCTCTACACCCGTGTCACCGAATTGCTCGGTTTCAAGCCGTCATCAGAGGAACACAAGGTCCAATGGCTCTCGACCTCTGGCGACGACTCGCTCGAACCCGTCTTCCGGGCGATCCTCATGCAGCCCTCCGTCGGACTTCGCGCCGACCGCTCCTGGTTCGACCACAACCGCATCGGACGCGGCGGTTTTAGCGCCAGATTCTATTCCGCTCTTGGCCTCGAGGATGGCGCCGCCGTCCCGGCCAGGCTTTTCCCCACCGTCGCCGCAGGACTCCAGCGCGCGATCGAACGGATCGTCATCGAACTCGCCGGGGAGGGCGAGAACCTCTGCCTCGCCGGCGGACTCGGCCTTAACGCACTCCTCGTCGACGCCCTCGAACAGTGTGGCAAATGGAAGAACGTTTATGTCCAGCCGGTCTCCGGCAACGCCGGCACCGCCCTTGGCGCAGCCTGGCACGCCTGGCATCAACTCCAGGGTCAGACCCGCCGCGTCCCTCTCGATACCCTGGCGCTCGGACCCGCATTCGGCCAGGAAGAGATCAAGCGCGTGCTCGAGAACTGCAAGCTCCATTTCAAGTACCTGCTCACCACCGATGAGGTCGTCTCCGCCGCCGTCGAACGCCTTTCCGGCGACCACATTCTCGCCTGGATGCAAGGCCGTATGGAGTTTGGCTCCCGCGCCCTCGGTAACCGCAGCATCCTTGCCTCGCCCCTGAACCCATATTCCACAGAGAACCTGAACGTCTTCATCAAACACCGCGAACCGTTCCGGAAGTTCGCCGCCTCCGTGCCCGCCGAACGCGCTTCGGAATACTTCGATGCAGGACCGAATGCGCGCTTCCTCGCCAGCGTCGGCCGCGTCAAGCGCGAACACGGCAAGACCTTCGAAAGCGCCGTCCTCGGCGATGGTCTCGTCCGCGTCCACACTGTCGATAAGAACGAAAACCCTCTTTTCCACCGCCTGCTCCAGGCCTGGGGCCAGAAGACCGGCGTTCCGGTCCTCTACAATACCTCGTTCAACCTCTTCGGCGACCCCATGGTCTGCACCCCCCGCGACGCCGTCCGCAGCTTCTATTCCTCCGGAATCGACTCGATGGTCATCGGCAACTTCGTTCTCGATAAGTGAAGCCGCTCCCGTCGCCAATCGCCGCTTCAAGACCCGAAAACGCCGCCAGCCAACTTCCTGGCGTGGTCCCTCACATCCGGCGCGAGTCCCGCGCCCGCCGTCACGACCATCCTCTGCCTCCTGTATCATGAACCCTTGGCGTCATCATGTCCGACGGCCTGACTATCCAACCCGCCGCTGCCAACGACCACGAATGGTGCGCCCGTCTAATGGCCTCGACCGACCCCTGGATCACCCTTGGCCGCACCTATGATCTCTGCCTCGCGCGCCTCAATCGCGCCGGCAGCATCCTTTTCGTCGCCCGCCGTGGCGGCCAGCCCCTCGGCTTCCTGCTCCTCGACCCGCACGGCGTCGCCGGTTCGCCTTACATCGCCTCGGTCGCCTGCTCCGCCGAAGCCCGCGGCCGGGGACTCGGCTCGGCCATACTCGACTTTGCCGAGTCGCTCTACCCCCAGGCCCGCTACATCTTTCTCTGCGTGTCCTCGTTCAACACCGAGGCTCGGCGATTGTATGAACGGCGCGGCTACGCTTTGGTGGGAGAGTTGAAGGACTACGCAATGGACGGCGCGTCCGAATACCTGATGTCCAAGCGGTTGGTGCGCGAGTGAGCCGCAGTTGGCGGCTCGTCGCCCTGCTCACCTTCACGGCCACGGCGAGTTACCTTGCCCGTGTCAACGTATCGGTTGCCGGCGTCGAGATGATGCGCGAATTCGGCCTCTCCCAACAGGCGATGGGCCGCATCTTCAGCGCGTTCCTGTTGGGCTACGCACTCTGCCAGATCCCGGGCGGCATGTTGGCGGACCGCTTTGGCGCGGTCCGGGTGCTGGGGATCGCCGCACTCGGCTGGGCCGCCTGCACCGCCTCGATGGCCGCCGCTGGCGGGGGCATCGCCTTGTTGCTCATCGCCCGCCTTGCCCTTGGCGTCACTGAGGCTCCGACGTTCCCTGCTGCCGCCCAGGCCATCTCCCGATGGATGCCGGAACACCAGCGCGCCCGCGCCAACGGTCTCGTGATTGCCGCTATCGGCCGTGGTTCGGCCGTCGCTCCTCCGCTGATTTCGTTCGTGATGGTTCGCTGGGGCTGGCGCACGGCTCTGTTGATATCGGCCATCCCGGCCGCCGTGGCCGGACTCGGCTGGCTGCTGGTCCGAGCGCCATCAACCGCCCACGCTCCGCGGCCCGCTTCCGCCCCGCCTGCGCTACTGCCCCGTTCGAGGCCCTTCGTCCTGCTTACCTTGAGCTACACGCTCCAAGGCTATGTCGGCTACATCTTCGTGTACTGGTTTTACATTTACCTGGTCGATGTCCGGCACTTCGACCTGCTGCGCGGCGCGCTGTTTGGCAGCCTTCCCTGGCTGCTCTCGATTGTCTCGATTCCCCTCGGCGGCCTCCTGTTCGACAAGTGGGGCCGCCACCGCCGGCTCGTCCCGATCACCGGTCTGGCCGGTTCCGGCATCCTCACCGCCGTTGGCGCATACGCCGCCCACCCTTACCTTGCCGCGACCTGCCTCGCCCTTGCCACCGCTCTCGTCCTCAGCGTCGAAGGCCCGTTCTGGGCCACCATGACGCGGATCGCGGGCGAACGCAGCGGCGCAGCGGGAGGCGCGATGAACATGGGCAGCAACCTTGGCGGTTTCATCTCCCCGGCCTTGACGCCCGTACTTGCCGCCGCAATGGGTTGGGAGGCGGCGCTTACGGTCTCAGCCAGTCTCGCCGTGGTCGCAGCCGTTCTTTGGCTCGGCATCCCCACGGATGCGAACGGGACGGCTGAGACGGACTCGCTCACCGCTTCACCGGGCAACGGGCGGGAGTATGCTGATTGAATCGACGGTACCTGTCATGTCAACAACCAGTTCCCTGTTTGCGCGTCTCCCACTCGCGGCTGCCGCCGCGCTGCTCGCTCTCCCCCTGACGGCGGCGACGCCCAAGGCCGGAGTAGCCAAGATCGACATCACGCCGGAGGGTTCGATCTGGATGTCCGGCTTTGCCGCGCGAACAAAACCTTCCGAGGGCGTTCGGACCAAGATTTACGCCAAGGCGCTGGCTATTGAAGACGGCTCCGGCGGCCGCGTCGTCATAGTGACCGCCGACATCATCGGCCTGCCGCAGACTCTGTCGGATCGCATCGCCGCCTCCGCCGCCGGCAAGTACCGCCTGTCGCGCGATCAACTGATGCTCAACTTCTCGCATACCCACACCGGCCCGATGATCGACGGCAACCTCTCGCCGATGGCCCCGAAGGACCCCGAGAACCTGGCCCGCATCCGGGCCTATGGTCTGCTGCTTCACGACCGTTACGTCGAAGTGATCGGCGCGGCTCTGGGCGACATGCAGCCCGCCAAATTGTCATTCGATTTCGGCGAAGCGAAATTCGCCGTCAACCGGCGCTTGAATACGGCCAAGGGCTACAGCATCAGCGTCAACCCCCAGGGGCCTGTCGACCATCGCGTGCCGGTGCTGCGCGTGACCGGCGCCGACGGCCAGATCCGCGCTCTGCTGTTTGGCTATGCCTGCCACAACACCACCGCGACCGCCGCCAACCTGGACATCAGCGGCGACTTCGCGGGCTACGCCCAAATCGATCTGGAACGGCGTTTCCCCGGCGCGACCGCGCTGTTCATGACGCTCTGCGGCGCCGATCAAAACGCCAATCCGCGTGGCACCTATGAACTCGCCGAGCAGCACGGCAAGACGCTCGGCGCCGAGGTCGCGCGCGTTGCGGATGCACCGATGAAACCGGTAACAGGCCGCGTGAAGTCGGCCTTCAAGTTGACGCGGTTGCCGCTCGAGAACATGCGGCAGGTCGACTACCCCGTCCAGGCCGTGCGCTTCCAGAAGGGCTTCACGCTGATCGCCCTGGGCGGCGAAGTGGTCGTCGACTATTCGCGCATCCTCGGCGGGATGTTCCCGAAGGAACCTCTCGTGGTGGCGGGCTATTCGAACGCCGTCATGGCCTACATCCCGAGCAAGCGCGTCTGGGACGAAGGCGGCTACGAGGGCGGCGACTCGATGAAATGGTACGGCCTGCCCACACGCTTCGCCGCCGATGTCGAGGAGCGGGTGAAGAACGCCGCCCAGGACGTGATGCGCCGCGTGAAATGATAGTTTGGATGGGATATGTCCGAACCCCTCTACGGCGCCATCGAGGCCGGCGGGACTAAGTTTGTCTGTGCCGTTGGCAGTTCCCCGGCCGATCTGCGCGACATCCGCCGCTTCTCGACCTCGCACAATCCGCTGGAGACGATGACCGAGGTTGTCGCCTACTTCCAGAAGCACACGCCGCTGAAGGCGATCGGGATTGCCACATTTGGCCCGATCGATTACCCGTCGGGGCGGATCACGACGACGCCCAAGACAGCTTGGCGCGACTTCCCGCTACGCGAGTCGGTCCGGCGCGCATTCAATGTCCCAGTCGGCTTTGACACCGACGTGAACGCAGCGGCGATGGCTGAGGCTCGTTACGGGGCGGGACAGGGTTTAGAGAACTTCATCTACATCACGGTGGGGACGGGTATCGGCGGCGGGGCGGTGGTGAACGGCAAGCCGGTCCATGGGCTGTTGCATCCGGAGATGGGCCATCTGCTGGTCCGGCCGGCACCCGGGGAATCGCGACCAAACGAACCTACTGGGGTCTGCCCGTATCACGGTAACTGCTTGGAAGGATTAGCCTCGGGGCCTGCGATCCAGTCTCGCTGGGGGGTGCCGGGCCATGAATTGCCGCCCGACCACCCGGCCTGGAAGGAGCAGGCCGACTACCTCGCCCAGGCCTGTCATAACTTGGCCTGTGCCCTCTCGCCGCAGATGATCGTGCTGGGCGGGGGCGTCATGGAGCAGGCTCACCTGTTCCCGATGATCCGGGAACGCGCCCGCGCCTTGATGAACGGTTATTTAGAATTGCCGCCGATCGAGCCGCCTGCTCTGCCTTACCCGGGACTTTCGGGGGCGATGGCGTTGGCGTTGGAAGTTTGAATGCCAAGGCAGGAGCCGGACCGGGGGGTCCGGCGCGGACGAGGGCGTCCGCCCTCCGGGTACTGTTTGAGCGAGCTTTGGGGACGGGGCACTAACAGCACTTCGCACGCTGATACTTTTGACGCAGCCGGCACTCGGCGAACCGCCTGTATTCGGCGCCTGAATGCGCCCGGCCGTGCGACGCAAGATGGCGCTGGTAGGCGGTCTCGTCGCCGATCTCGCGCAGGATGCCCAGGATGATCGAACAGAAGGCTCTGAATCGGGCCATCTTAGAACTCCTCGGGCCGAAGGGCCGTTGCCACGAAGGGCGTCTCGGTGGTGGCGCGGCTGCGCTTGCCGTTCAGGATTCCTGCCCAGACCCGAATTGAATCCACCAGGATCGTCGTCACCAGGACCAGGAAGATCCCGCATACCGCCGCGTCCAGCCGGTTGTTGAAGATCAACTGCTTGATCGTCGCGCTCTGCGGACCCGCTTCCAGCGCCGCGGCCTGGGCCAGGAAACCGATACGGGGCGCGGCGGAGAAGATCTTCTGCCAGGCGGCCGTGTAGGTCACAACGACCAGCCAGGACAGCGGCGTGAGCGTGATCCAGGCGTACTTCATGCGGAACGCCTTCATGAGGATCGTCGTCGCCACGCAAAGCGCCACGGCCGCCAGCAATTGGTTGGCGATGCCGAACAGCGGCCAGAGGGAGTTGATGCCTCCCAACGGGTCGAGTACACCTTGGATCAGGAAATAACCCCACGCCGCCACGATCAGCGCAGAAGTGAAGATGACGGAGGGCATCCAGGACGTCCTTCCCATCGGCTTCCAGAAGTACCCCAGGAAATCCTGCAACATGAACCGGCCGACGCGCGTGCCGGCATCGATGATCGTCAGAATGAACAGCGCCTCGAACATGATGGCGAAGTGGTACCAGAAGCGCAGCACGGCCTCGTTCCCGGCGATTTTGGAGAAGATGTGCGCCATGCCCAACGCCAGCGACGGCGCTCCGCCAGTGCGGTAGAACAGCGTCTCTTCGCCGACGTGGCGGGCGAGGTCGGACATTTGTTGCGGCGTGACCGGAAAACCCCAGGAGGAGATCGTCGCCGTGGCCGCCGCTGGGGTGGCGCCGACGACTCCGGCCGGCGAATTCACCGCGAAGAACACGCCCGGATCGAGCGAACAGGCCGCGATGAGCGCCATCATGGCCACGAAACTCTCAAGCAGCATCGACCCGTATCCGACCGGCAGGATGTGCCCTTCCCGGGCGATCATCTTCGGCGTCGTCCCCGAACTGATCAACGCGTGGAAGCCGGAGATCGCCCCGCAGGCGATGGTGATAAAGCAGAACGGGAAGATGGTTCCGGCGAAGATCGGCCCGGTTCCGTCGGTGAAACGCGTCAGCGCCGGCATCTGCAACTCGGGCCGGACAAACAGGATGCCCGCGCCGAGCATCAGGACGACGCCGAGTTTGACGAACGTCGAGAGGTAATCCCGCGGCGCCAGCAGCAGCCAGACAGGCAGCGCGCTGGCGAAAAACCCATAAACGATCACGCAGATGGCGAGCGCCATGCCGCTGAGCGTGAACCAGGGGCCCAGGATGGCGTTGCCAGCCACCCACTCGCCGGCGAAGATGCCGACAACCACCAGCGCGAAGCCGATGAGGGAGACTTCCAGGACCTTGCCCGGTCGCCAGTACCGCAGGTAGAGGCCCATGAACACGGCGATCGGCATCGTGGCGGCGATGGTGAACGTCCCCCAGGGGCTGCCTTTGAGCGCGTTGACGACGACCAGCGCGATGACGGCGAGGAGGATGATCATGATCAGCAGGACGGTGAGCAACGCCGTTGCGCCGCCGATTCTGCCGATCTCTTCGCGGGCCATCTGTCCGAGGCTCTTGCCGTTGCGACGGACCGAGGAGAACAAAATGATGAAGTCCTGCACGGCCCCGCCGATGACGACGCCAATGATGATCCAGAGCGTGCCGGGCAGGTAGCCGAACTGGGCCGCCAGCGTTGGCCCGACAAGCGGACCCGGGCCGGCGATGGCGGCGAAATGGTGGCCAAAGACGATCCACTTGTTTGTAGGCTCGAAGTCGTGGCCGTTGCGGAGCCGTTCGGCTGGCGTGGCCCGGTTGTCATCGAGCGCCATCACCTTGGCGGCGATGAAGGCGCCATAAAACCGGTAAGCTGCCAGGTAGGTGCAGACGGCCGCAAGCACAAGCCAGGCGCTGTTGATCGCCTCGCCTCTGACCAGGGCCACGCCGGCCAGAGAACCCGCCCCGGTCATTGCCACGGCGATCCATGCCAGCATGGCCAATCGTTTTTTCATGAACCAACGATTGTATCGGGTCTGGGAGCAGGGTTTCAGCCTGATGGTGGAGGCGGGGCGCCGCGGCTTATAGTCGCGGCTCGTGGCAAGGCGGGCGCCCCACTTGAACGTGGCGGCCGTAGCCCGATCTGTCGCAGAACGCGCAGGGCAACCGGCTCCACTGGAAACGGCGGCGGGGACCCGCTCTCTGCGTTCGCGGCCTCATGCAGCGCAACCCGCTCTCTGCGTTCGCGGTTCCGGGCTGTCGGGGCGCTCCAGATCAGAACTTTGGCAGCGTTCGCAGCATCGATACGGTGGTCGCTCCGCGCGCGAACTCGACGTAATGCATCACTTGCCAGTCCTTCTTTTTGTCAGCGGAGTAGCTGAGCGTGCCGATGTAGCGGACGGAGTCGTGATCGGTCCCCATTAGAATGATGACGTAGCCGCGGTCCTTGTAAGTCATCGCGCGGTATTGGATCTCGCCGTCGGAGGCTTTATAGCGGTCGAGCGACGGGTTGCCCAGCGTCCGCACGACGGCATGAAAATCGTCGTCGCGCGTCAGTTCGAGGTAGGTCTGGTCCTTGGCGACGAAGGTCGGCTTTGCCGCCGGGGTGAACTCGACGAGCGCCCAGATGAGGATCCCGACAAAGGCCAGTCCGCCAAACACGGTGAGGATGAGGCGGCTGATTCGCGTGTCGGTTCCGGAATCGCCGAAGCCGGCGATTGACTTGAATGCGCCCGGCGACTTAGGTTCATGACCGGCGGCTCCCGGCTGGCGGCGCATAGGGACCACCTTGCCTGGCATGGAGAGGACCTTGCGCTCGACCGGCCAGACTGAACCGGTCTTGTATTCCAGTTCCTTCGTCAACCCCACGATCATCACCGGCTCTTCCACCCGCGACACCTGGCCGAAATAGCGCCGGGGCACGGCCACGACCAGATCCGACTTTGTGTTGACCACCACCATTTCGGACCAGGTGGCTTCCTTGAGGGTCCACTCATTGTGCTCGACATTCAGAATCGGCGGATAGAAGGAGAACGGTCTTCCCTCGAGTTCATCCACCGGCGGCGTGATCGGTTCCGACATATCGTTGAGCTACATCCTGGCCACAAAAGGGCTGCCTGTTTTCCGCTTCTAGCGTCCTATCCCGGAAGCCCGTAGAAAAAAGCCGTGCCGCCGGAACGGGACCGGCGAACCCTGAGTTTGCTGAGTGCGAACGCTCACACGCCGGGATGTGCGCAGGATATGGCGCTCCAGCGGAGCCGGACCGGGGGGTCCGGCGCGGACGAGGGCGTCCGCCCTACGATGCTTGTTAAGCGAGCTTTGGAGACGGGACACTAGTTCAGTATGCAGTATCAGCACGACCGGAGATGGCCCGGATCGGAGCATCGCGTCTAGATGACGACTTCACCGGCCGGAAGGTTGCCCGGCGGCCGTACTTTCAACCGGCTTCACGGGCATCCGCGCTGGCTTTTCCGCCCTCACAGGTATAGAACAGGTAAGGAAAGGAATCACTCATGCTGATTCGAAAAGAAGAGGCGCTCGCCTACCATTCGAGCGAGCCCGCCGGGAAGGTCTCGGTCACGCCGACCAAGTCATGCCGGACGCAGAGGGATCTGAGCCTCGCCTACACGCCCGGCGTGGCCGTCCCCTGCCTTGAGATTAGGGACGACCCGCAAGCGGTCTATAAATACACATCCAAGGGCAACCTGGTCGCCGTGGTCACCAACGGCACGGCGGTCCTTGGATTGGGTAATATCGGCCCCGCCGCGGGCAAGCCGGTCATGGAGGGGAAGGGGGTCCTGTTCAAGAGGTTCGCCGACATCGATGTGTTCGACATCGAACTGGCGACCGAGGATCCGCAAGAGATCATCCGCACCTGCCAACTGCTCGAGCCCACATTCGGCGGCATCAATCTGGAGGACATTAAGGCTCCCGAGTGTTTCGAGATCGAGGAAGAGCTGAAGCGGACGATGAAGATTCCGGTCTTCCACGACGACCAGCACGGCACGGCCATCATCTCGGGCGCGGCGCTGATCAACGCGCTGGAGGTTGTCGGCAAGCCGATCGGGGAGGCGCGCATCGTGTTCTCGGGCGCCGGCGCATCGGCCATCTCGTGCGCGGACCACTATGTCCGGCTCGGCGCGAATATCGAGAACATCCTGATGTGCGACACCAAGGGCGTCATCCACGAAGGCCGCACGGCCGGGATGAACAAGTACAAAGCCCGTTTCGCGCGCGAGACCGAATGCCGCACACTCGAAGAGGCGATGCGCGGGGCCGATGTCTTTATCGGCCTGTCTCAAGCCAACTGCGTCACGCCTGAGATGCTGATGGTGATGGCGGACAAGCCTGTCGTGTTCGCGCTTGCCAATCCGGATCCGGAGATCGGCTACGAACTCGCCGTCGCCACGCGCAGCGACGTCATCATGGCCACCGGCCGGTCGGACTATCCGAACCAGGTCAACAATGTCCTCGGCTTCCCGTTCATCTTCCGCGGCGCGCTGGACGTGCGCGCCACGGCGATCAACGACGAGATGAAACTGGCCGCCACCTATGCGCTGTCGACGCTGGCCAAGCAGGACGTGCCCGATTCGGTCCGCAAGGTCTACGGCACGGAGGAGATGGAATTCGGCCCGCTGTATCTGATCCCGAAGCCGTTCGACACGCGCGTGCTGACGTGGGTGGCGCCGGCCGTGGCCCGCGCCGCCATGGAGACGGGCGTGGCTCAATTGCCGGTGGAACTCGACGCCTATCGGGAGAAGCTGGAATCCAGGCTCGGCAAGAGCCAGGAAGTGATGCGCATGTCGATCCACAGGGCGCAGCGGCGGCCCAAGCGGGTCGTGTTCCCGGAGGGCGATCAGGACCCCATCCTTCGCGCCGCGCAGATCCTGGTCGACGAACGGATTGCGCGACCGGTGCTGATCGGCGACGAGGGAAAGATCATGCAGCGGGCGGCTGATCTGCGGCTCCATTTCGACGGGTCGGTGGATATCGTCGATCCGGCAACCAGCCCGCGGCGCCAGGCCTATCTCGACGAGTTTGTCGCGCTGCGGCACCGTAAGGGAGTGACTCCCAGCGAGGCTCCGCGCCTGCTGCTCGATCCGACGCGGTTTGGCTGCATGATGGTCCAAATGGGCGACGCCGACGCCATGATCGGCGGCGTCACGCAGCACTATCCGGAGACGATCCGCCCGGCGCTCGAGATCATCTCGCTGCGGCCCGGAGTGAAGAAACTGGCCGGCATGTACATGCTGATCATGCCGAAGGGCCAGATCTACTTCCTGGCCGACACGACCATGAACATCGAGCCGACGGCAGAGGATCTGGCGGAGATCGCCGTCCATACCGCAGAGGCCGTTCGAGGGTTCAACATCGAGCCGCGCGTGGCGATGTTGTCGTTTTCGAACTTCGGATCGACGCGCCACCCCCTTTCCGAGAAAGTCCGGCGGGCGACTGATCTTGCCCGTAAGCAGGCGCCGTGGCTGGAGATCGACGGCGAGATGATGGCCGACACGGCCGTCACGCCGGAACTGCTGGCCGAATACCCGTTCAGCAAGTTGACGCAACCGGCGAACGTCCTCATCGCTCCATCGCTTGAGTCCGGCAACATCGCCTACAAACTGCTTATGCGGCTGGGCGGGGCGGAGGTCGTCGGGCCGATTCTGCTGGGGTTCTCGAAGCCCGTCGCGGTGCTGCAACGCGGCGCCGAGGTGAATGAGATCGTCCATATGGCGGCGCTGGCGGTTGTGGAAGCGCAGACTCAGGAGGCGATCCCGGCCGATTGAGGCTACAGATCGATCGACGCGAGCAACGCCGCGATGCGCGACGCCGACGCCCGCACCGGTTCACGCATCGCGGCAGGCGCGGCGCGCTCGTCGAACGCCTCGAAGAGGGCGAGCTTGGCGACGGCGTAGCGCTCGGCGGTGTTCAGTTCCCTGCCCTGCTCCCGCTCCCACGCCCTTAGTCCGCCGTCCTCCACCACGACCTGGAGTTCGAACCAGGCTTTGCGGTCGGCAGACACGTTGAAGAAGTGGTCGCGCGCTTGAGGCGCATCCCGGTAGCCAAGGTAGACGTATTCATAGACGTATCCGCTCATGGCCGCATAGCGCTTGACGCGCGCCGTTGCCGGCACGCCCTTGAGTGGTTTGGGCGGAGCGGGCGCGCGCCGGAGGAACCGGCTGATCCAACCTTGCATGACAGCCCCATGATCGCGTACCCGCCGGCGTTTTGTCGCAGCGGAAGCGCGAATTCGGCGACGCGCTGTGATATAAGTTGAGGCTCATGCAGGTTCCATGGCATACGAATTGACCAACCCTGGGTATGAAATCTACTGGCGCCGGCTGCAGCAGATCGGCTTAAACGCCTATGAGGCGAGGTCGTATCTGGTGCTGGCCGGTCATCCCCGATTCAAGGCGCTGGAACTGGCGGCGCGGGCCAATGTGCCGAGGCAGAAGATCTACGAGGTACTCGACAGCCTCGTCGAAAAAGGCTTCGCGCAGGTGATCCAGGAAAAGACCAAGCTGTTTTTTGCCGTCGAGCCGGGGCTGGCGATTCCGGCGTATCTCGAGCGGCAGAAGGAAGCGGTTCAACACGAACTCGAACAGCAGCGGCGTCAGGGACAATCGCTGGCGCACGAACTGAAGGTCTCATATGCCGCCGGCCAGGACGGGCGCGGCAATCTGGATTACCTGCGAATTGTCAGCGACCCGGCGCAGATCGCCGTCCACTACCGGTCGATGTTGTCGAACGTCGAGCGGGACTATGTCGAATTTTCGCGCCCGCCCTATGCTGTCGATCCGTTGGACGAGCAACTGGTGAAGCAGTGCCGCGGGCGCGGCGTCCGCTGCCGTTTGCTGGTGGAGCAGAGCCCGGCGGACAGGGCGCATTCCTCACGTCTGGAGGAGTACCAGCAGGCCGGGGTCGAGGTGCGCGTGGTGGCGGAGTTGCCGATGAAACTAGCCGTTTTCGACGAGGCTCAGGGACTCGTCGCGCTGCTCGATCCGGTGACGACCAGGCCGGCGTGGACGGCGGTGGTCTTCGATCACGCCGGGTTTGCGGGCGCAATGAAAACGCTATTCGATCAGTGCTGGGAGCAGGCCGGAGTGTTACAGTTGGGCGCGGTCGTCTAGCTCTCACGAATCGCGGCGACGCACTCGATTTCGACGCGGACATCGCGGGGCAGGCGGGCAACTTCCACCGTGGCCCGGGCCGGCGGGTTTTCGGCGAAGTAATGGCCGTAGATCTCGTTCATGTGGGCGAACTCGGCCATGTCTTTCAAGAAGACCGTAGTCTTCAGGACGTGGGCCAAGTCAGAGCCGGCCGCTTGCAGAACCGCTTTCAGGTTCTCAAGGACTCGTTCAGTCTGTTCGGCGATGCCGCCTTCGACGAGTTGGCCGGTGGCGGGGTCGAGCGGGATCTGGCCGGAGAGATAAACCAGACCGTTCCAGGCGACGGCCTGCGAATAGGGCCCGATGGCTTTGGGGGCGTTCTCGGTCGAGATGATCTTCTTCATGATTCATTCTTACCGCGAGTCGAGCGTCCCAGTGAGAGATTGGACGCTCGGGATCTTTTCATTTTGCAGGAAAGCGTCGAGTTCGCGGGCGATGCGGACGGGAGCGCGCGGGTCCCAGAACGTCGCTGTTCCAATTTGGACCGCCGATGCTCCGGCGATCATGAATTCGGCGGCGTCTTCGCCCGAGCCGATGCCGCCAAGACCGATGACGGGGATCTTCACCGTGCGCCAGGCTTCGTGGACCATGCGCAGGGCGATGGGTTTGATGGCGGGTCCGGAGAGTCCGCCGAAACCGGCTCCGAGACGGGGCTTGCGGGTGCGGACGTCGATGGCGAGAGCGATGAAGGTGTTGACCAGCGAGATGGCATCGGCGCCGGCGTCTTCGGCGGCCTTGGCGACGGCGGGGATGCTCGAGACGTTGGGCGAGAGTTTAACGATGACGGGACGGGTGGCGACCTGTTTGACGGAGGAGACGAGTTGGGCAAGGAGGGCGGGGTCGGATGAGAAAAAGATTCCGCCATGTTTGGTGTTGGGGCAGGAGACGTTGAGTTCGTAGGCGGCGAGGCCATCGGCGTCGTTGAGGACGCGGACGACTTCGAGGTAATCGTCGATTTCGTAGCCGAAAACGTTGGCGAAGATGGGTGTGGAGTAGTGGCGGAGTTGGGGGAGTTTTTCGGCGACGAAGGCGCGGACGCCGATATTCTGCAGGCCGATGGAATTGATCATGCCAGCCTCGGCTTCATAGACGCGCGGGGCGGAGTTGCCATCCATGGGCAGGCGGGACAGGCCCTTGACGACAATGCCGCCGAGCTGTTCGAGATTGAGGATGGAGGCGAATTCCATGCCGTAGGCGAACGTGCCGGAGGCCGTCAGGACGGGGTTGCGCAGGGGGATGCCGCAGAGTTGGGTCGCCAGGCGTGAAGAGACGGGAGAAGGCACTGCTTGGACTATTGTACGCGGGCTGGGGGACCGAGCCGGCGGATTTCGGTGGCGACGAGATCGGGCCGGTCGAGTTGGACCCAGTGGCCGGCGTCTTGGGCGGTGATGTGGCGGGTGGCGTAACTCGCGTGGGCGTTGCGGACCTGTTCAGTTGAGGTCGATGCCGTGATGACGGTGACGGGGAGGGACTTCGGGAGTTCCGTTGATTCTGCCGATTTGCAGGTTTCGGGGAGACGGGCCAAGTATTCGGCTATCGTAATGAAACTCTTGGGCAGGCACCAATGCGCACGCACGGCGGGCCAGACCTCCGAGGGCATCTTGCGGACTTCGCCCACAAAACGGTCAGGGACCGAAGTTCCCTTGCCGCTGGCGGCTCGGGCGAGGAGCTTTGGGATGAATTGGGAGCCGGCCACGAGGAGATCGAGGGTGAAGCGGACGATGCCGATGCGGGCCAGGAGCGCTCCACGGCGGGAGAGCATCACGCCCCGGGCCAGACGGGCGGACTGATGGCGCGTGAGGGGATGGCATTCGAAGGGTTCCAACGGGTCGAGCAGGAGGAGGGCGGCGACTCGTTCGGGGTGTTGGGCGGCGAAGCGGCGGATGAGGAGTCCTCCGAAGGAATGGCCGGCGAGGATGGCGGGTTCATTGATGCCGGCGAGGTCGAGTACGGTGGCGAGGTCGGCGACGAGGTTGTCGAGGGTACGCGGGGAGGCGGGCGCGGCGCTCCAGCCGAAGCCGAGACGGTCGTAGGCGATGACGAGGCGGTCTTCGGGGATTTGGTTGAGAACGCCGGCCCAACTGAGACTTGAGGCGGCGATGCCGGCTTCAAGGACGACAGGCGGCGACGTGTGGCCGCGGCGAAGAATGTGAAAACCGCCGAGGATCTCTCCGGGCGGGGGCAGACGGCGGGCGTCACGGCGCTCACCGGCCTTCTGGTAGAGCCAGCCGCAGAGCGCGATAAAGGCGCAGGCGAGCGCGATGGTGATGGCGACGTTCAACGGAGATGAGGGAGGACGACGCGGTCGAGTTCAGCGTCGGAGATTTCCTGGATGGCGCTGTTCTTGTGGAGGCTCCAGCGTTCGATGTGTTCGACGGTTGCGCCGCCGGGGACCTTGGTGATGGGGCCGCAGGTTTCTATTTCGAGGAAGTCCTCGTTGGTGAAGGTTTCGTAGGAGGAGCCGAAGTCGGGGTAGGTTCGCGAGGGGTTGGCGTCGTATTCCTTAATGAAGAGTTCGCCGTTGCGGATGTAGGCCCCCCAGGTCTTGGGATTGAAGTGGCCGAGTTTCTGGCGGTTGGTGTTGCCGGGCTGCTGGGTGAGGGTCATGTACTTGCGGGTGAACTTCCAGCGGGGGTCGGAGAGGTCGGTGAAGGCCCACATGATGAGGGGGTTGGTCGGCGGGAGGACGTCGGGGTGTTTTCCGCGTGGAGGGAAGCCGGTGACGCCGACGCCGCCGGGCGCCATCATCGTGAGCGCCCAGGGGGCGAATTCGAGAGGCATGATGCCGCGATTGGTGAGGCGGTGGATGACGGTGACGTTCGTGCCCGTGGGCGAGAGGCGGACTTCGATCTGCTTCTCGATGCCGGTCTCCTTTTCGACCGGCTGGGTGGCGATGAGGGATGTGCCGCGGATTTCGATTTTGACGGGCGTGTTGTCGGGGGGATAGGTGAACTTGACGTCTTCGGGCCCGATCCAGATGCGGTGGCCGCCGCGGAGAATCCATTCAGGTTCGCCGGACTTGCCCTGGGTTCCTGACTGTTCCCAGAAGAAATTCTGGCCGCCGACGAAGCCATAGCGCATGACGCGGGGGCCGATGTCGGAGGTGACGATGAGTTCGGCTTCGCCGTTGGAGATGCGGTAGCAGTTGGGCCAGCCGTTCCAGGCGGTCTTTTCGATTTTCACGGCAGCGGACATGGTAAGAGACGCTCCGAGGATGAGGGTCAGCGCGGCCAGGGGTTTCGCCATCATGGCGTTATTGTTTCCTGACGGCGAGGACAGCGTCAAGCGGGGTTCCGGTGCGGCGGGCTTCGACCTGGGTGAAACCGGCGGCTTCGAGCGGCTGCATGGGTGCGTGGCCGGGGCCGCGGAGATTAGCCGGCGAGTTCCTGGAGTTTGTTCCATGTCAGGAAGATGTCCTCGCGAGTGGTGCCGACGTTGCCGATGGCGAAACGGAGGACGAAGCGGCCGTCGAGCACATTGCCGGAGAGGAACGCGACGCCTGATGCGTTGATGTCGTCGAGGAGGCGGCGGGTGGCGTCGTCGCCGGCTCTGAGGCGGAAGCAGACGAGCGAGAGCGGGGTGGGCGCGCAGATTTCGAAGCGGGGATCGGCTTCGACGAAAGCGCGGAGTTCGCCGGCCCATTCGATGTGGGAGCGGAGGATGGCGATGACCTTTTCGCGGCCGAACCAGCGCATGACGAACCAGAGCTTGAGGGCGCGGAAGCGGCGGCCCAGGGGGATGCCGTAGTCCATCAGGTTGACGGCGACGTTGTCCTGACTGGTTTTGAGGTATTCGGGGACGAGGGCGAAAGCCTGGCGGAGGATCTCGGGACGGCGGCAGTAGAAGGCGCTGAGGTCGATGGGGGTGAAGAGCCACTTGTGGGGGTTGATGACGAGAGAGTCGGCGCGATCGGCGCCATCGAGGATCCAGCGCATTTCGGGGAGGATGGCGGCGGGACCGCCATAGGCGGCGTCGATGTGGTGCCAGAGTTCGAACTCATCGGCAACATCCTGGATGGCGGCAACGGGGTCGATGCTGGATACCGACGTGGTGCCGGTGGTGGAGACGACACAGAAGGGAGTCAAACCCTGGGCGAGGTCGGACGCGATGGCCTCGCGGAGCAGATCGGGACGCATCCGGTACTGATCATCGACGCCGATCTTGCGAACGTGGTCGCGGCCGAGGCCGAGGCTGAGGGCGCCTTTTTCGATGGAGGAGTGGGCGTGTTCCGAAGTGTAGAGGATGAGGCCGGAGCGGCCGCCTTTTTGGCGGAGATCGGGGTCGGCGACAACGCGAGCGGCGGCGATGGCATGGAGCGTGGAGAGGGACGCCGTGTCGTGGATCATGCCGAAGAAGTTCTCGGGCAGACCGATCCACTGGCGGAGCCAGGACATGACGACGGCTTCGAGTTCGACGCTCGCCGGGCAGGAGAGCCAGACCATGCCGTTGACGTTGAGGGCGGCGGCGAGCATTTCGCCGAGGATGCCGGGTGCGGATGCGCTGACGGAGAAATAGCCGTGGAAGCGGGGGTGGTTCCAATGGGTGACGGCGGGCAGGATCTGGCTCTGGAAGCCGGCCAGGATGGACTCCATCGATTCGCCCAGCTCAGGCGCGGAAGTGGGGAGCGAGGCAGCGAGATCGCCGGGTTGGACGCGGGGGACGACGGGGTAGTCGCGCGTGTTTTCGAGATAGTTGGCGATCCAGTCGACGACCTCGTGGCCGTGCCGGCGGAACTCATCGGGGGACATGTCGTAGGGTCTCATTTGACCTCCAGAATGGCGGAATTGGCTTTGGATTTCAGTATCGCGAGACGGCCGTCCAGCAGTGTCGCGCCGGTGGATTCGTTGAAGAGGAAGATGCCGCCATCGGCGCGCATGAGGGTGCGGAGGTTCGGGGCGATAATGCGCCAGATGCTGGTGGAGGTATCCGGGCGCTCAGTCCAGAGGGGTGCGCCGGAGGCGATGACGATCGTGCGGCCAGGGGCTGAGGATGGGACGGGGGCGGCGTCCTCACCGGGGCGGTTGCCCTGGCCAAAAACACGGTGGAGGTTGATGCGGTGGTTGGACCAGGCGCCGTGGAGGCTGACGACGAGGGGATACCTTTTGCCTGGAACGAGTTTGGGCGGAGAGTAGATGGCGTAGGGCTGTTCGGAATCGTCGATGGGGGAGAAGAAGGAGAGGACTTGGGGTCCGGCGGCGTGGGCGAGAGTGAAGCTGGCCAGCAGCAGGAAGAGAGAGGAAAGAAACCGGGTCACGCTATTAGATATACAATGGCAAGCGGCCGAGGTGCCGAAATTATGGACTTTACAAAACTGAGAACTCGCCGCTCGATGCTGACCAGCGCGCCGGCTGTGGCGGCCACATTCACGATCATGAAACCTGAACTGGTGCGCGGATGGGCTCCGGCGCGGCTGAAGGCCGGGCTGATCGGCTGTGGCGGCCGCGGGACGAAGGCCGTACTGGACGCGTTCGAGGGCGATCCGGCGATTGAGTTGCACGCGATGGGCGATGCATTCGAAGACAAGCTGGAAGTCAGCCTCAAGAACTTGCGTGAGCGGGCGGCGAAGATGGGCGCCGCGGACCGGGTGAAGGTGGAGCCGGACAAGCGCTTTGTCGGGTTCGAGGCGTTCAGGAAGGTGATGGCGGCGGATGTGGACGTGATCTTCCTCGCCGCGCCTCCAGGATGGCGGCCGTTGCACTTCGAGGCGGCCATCGAGGCGGGCAAACATGTCTTCTGCGAGAAGCCGTTTGGCGTGGACGCGACCGGCGTGCGAAGGTGCATGGCGGCGGCGAAGAAGTCGGTTGAAAAGAAGCTGACGGTGGTAAGCGGGGCGCAGCGGCGCAGCGACGATTTCTATATCAACACGGTGGCGGATCTGAAGGGCGGCAAGCACGGCGACGTGGTGGCCCTGTATGCGTATTGGGTGGGCAGCCCGGTGATCCAACAGCCGAAGGGCCGGGACGCGAAGTGGGGCGAGTTTGAGTGGCAGCACCGCAACTGGTATTCGAACCTGTGGATCTGCGGCGACCAGATCGTCGAGCAGCATCTGCACAACATCGACGTCTGCAACTGGATCATGGGGACGCACCCGGTGAAGGTTCATGCGTCGGGCGGCGCGTCGTGGCGGCCGCAGGACGAGGTGCATGGGAATATCTACGACCACCTGAGCGCCGATTTCGAGTATGCGAACGGCGTCAGGATGTCGTCGTACTGCCGGCAGTATCCGCGTGGCTCCTACCAGCAGGTGAACGAGATCGTGGCATGCAGCAAGGGCCGGCTGACGCTGGACCAGACCAAGGGCGCTCCGGGCTACGTGGCCGAGCACGCGAAGCTGTATAAGTCGATCCGGGGGGATGGGCCGTACATCAACGATGCGATGGAAGTGGCCGAGTCGACACTGACCTGCATCATGGGGCGGGAGTCGGCCTATTCGGGTCAACAGATCACCTGGGAGCAGATCATGAACTCGCAGCAGGATCTGACGCCGAAGACCTGGGAGTACAATGCGACGAATCCGCCGACGCCGTTCCCGGTGCCGGGCAAGTACAAATTCATCTAAATCCGACAGACAGGTCCGATAAGAAGGCCGGGGGCGCATCGACTGCGCCTCCGGTTTTTCGTTACTAAGGATCCCGTAAGTAAGTGCTATTCCACCCCGACGAGGATGTAATTG
>CAZLDN010000016.1:0-59742 GCA_964558355.1 uncultured Candidatus Solibacter sp.
GGTTTTTCAGCAGCCTGTTCAGCCTGCGAAGGGCTTCAGCCCGCCCTCCCCCGATCAGCCAGGCATGACTTTCAACGGAGCGGAAAATGCCATCTCCCTGCTCCGCCTGCTGACGTGTGGGATACTGATTGTTCCCCAAAATGCCGTCTGCCCCTCAGTCCGAACGCCCGCGAGCGCTTCTCATCGGTTACCAGTTCCCCCCAGCCGGCGGCATCTCCGTCCAGCGCATGTTGGCCATGGCCCGTTACCTGCCCGAAAACGGCATCGACGTCCACGTCCTCTGCGCGTCAAACCCGTGCGTCCCCACGATGGACGCATCGCTGGTCAGCCGCATCCCGCCAAACGTTCAGGTCACCCGCACCTGGAGCCCGGAAATCCCCTGTTCCCTCCGCCAGGGGCTTTGGCGCTGGCTCGCCGCATTCCGCGGCAGGAAATCCCCTCCGCCAGCCAAACCCTCTTCCTCTCAACCGTCGCGCCCGTCTTCGAATCTGCTGCAAAACGCCATCCGCCGCATCCTCTCGCCCGACCCCGAAGTCCTGTGGGTTCCCGGCGCACTGCGCGCCGCCCGCCGTATCATTGCCCGCGAGCGGATCGACCTTGTCGTCGTCTCCGTCCCACCGTTCTCATCGTTGCTCATCGGCAACCGGTTGAAGCGCGACTTCCCCGCACTGAAACTTGTCAGCGACTTCCGCGATGAATGGCTCGATTTCTTCCTCAACGCCTTCGAGTACTTCCGCTCCGATTCCATCCGCCGCCACGCCACCCGCATCGAAGCCGAAACCGTCGCGCTCTCGGACCTCGTCCTCAGCATCACCAACTCCTGCGTCAACACCATCCGCTCACGCTACCCCGAACTCCCTTCCAGCCGCTTCCTCTGCCTCCCCAACGGTTTTGACCCGGCCATGTTCTCGGACTTCAAGCCGCGTCCCCATGGCGAGACCGCCCTCCGTGTCGCCCACGTCGGAACGGTCTACCTAACGGCGACTCCCCGTTTCTACCTCGACGCCCTCGACGCCCTCGACGACGAAACCCGCTCCCGCATCTCCACCCACTTCGTCGGCCGCATCACGGACGAGGAGCGCCCCTCGATGCTCAACCGCAAGTCGCATGTCGTCGAACACGGGTTCGTCCCGCAGCGCCAGGCCGTCGAAGCCATGGCCGAGGCCGACGTCCTGTTGTTAACGATGACCGACCCCAGTTTCACGTCGGGTAAGATTTACGACTACCTCGCCACCGGCAAGCCCATCCTCGCCATCTCGCCCAAGGGTGGCGAGGTCGATGACGTCCTGCGTGAAACCGGCGCCGGGTGGCTGGCCGATCCAAACGAACCTGGCTCGATCCGCGATGCAATGCTCGAAATCCTGGCCCTGCGCGATTCAGGACAACTCGCTTCGCGCTCAAACCCCGATCGCATCGCCCACTACGCCCGGCCCAGTCTGGTCGCGTCCTTCGCTGAACGCCTTCACGTGCTCTTGGAAGCGAAGTAGCTGTCAAACGCCTGGAGGCACCGCCCCGCCGCCCGGCCATCCCACAGCGCCGGCGTCCGCCCCGCCTTCGGATTCCGCTTGGCCGCTGCCCACGCCGACAAAATGGACTCCCGCGTCGTCCCGGCCAGTGTATTCGTCCCTTCCTCGATCGTCGACGGCCGCTCGGTGTTCTCGCGCAGCGTGAAACACGGAATCCCCATCGCCGTCGTCTCTTCCTGGATGCCGCCCGAATCGGTCAGCACCACGCCGCTGTCCGACACCAGGCTTTGGAATTCGAGGTAACCAAGCGGCTCGGCCAACCGAATGTCAGCCCCTTGCAGTGCCGCGCATCCATCCAACTGTTGCCGCGTCCGCGGGTGCACCGGAAACACCAGCGGCACTTCCTTTGAAATCGCCGCCAGAGCCTCCAGTATCCCGTTGAGCGACGAGATGTCGTCGACATTCGCCGGACGGTGCAGAGTCACCACCCCATACCCGCCAGCCTTCAATCCCATCCGCCCGCTCACGCCCAGCGCCCGCGCCCGGTCCAGATTCTTCCTCAGCGAGTCGATCATCAGGTTGCCCACCAGAAAGAGCTTCGCTTCCGACGCCCCTTCGCGGCGCAGATTCGTCAAACCGCTCTCCTCGCTGACCAGCAACAAGTCCGAAATCGCATCCGTCACCAGCCGGTTGATCTCTTCCGGCATCGTCCTGTCGAAACTCCTCAGTCCGCTTTCGACATGCGCCACCGCCACGCCCATCTTCACCGCCACCAGCGCGCAACCCACCGTCGAATTCACGTCGCCCACCACCACAACCATGTCCGGACGGGCTGCCTCGACCACGGGTTCAAAGCGTTTCATCACCTCGGCCGTTTGTTGCGCGTGCGAACCCGACCCAACCCCCAGCGAGTAATCCGGATCACGCATCCCCAGATCCCGGAAGAACGACCCGGACATCTTCTCGTCGTAGTGTTGTCCCGTATGCGCCAGCAGCGGGCTGTAACGGTCCGACGCCTCCAACTCAGCCAGCAATGGAGCCAGCTTCATGAAATTCGGCCTCGCCCCGCCCACGCAAAGGATCTTTTTCATTTACGCCAACTCCTCTTCAGACCGCCTCGACCCGGTAGCCCGGCAGCGCTTCGTCCAACAGATCGACCGTGAACCCGCGATCCCGCTCACGTCCAAACTGAGTGCTCCGCCCACCCACCCGCGCCGTCCGGTTCGTTTGGTCGAATTCGACCCATCCGCCGCCGGCCGCCTCTACCCCATGAGCCAATGCAATGTCCTTATGCAACACTGCCGAGTCGTCAAAAACCAGCGCTCGCTTCGCCGGATCGCTCTTCAACCGTCCGAAAACGAACTTACCCCAGATGCGTGCGTCGTCTTCGCCGGCGATGACGACCCTCACGCTGCCGCCCGGCGCATCCAGTTCGACGTCCACTTTCATTGCTTTTCCGCCATCGCCCGCCCAAGCGCATCGGCGGTCGCCTCGTCGGCCTCCGCCGACACAACCAGCCCATGACGCCGCGCAGCTTCGCTGGTCACCGGCCCGATCGTCGCAATCTTCACGCCCCGAAGCGCCTCCAATCCCACGGCAACCACCAGGTTCTTGACCGCCGACGGCGACATAAGCGTCACCCAATCCGGTTTCGTCTGTCCACTGAATAGCGCCCGAGCCGCCTCCTCCAAACCCTCCGGTACGACGTTCCGGTAAACCGGCAGGACATCGATCACCGCACCGCGCGCTTTCAACGCGCTTTCGAGCACGGCCCTGGCCGTCTCCGCCCTCGGAATCAGCAACCGCTTCCCATCGAGATCGATCCCCGCGAACGCCGCCGCCAACCCCTCGCCCGTCGACGTATCCGCCATGAGCGCAACATCGATTCCGCGCTCCTTCAACTCGCCCTCGGTCGCCGGTCCGATGGCCGCTGCCTTGGCCCCCGCCGGCATCGCCGCACGGTCCAGAAAGCTCACCACCGCGTTCGCCGACGTGAACAAAACCCAGTCATACGGCCCCTGCGGCGCTTCAAACTCCAGCAGCCGCAATTCGATCACAGGCAGTTCGACAACCTCCGCCCCCATGCACCGCAACTGAGTGGTCAACCCGCCCGCCTGGCTCGATGCGCGCGTCACCAGCACCCGCATCCCCGCCAGCAGCGGACTCTCGCCATACACCTTCGACAGAATCGCCCTCGCCCCCTGCTCAAGCAAACGTCTGGCCGCCTCCGACCCGATCTCCGCGGCGTCCTCCACGCGCCCTTCCATCGAGGCGCTGATCACAAACGACCCATCCGGATCCGCCACAACCGCATGGATTTTCAAATGGCCGCCATCGACCTCGGCATGTGCGCCCATCGGAACCTGGCACCCGCCTCCCAACGCCGCGAGCGCCGCCCTCTCGGCCGTGACTGCCGCCCGCGACGGTCCATGATCCAGTCTGCTGACAACCTCAAACGCTGCGCCACCCGCCCGGGTCTCGATCCCCAACGCCCCCTGGCCCACGGCCGGACACATCCGCGCCGGCTCCAGCACCTCGGCGATCCGCTCCCCCCATCCCAATCGCCGCAGCCCCGCCGCGGCCAGCAGTATCGCCTGATACTGCCCCTCGTCCAGCTTCCTCAGCCGCGTGTCCAGATTGCCCCGAATATCCTTGATCACCAGATCCGGCCGCAGCGCCTTCAACTGCGCCGCCCTTCTCAGCGAACTCGTCCCGACCACCGCGCCTGTCTCCAGTTCATCCAGTTTCCGCCCAACCAGCGCGTCATACGGCATCTCGCGCTCGGGAACCGCCGACAGCGTCAGTCCTTCGGGCAACTCCGTCGGCAGGTCTTTCAGAGAATGCACCGCCAGATCCACCCGCCCATCCAGCAGCGCCTCCTCGATCTCTTTCGTGAACAGCCCCTTGCCGCCAACCTGTGCCAGCGGCACGCTGGTGATCTTGTCGCCTGTCGTGCGGATGATCTCGATCTCGCTCTCCACGCCCAGGCCTTTGAGCCGCTGTTGAATGTAGCGGGCCTGCCACAACGCCAGTTGCGACCCGCGGCTGCCAATCCTCAGCGTCGCGCTCATCCCTGATCCGTCCCACCGATCCGGAAGATCCGGCGGATCAAAGTGATCTCGGAATCGCCGTCCGTCCTGGCCGCCGCGCGCTTCAATTCGACCACCGGCGCATGGGCGATCTTATTCAACAATGACCGCGTGTACCCCAGTAGCGCCTCTTCCTGCACCGGCGACAGCAGTCCCAGCTTCGAGCGGAACCGCTCCATCTCCGCCTTCGCCACATGCTCCAATTGCTCGTGCAATCCGGCGATCAGCGGACCCACCTCCCGCGCCTTCAGCCGCTCGATCAGCCGGCTTACCTCGGCCTCGATCATCTGCTCGGCCTGCCCGGCCTCACGCTCCCTCGCCTTGCGATTCTCGTCGATGGCCCGGCCCAGGTCGTCGATGTCGTAGAGGAAGGCGCCCTCCAATTCGTTTACCTTCGGGTCGATGTTCCTCGGCACCGCGATGTCGATCAGGAAGACCGGCCTGTGCCGCCGTTTCTCCAGCGCCTTCGTCATCTGCTCGCGCGTGATCACATACTCGGACGCCCCCGACGAGGTCAGCACGATATCCATCTCGTGCAGCCGCGATCCATAGGTCTCGTAGTCCAGAACAGTGCCGGCGATCTGCTCGGCCAACTCATCCGCCCTGGCCCTGGTCCGGTTCGTCACAAAGACCTTCGAGCACCCGGCGCGCTGCAGGTGCCGGGCCGCAAGCTCGCTCATCTTCCCCGCTCCGACCAGCAGAACCCGCTTCTCGCAAAGCTGCCCGAAGATCCGCCGCGCAAGCTCGACGGCCGCATACGAGACCGATACCGCCGACCGCCCGATCTCGGTCTCCGACCTGACCCGTTTAGCTACTGCAAACGCGCGCGTCAGGACAGTGTCCAGAAATCCCCCCAGCGCCCCGCATTCGCGCGCCGCCGCGTAGGCCGCCTTCAATTGCCCCAGCACCTGCGGCTCTCCCAACACCATCGAATCGAGCGACGCCGCCACGCGGAACAGGTGCCGGATTGCACGCTCGTCTTCGTATCGGTACAAGTACGGATCGAGCCAGTCCAGACTCAATCCCCGGTGAGCAGCCAGGAAGCTGGCCAGCGCTCTCTCGTCCGTGCCCTCCGGCAGCGTCGCCATCAGTTCGACACGGTTGCAGGTGGATAGAATCAGCGCCTCCTCGGCCCCCGATTCGCGTCTGAGCGCCTCCAGCGCCTCGCCCAGGGACGAGTCGGGAAACGCCACCCGCTCGCGCACTTCGACCGGCGCGGTGTGGTGGCTCAATCCTAGGAGAAATACCTTCATGCGCTCGTCATCACTTCGCCAGCAGAGGCTTCAGCCCCACATGGGCTGCCCAGGTCAACGCTGCAAATCCCACCACCACCAGCGACAACACCGCCGCCCGCCGCCCGCGCCAGCCCGCCGAAATCCGCAGGAACAGCATCAGAAGGTAAAATCCCCAGGTCACAAACCCGATGGCTATCTTGGCCTCGCCGATCCACCTCGTTCCCATCTCCACGAACGCCCATGTGGTCCCCACCGCCACCGCCAGCGTCATCGCCACAAAGCCCGCGCTCATCGACCAAGTGATCAACTTGTCAAGCGTCTCAAGGGGTGGCAGCTTCCCTGCATCCAACCTCGCCATCAGCGCCCCGCCAAAGCCCTTCCTCTTTAGCCGCCTCTCCTGCAAGAGATAGAAAGCCGCACCCGCGGCGCTCAGTAGCAACCCGGCATACCCGGCCAGAACCAGAACGATGTGCACCAGCAGCCACGTCCCGCGCATGTCCGCCGAA
This sequence comes from uncultured Candidatus Solibacter sp., assembly GCA_964558355.1. Lineage (GTDB taxonomy): Bacteria > Acidobacteriota > Terriglobia > Bryobacterales > Bryobacteraceae > PNKE01. The sequence goes on from CAZLDN010000016.1 coordinate 6,297, forward strand.
CTCCACCCGCTCACGGGCGTCCCAAGCGATCCCGCCAGCGTCAAGAAAAAGACCGCCGGAAAGACGACCAGCCCCAGACCCTCGAACTGATACTTCCAGTGGACGACGAGAAAGACAACCGCGAAGACGAGCCCGCAAAGCGAGGCCGTCTCGAAGAAGTTGTTGGCCGCCAAGCTCCCCATGGCCACGCTCTGCTCGACGATCGAAACCGCGTGCAGCACCACCGCCACCTGAAACGCCGCCATGGCGGGCCGGAACATCCGCGAGTCGCGGCGGAACAGCGTCACCAATGCATCGGCCAGTCCAACCGCGTAAAGAGCCGCGGCAAGTCGAACCCAAAACACACTCATCACGGCCGTGGCTGCCCCCTTTCGCGTCGACCCTGCATCACACTGAAAGAATACCAAAGGCGGCGTCATCGCCCATGCGCCGCGCCAAAGGAGGCATCATGCTGAATCTGAAAGGGAAATCCGCCCTGGTCACCGGCGGTTCGAAAGGCATCGGCTTGGCCATCGCTCATCGCCTGGCCCGCGCCGGCGCAAATGTCGCCATCTGCGGCCGGTCCGAGGCGCCCTTGGCCTCGGCCCTCGATGGTCTAAGGCGCGAATTCCCATCCGATGCCCTAAAATTGGTGGCTCGGACTGCCGATGTCAGAAGTGAGGACGCAGTTCGGGAACTTTTCCGGGCGGTGGACCACGAGTTCGGCGGGTTGGACATCCTGGTGAACAACGCCGGGGTGGGGATCTTCAAGGATCTCGCCTCTCTCGAACCCGAGGAATGGAAGATGGTCATCGATACCAATCTGACCGGCGCTTACCTATGCAGCCATGAGGCGCTGCCAAGGTTGCGCGCCCGTGGCGGCGGTTGGATCGTCAACATAGCCAGTCTGGCGTCGAAGAACTCCTTCGCCGGCGGGGCGGCTTACAACGCTTCCAAGTTCGGACTCCTCGGATTCTCTGAAGCAACCATGCTCGATCACCGATATGAGGGTGTGAAGGTGACGACGGTTCTTCCCGGAAGCGTCAGCACCGGTTTCGGAATGAGCGGCGAGGCCGATTGGAAAATCGCGCCCGAAGACGTCGCCGAGGTTGTCGCCTCGATACTCGCCATGCCGGACCGGACGCTGGTCAGCCACGTCGAATTAAGGCCGTCGAGGCCGAAGAAGAAGTAGTGGGATCCGAGGCCGCCGCGGCCGAAGAGGTATTGGAAGATGAGGCCGCCGCGACCGAAGAGGAAGTGGAAGACGCCGCCATGGCCGAAGCGGGAAAGGATGCTGTGCTGGTGAATGAGTTAATCAGTCTCGGGACCAACGTGGCCGCTGAAGCCCAACTGCCCGGGCGTGATGCCGCGCGGCGAGTTTCCGCGAAGACGCCGCTTGCCCCCCGCCCAGCAATCGCCCTGGACCCGAGCCGCACTGGCCGGGAGGCGGCGCATCTTGAATCGGCGCTACACCAGATGATTGTCGGTCAGGAAGAGGGTATTGCGCAGATCGTCAACGTCTATCAGATGTTCACTACCGGCCTGTCGGCTCCGCGACGGCCAGTTGGAAGCCTGCTGTTCCTTGGGCCGACTGGCTCCGGCAAGACCCGGATCGTCGAATCCACGGCCGAAGCGCTTGTCGGCACATCCCGGGCGGTCATCAAGATCGACTGCGCCGAGTTCCAGCACAGCCACGAGATCGCCAAGCTGATCGGCTCGCCTCCGGGCTATCTCGGGCACCGCGAGACCCACCCATTGCTGAGCCAGGAGGTCTTGAGCCAGTACCACACCGAGCGTTGCCGCCTCAGCTTCATCCTGTTCGATGAGATTGAAAAGGCCTCTGATTCGCTTTGGAACCTGCTGCTGGGGATCCTCGACAAGGCCACTCTGACGCTGGGTGATAACAAAAAGGTTGATTTCTCTCGCGCAATCATTTTCCTGACATCGAACATTGGAGCGGGCGAAATGGGATCGCTGCTCGGTTCCAAGCTCGGATTTGGCTCCGCGCTTCCCAAGGACCCCAACAAACTGGACGAAAAAACCTCGGGCAAGATGTCGCGCACCGGTGTTGAAGCCGCCCGGCGCAAGTTCACCCCCGAGTTCATCAACCGGCTAGACAAGATCGTGGCATTCAAGACGCTGGGCCGCGAGGAGCTTCGCAAGATCCTTGACATCGAACTTGGCTACGTCCAGCAGCGGGTCTTTCAGGGTCCGCCCGACCGCGCCTTCGTCATCTCGACCACCAGCGCCGCCAAGGAGCATATTCTCAACTCCGGCGTCGACCTGCGATATGGCGCGCGCCACCTGAAACGGGCGATTGAACGGAACCTCGTCCAGCCGTTATCGAACCTCATCGCCACGGAACAGGTCGGCGGCGGAGATCTCATCCAGGTGGACGCCGAACCGGGCGCCGAACCAGGCAATGATAAGCTGATCTTCTATAAGGAAGCCGAAGGTCTGAGCATCTCGGCCCTGGCGGAGATGGTCGATCCGCCGGTGCGCGCCTGGGCCAGGCTGGCAGCCGCCGCGCAACCAAACGAACCTGCTGCGGCCAAACTCTCCGCCCGATCCTCGCGCCGGGGGTAGCATTTGTGGGGCCGGCTTTCCAGCCGGCAGCCGGGCTTCGGCCCGGCTCTCGGTTCCAACTGAGGATGGCGGCCGGTACGCGCCCTGTCGAAAACTTGGATGGGAACCCACTCTCTTCGTTCGCGGCCTACATTGTAAGTTATTTACTTTCAGTGACTTATGAAGAACTGTTGATTTATTCTACAACACGAACGTGCGGCATCCCGCCGGATTCCTGGCTGATCCGGACCGGCAGGGGGTTCGTTTGGCAGTCCGGCAAAGGCGCCCGGGTGTAGTAGTTCAGGCCGTATCGCAGACTGCGGTGAAGGCTCTCGACACAGACCTCGCTCTGCCGCGCCTTCACCCGCTGGTACAGGCCCTTGGCCGAAACCACCTCGTTCAAGACCGGCCACGCGCCCAACTTCACCCACCCAGCCGCGGCAAGCATCGAAACCGACAGAACGGCCACGGCCGCCACCACCCGGCCCCGCCGGGCCAAGACCCAGGCGGCCGCCGCGATAGGCAGAGTCGCCACCACAAACTCCCATGGAAGTTGGCCCCATTCGGCCCTTCTGAACCCATAAAGCATCGCTCCCGGCAAGGCCGACCCAACCACCGGGATAATCGACAGCAGAATGCCTGTCAGTCCAAATGTCCGGCCTGGATGGTCGTGGCGTACCGCTGAGGTCGCCAGCAGGGCGATGTAGACCGGCAGCAGCGGCAGCACGTATCCCGGCAACTTGTTCGTCGAGAGAGAAAAGAAGACGAAGCCGAAGGCCAGGCTGATGCCCGCCATTCTCGCCCAGTCCTCCTTCCACAAAACCTTGGGCAGACTGGGCGCCATCGCTGTCCAGGGGAACAGCAACGCCAGCGTCACGGGCAAATAGAACCAGAAGGGTTGGACGTGGCGCAACTCCCCGCTGGCAAACCGCGAGAAATGGTGCCGGATGAAAAACACGTCAATGAAGGCCCAGCCGTTGACTGCCGTGACGGCGGCGTACCACGGTCCCGCGACCAGCAAAGCGGCGAGCGCCGCCCACGCCAGATCCCGCCATTGCTTCCGGGCGAACCAGACCAGCGGCAAGAGCAATACGCCCGCCACCAATCCTTTAGCGAGCAGCGCCAGCCCCGCCGCTCCGCCACAAACCCACACCGCCCACTTGCCGGCGCCCTGGAGCCGGAGCAACCCGGCTAGCAGCGAGGTGACAAAACACGCGGCCAACGGAAGGTCAGTCACGGCGACGTGCGAATAGGCGAGCCAACCGGCCGAGGAGGCCAGCATCATGGTGGCGACTGCCGCCTCGCGCCGCCCGGCGAGACGGCCCAGCGCCCAGCCATAGAAAAGCAGAAACGCGAGCGAAAGCCCAGCCACCGGCGCGCGAGCCGCCCACTCGCCGCTCAATCCGGCTTTGGTTCCGACAGCCGTTAGCCAGTACGACAGTGCCGGTTTTTCGAACCATGGTTCGCCCATGAGCCGTGGCGTCACCCAATCGCCCGACTCCGCCATCGCCCGCCCGATGGCCGCATAGCGCGGTTCGTCCGGCCCGAGCAGTCCGCAGCCGCCCAGGATGGCGAAATACACCACCCCCGCAAAGGCGAGAAATAGCAGGAGAGTCAAAGGCCAGGCGGGTGTTGATAAACGACCGGGGGACACCCACCAGTATAATGGCCTCAATGCGCCTTACCGCACTCTTCCTCCTTTTGACCGCCTTTTCCGCCCTGCGCGCCGATGTCTCGCGTTGCGCTTGCGACCCGAAGGTCCCGGAGTCGATGAACGCCCGCGAATGCAGTCTGTGCAGGGAAGCGGAAAAGCGTCCGGCGGGCGAGGAGTTCTTTGTCCTGAAGGACATCAACCCAAGAAAACCCGGCCGCTGGCTGGTCCTGCCCGTCGCCCACGGCACGGCGCAGCACCACTTCAGGGATCTGCCCAAGCCGCAGCGGGACAAGCTGTGGCGCGAGGCCATCCGCGTGGGGAAGGAGAAGTTTGGCGGCGAATGGGGCCTGGCCTACAACGGCGAGAGAGCCCGTACGCAGTGCCATCTTCATCTCCATGCCGGACGGTTCATTCGGGCGGCGGAGCAATCGGGCGGTATTACGGTGAAGCGGATCGAGGACATCCCGGCTCCTGCCGAAGGCGGGATTTGGGTCCACCCGGTCCCGGGCGGATACCATGTCCACCTCGGCGACCAGATCACCGAAACAGTTCTCGTTAAATAAGGATTTGAGATGAGCCTCATTGATATCCTGCCCCCGCCAACCGAGGAGAACGCGTCCCTTCTGCTGCACGCCGGCGACCACGTCGCCATCGCCCGCGTGGCGCTCGGCCAGGGCCAGACGATTCGTCCAGGCTCCACGCAAGTCATTCTGAAACAAGCGGTTCCGGCCGGGCACAAGGTGGCGTTGCGCGCCATCGCCGAGGGCGAAGAGGTGCTGCGCTACGGCCAGGTGATCGGCCGGGCGACACGGCCAATCGAACCCGGAGAGTGGGTCCACACGCAAAACCTGGCCTTCGAAGAGGGTTCACGCGCCTACGACTTCCCCGTGGCGGAAGCGGCTCCGCCGCCAAAACCGGCCTTGGTACCCGAGTTCATGGGCTATGCGCGCCACGACGGCCGGGCCGGCACGCGCAACTACATTGCGGTCGTGGCGGCTTCGAACTGTTCAGCGCATGTCGTGGATCTGATCGCGGCTTCCTATGCCAACGAGAGGCTCCCGGAAAATATTGATGGAGTCGCCGCGTTTCCGCATGGTGACGGTTGCGGCCATTCGATCGGTCCGGACACGGAGCAATTGCAGCGTACCTTGAGCGGTGTCCTTGACCACCCGAACGTCTCCGCGGCTCTTGTCGTGGGCCTGGGTTGCGAGGTCAACCAGGTGGAACACTACCTGGGAGACAGGAACCCGGCGCCGGGCAGAATCTTCGGGTTGACCCTACAGGACAGCGGCGGCACATCGGCTACCGTCCGCGCCGCACGAGCCAAGATCGAGGAGCAGATTGCCCGGGCGGAGGCCGAGAAGAGGGTGAGCCTGCCCGTGTCGAAACTGGTCCTTGGCCTGAACTGCGGCGGGTCCGATTCCTTTTCCGGCATCACAGCCAACCCCGCCCTTGGCGTCTGTTCCGACCTGTTCGCCCAACTGGGCGCCACCGCCGTTCTGGCCGAGACCCCCGAGATCTTCGGCGCCGAGCATCTGCTCGTACGCCGGGCGCGCAACCGCCAGGTGGCCGAACGACTCCTGGAACTCATTGAAAAATATAAAACTTACCTGCGACCCTTCGGCGGCAGCTTTGACGACAACCCGTCGCCCGGCAACAAAGAGGGCGGGCTGTCGAACATCCTCGAAAAATCGCTTGGCGCGGCGGCCAAGAGCGGCACCTCGCCTCTAAACGAAGCCCTGGACTACGCCGAGCGGATCACGGCGAAGGGCTTTGTGTTCATGAATACACCCGGCTACGACCCGGTCTCGCTGGCCGGGTTGGGCGCGGGCGGCGTGAACCTGATCGCCTTTACCACCGGCCGCGGCAGCGCCATCGGGTTTCCGACCGTCCCAGTGTTTAAGATCTCGTCGAACACCGCCCTGTTCAAGCGTATGGGCGAGAACATCGACTTGAACGCCGGCCGAATCGCCGACGGCGCCGCCACGATTGAGCAGGTGGGCCGGGAGATTTTTGACGCTTTGCTGGAAGTCGCCTCGGGTAGGCGGACGGCCAGCGAACGCCTGGGCCATAAGGAGTTTGTCCCGTGGCGCATCGGGCCAATTCTTTAGCTTGATTAATGTGCCGGAAGGACCGACAATCGCCTTGTTGCAACTGGGAACCTTACTCACAATCATGACGGCTCTGGCTGCGCCGCTGCCGGCTCAGAAACTTCTCGCGGGCGCGGCGCAGGTGGTCGTCACCCCGCCGATCGGGACGCCCATGGCGGGCTACTACCATCCGCGCGCTTCGACGGGCGTGCATGACGACTTGTATGCCAAGGCGCTCGTGCTCAGGCAAGGCAAGGCCAGCATCGCGCTGGTGGTCTGCGACGTCATCCACATCCCCGCCCCGGTCGCCGCCGAAGCGCGGCGGTTGATACGGGAGAGATCCGGCATCCCGGCCAGCCACGTCATGATCTCGGCGACTCACGCTCATACCGGGCCGGTGATCCCAGGCGGATCGGCGAGACTCGACTTCGGCGGCAAGGAAGGGGAGAGGGCACGGGCCTATGCCGCTGCGTTGCCCGGAAAGATTGCGGATGCTGTTGAGAAGGCGGCCCAGGCGATGGTGGCGGCCAACGTGAAATCGGCCTCGGGGCGGGAGGAGACGCTGACGTTCAACCGGCGCTTCCACATGACCGACGGCTCGGTGGGTTGGAACCCTGGGAAGATGAATCCGAAGATCATCAAACCGGCTGGACCGATCGATCCCGATGTGGGCGTTATCTCCATCGAAACAAAGGGCGGCGAGGCGTTGGCGACAGTGGTGAACTATGCTCTCCACCTGGACACGGTGGGTGGCCTGGAGATTTCGGCGGATTACCCTTACACGCTCGCCAAGACGGTGGCGGCGGCGCGGCCCGGGATGACGATGTTCTCGATTGGATGCGCGGGTAATTTGAACCATATCGACGTCAAGACGGCCCGTCCGCAGAAGGGCCACGAGGAAGCGGCGCGGATCGGGTCGACTCTCGGCACGGAGGTGGTCCGGACTTTGCCGCGCCTTGAGGGTGGAGACGCCCACCTGGGCACGGCTTCCATGGTAGTTCGTTTGGCTCTGGCCGCCCACGATCCGAACGCGGTCGAATGGGCGAAGCGGACGGCGGCGACCTACGGACAGCCAAAGCCGGCCCCATTCCTGGAACTGGTCAAGGCGTACCGCATCCTGGATGTCGAAGCGCTGGGGGGCAGACCGCTCGAGGCCGAGGTGCAGGTGATCCGGTTGAACCGCGATACGGCGCTGGTCGCGCTGCCGGGCGAGATCTTTACGGAACTTGGGCTGGCGATCAAGCGAGGTTCTCCGTTCAAGCGGACCATCGTCGTTGAGCTCGCCAACGGAAGTCTGGGTTATGTGCCGGACCGGAAGGGTTTCGGTGAAGGCAACTACGAGGCTGTGAGCGCGCGGTGCGCCGCTGGGTCCGGCGAGAAACTGGTGGACGCGGCGATCGAGCTGTTGCGAAAGCTCGCTCCCCGGTAATTGTGATACGCGAAGGAAGAGAGTAGGCCAATGAACAGAAGTACATTCACGAGACGGTCGATCTTGACGGCTCCGGCGATTCTGAAAGCCGCGCAGGGAAGCGGCAAACTGCGGGTGGCGTTTGTCGGCGTGGGCAACCGGGGCTCGTTCCTGTTGAAAAACATGCTGGAGGTTGAGGGGGTGGAGGTGGTGGGTGTGGCCGACATCCTGGAAGAAAGGGCGAGGGCAGGTGCGGCGGCGGTGGAGGCGAAAGGGGGCAAGGCCCGGGTCTGGACCGATTTCCGCCGGATGCTGGATCAGGACAAATCCATCGACGCCGTAGTGTTGGCAACGCCGGATTTCACCCACAAGGACTTCGACATCGCGATCCTCGAGATGGGCAAGCACCTTTATGCCGAAAAGCCCCTGGCGCTGACGGTCGAGGATGCGAGGGCGGTGGTGACGGCGGCCGGCCAGGCCAAGGGCATCATGCAAGTGGGCTTCCAATTGCGCCATGATCCGAGGCGCAACGCGGCGATGAACCACATCAAGTCGGGCGGCATCGGCCAGGTTCTTATGTGCCACGGGATCCGCCATGGAGGGGACCTGCCGCGCGACATTCCTTGGTACTTCGACAAAACCAAGTGCGGCGACATTGTGGTGGACCAGGGCATCCATATCCTCGATCTGTTCCGCTGGGCGATCGGCGCGCCGCCGGTGCGTTGTTATGGAAGCGGCGGGACGAAGTTGTTTGTGAACGATCCGCCTGGCCGCACGGTGATGGATCATTACAGCTTGATCTTGGAGTATCCGGGCGACGTCAAGGTGAATTTCAGCCACCACTATTTCGATCCTCCGGGCTTTACCGGGATCCAGGAACGGGTCTTCGGCAGCGAGGGTTCGGTGGATCTCATCAACGCGGCATTCTATCCGCGCAAGGAGAGAAGAAAAGTCGAATTGGCCGTTCCGGACGCCGGCAAGGACTCGACATATATGGCGCTGGCGGCCTTCGTCGAGAACGTCAAGCAAGGGAAGAAACCGTTGAACAACGCAACAAGCGCAATGGAATCAACGATTCAGGCACTGATGGGAACTCGTTCGATATATGAGAAGCGTGTTGTGACATGGCTGGAGATGACTGACGGGCGAGGCTGAGCCGGACGTGTCATTTGCCCCGGAGGGGGAACCTGCGTTAATAGTTAGGAGGCGAGCAATCCATGAGAATTCTACTGATTGAGGACGAGGCCCGGATCGCGGACTTCGTCCAACGTGGTCTGGAGAGTTCGGGCTACAAGGTGGATGTCGCGGGCGACGGCAAGTCGGGGTTGGCGAAGATCCATGAGTTAGACTATGACCTGCTGATCCTGGACTTGATGTTGCCTGACACGGACGGCTTGTCGGTGCTTGAGAAGGTCAAGAACCGGAAGGTGAGCCCCGCGGTGTTGATTCTGAGCGCCAGGGGCGGTGTTGACGACCGGGTGCGGGGGCTCGAGATGGGCGCCGACGACTACCTGGTCAAGCCGTTCGCTTTCGTGGAACTGCTGGCGCGGGTCAAGGCGCTGTTGCGGCGGGGGCAGTCAGCGCCAGAGCGGCTTGTGGTGGGCGACTTGACGATGGACTGCATCAAGCGCCGGGTGGTGCGTGCGAGTGAAGTGATTGACCTGGCGCCGAAGGAGTTCGCGATTCTCGAATACATGATGAGGAATCGCGGCAAGGCATTGTCACGAACGATGATCGTCGAGCATGTCTGGGACATGGAGTATGACGGGTTGACGAACATCGTTGACGTCTACATCCGGCACCTTCGCAGCAAGATCGACGACAACTTCCCCATAAAAATGATACAAACGGTGAGAGGCACGGGCTACATGCTGACCAGTCCCGGCGACGAGCCGGGCGCGGACAGCTAGCCTCAAGCCGCTCAGCGATGGATCCCTCGCGACCTTACCGGAAGCACCACCGCCTGAAATTCAACCGGTGGTGGACGGAGATCAAGATCCTGGCGCGCAACATGCGCGTGAGGTTGGCCCTGGGTTATGTGTCGCTGGTGATGGTGGTGCTGCTTGGGGCGGGCCTGGCATTCCGCGTGGCACTGGACAACAGCATCGAGCGCGAGGCGCGGGCGTTGCTGACCGAGCGGTGGGGCGCGGTCCGGGGGTATCTGCATCTCATTGAAGGCAGGCCGCTGTGGGTCTATGAGACGGGCGACGCGGTTCAGGTGGAGTCGGTCAACAGGCTGAGGCGGAGGCTGCTGATCGCGGACGCAAACGGCAATCTGCTGGAGATTTCCGAGCACTTCCCTGCGCCCGATGTCGAGACGCGCACGGCTTTGAGAGCGACGGCCGTGCTCAAAGAGCCTGTATTCGAGGCGCGAGCCGACAGCCAGGGCCGGGAGTACATGATCCGCCGCGGCCCGTTCCCTCATGGAGACACGCTGCTGGTGCTGGCTTTGGCGGAACCGCTCGAACAGATCCACCGCGAATCGAGGTTGGTGCTGAAGTGGTACTTCTGGTCGCTGCCGGTACTGCTCGGGCTGCTGGGGGTCCTCTCCTGGCACATGGCCGGCCGGGCGTTGCTGCCGTTAAGTCAATTGGCAAAGGCGGCCGAAGTGGTCTCGGGCGAGACGCTTTCGCTGCGGATTTCGCCACGCGGCGCTCGCGATGAAGTGGACGCGTTAACAATCCAGTTCAACGAGATGCTGGACAGATTGGAGCGCAGCTTCGATCGCGTGAAGAGATTCACGATCGACGCGTCGCACGAACTGCGGACACCGATCACGGCGATTCGCGGACAGCTCGAGGTCGCGCTACTGACGGCGCGGACGAAGGAAGAGTACAGGGCGGCCATTGAGACCGCCATGGAGGATGTCGAGCGGCTGTCCAAGATTGTGAGGTCCATGTTGTTGCTCTCGCAGGCCGAGAGCGGACAGGTCGCCTTGCAGGCGGTGCTTGTCGACCTCTCGCGAGCGGTGACTGAAGCCGCGGGCCACTTTGAACTGCCGGCGTCGGCCAAGGGTCTGACCCTGACCGTAGTGGCGCCCGAACACTGCATGGCGCGCGTGGATCCGATTCAGTTTGAGCGCCTGGTCATGAACCTGTTGTCGAACGCCTTCAAGTACACGCGTCCGGGCGACAGCATTACCTTGACGCTGAGCCGGTTCGAACGCGAAGTGGCGTTCACGGTTGCCGACACGGGTCCCGGCATCGCGGCCGAACACCTGCCGCACATTTTTGATCGTTTTTACAGAGTCCGCGACGACGGTGGCGATGCCGACAAGGGTATCGGGCTGGGGCTGAGTTTCGTGCAGTGGATCGCACAGGCTCATGGCGGGAAGGTGGAAGTGAGGAGCACCGAAGGGCAAGGAGCGACGTTCATCGTGACGCTGCCCGCGGGCGACACCTCGAACGGCCTCAGGGTTTTGCCCATCGACTGATCCAGATGCCTGCCGCACAATAGAGAAGTATGGAGCAGACCCGAGCGCGCGTTCTGGTGGTCGATGACGAGGCCAATCAACGGACGGCCCTGGCGAGCATGATCTCGGGTTGGGGCTATGAGACCCGGGCCGCCGGCGATGGCCAGGACGCACTGGAACAGATCGAGACCTTCAAGCCATCGGTGGTGGTCACGGACCTGATGATGCCGCGCATGGACGGCCCGGAATTGCTCAGACGGCTGGGCGAGATGGAGGGCGCGCCGCCGGCCATCATGCTGACGGCCTTCGGCAGTATCGAGACCGCCATTGAGATGGTGCATGACCTGGGCGCCTATTGGTTCCTCGAAAAGCCATTGCAGCCGGGCGCATTGCGTATTCTTTTGAAGCGCGCCATCCAGCATGGACGGTTAGAGGCGGAGAACGAGCGGTTGGGCAGGCAGCTCTCGTCGCAGGGAGTGCTGGGCGAGATGGCGGGCGCCTCGGCGGGCATGAAGGAGGCATTCGTCCTCATCCGGCAAGTCGCGCCGACTTCGGCGACGGTGCTGATCACGGGCGAAAGCGGGACGGGGAAGGAACTGGCGGCCAGGGCCATTCACGGGTTGAGTCCGCGCGCCGCTGGACCGTTCATCGCACTAAACTGCGCGGCCATGCCGGAGACACTCATCGAGAGTGAACTGTTCGGCCATGAGAAGGGCGCATTCACAGGCGCGGTCGAGCGCCGGAGCGGGTGCTTTGCGCTGGCGGACGGCGGCACGCTTCTGCTGGACGAGATCGGCGACATGCCGCTGGCGACGCAGGCGAAGCTGCTGCGCGTGTTGGAGGAGAGGACCGTGAAGCGGCTCGGCGGTTCGAAGGAGATCGCCGTCGATGTCCGGGTGCTCGCTTCGACGAATACGGATTTGCGGGCGGCGATCAGCGCCGGCCGTTTCCGCGAGGACCTCTTTTTCCGCCTGAATGTGTTCCAGATCCACCTGCCGCCGCTCCGCGAGAGGATCGGAGATCTGGGATTGCTCTGCTCGGCCATGCTGCCGGAGATGAACGCGCGTCACAACAGCAAGGTGAGCGGCATCTCGGCCCAGGCATTCGAGATTCTCAGGCAGCACGGCTGGCCGGGTAACGTACGCGAGCTGCGGAACGCCCTCGAACGCGCGGTGATTCTGGCGGGACATGGCGAGATCATGCCGCCGCATCTGCCGCAGTTTTTTCAGCATGGGAACAAGACGGCGCAACAGGCGCCGGCGATGGACGGCCTCACCCTGACCGTGGGATCGACCGTGGCCCAGGCCGAGCGCAGCCTGATCGAAGCCACGCTGCTGCATACCGAAGGCAACCGGACGCGGGCGGCGACGATTCTGGGCATCAGCATCAAGACGCTGTTCAACAAGCTCAGAGAATACGAGACGGCGGGTCAGGGTTAGCCTCATGTCGCTGAAGCTCAGATTGCTGGTGACGATGGTGGCGCTGGTCGTGGTCACTTCGGTGGTGCTGTCGGCGATGCACCTGAACACGGTGACGGCGACATGGCTGGCGCACGTCAACGAGCGTTCAACGACGACGGCGCAGTTCGTTAAGCGCTGGGTGATGCAGAGGGTGGAGGAGAATCCGGTGAGTTCGACAGGGCAGTCGATGGCGGCGTTCAGGGCTGGTTGCCGCGAGTCGATCGCCTCGGATGAGGAGTTCCCCCTGATGATGTCCGGGTTGCTGGCGCAGACGCGATCGATCGTCGAGATCTCGGTGGCGGACGAGAATTCGAGAATCCTGGCCTCAACGAACAGGGTCCGGGTTGGCGCGTATATGCCGCCGAAGCTCACGTTGCGGAACCTGCTTGATCTCGGGCCGCTGGACCGGATGCTGGCGATCCTTGGCGGCGGGATCGATTACGAAAGCCGGGTGGATCTTGGGGTCCAAGGGGAGCCGATACCTGTGTTCCGCATCCAGGTGCTTGTGTCGTCGGTCCTGTTGCGGGAGGCGCTGCTGCCGTCGATCGGCTCGACGGCGCTGGCGTCATTCGCCGCCGTCCTCATCGCCGCGGTGCTGGCCTATTTTGTGGCCAGAATCTCGCTCCGGCCACTGGAACTGCTGGGCGCGGCCATCGACAATATCGCCCGCGGACAAGCCGTGGGGCAACCGCACGTCAGTTCGGCGTCGGAATACCAGGTAGTCGAGCAGAAGTTGCGTCTATTGGGCGAGCAGTTTCGCGGAGCGCGCGAGGGCGCGACGGAATTGCGCGGTTCAATGGAACGGCGTCTGGCGGCGATCAACAAACTCACAGGCGGCGTGGCTCACGAGATCAAGAACCCCCTCAACTCGATCGCCCTGCGGCTGGAATTGCTAAAGAATCGCGTCCTTCCGGAGATGCCTGAGGCCAAGGAGGAATTGAGTGTGATCGCGGAAGAGATCAACCGGTTGGACCGCGTTGTCCGCACATTCCTGGACTTCACGCGCCCGGTCGAGATCGAAACCGCCGAGGTGGATCTTGGCGCATTGCTGGACGAGACGCTGGAGGTGCTGACGCCCGAGGCGACAGTGTCGGATGTCGCGGTCAACTGGACCAAGCCTGCCGGCCCGGTGGTTGTGCGGGGCGATGCCGGATTGATCAAGCAGGCGGTTTGGAACGTCTGCCGCAATGCGTTGGAGGCGATGCCGGAGGGGGGGACGCTGCGGGTGGATGTGGCGAACGAGGGCAGCGACGCGACCGTGACCGTGACAGACACCGGGCCAGGCGTCGCCATCGAGGAGCGCGAGAAGATCTTCCAGCTCTATTATTCGACCAAAGCGCAGGGTTCAGGCATCGGATTGGCGATGACTTTTCGTGCGGTCCAACTTCACGGCGGGTCGATCGAGATCGGCGGCGCGCCGGGCGAGGGGGCGGAGTTCACTTTGAGGTTTCCGGCGGCATGAGACGCACACTCGTTTTCGTATTACTGCTGTTGGCGCTGCCCGGCGGCTGCAGGAAGAAACAGGCGCCGGCAGGTCCGCCGGTCACTCTGCCTCCTCCGATACAGCCCCGGCAGACACCGGTCGTCGAGGCGCCGAGCGTTCAGCCAGTGGAGCCGGCAGTGCCGCGGCAGGCGCCCCCGGAAGAGATCGTTCCACTGAAGCCGGAAGAGATCGCACCGCCTCCCGCGCCCAAGAAGCCGCCGGTCCGCAGAACGCGCACGCCACGCCGGAACCAACCAGCGCCACCCCCCGCGGCGCCCGCGCCGGTCCCGGCCGAAAAGGTGGAGACCCCGCCCTCCAAGCCGCCCCAACTCGGCGAACTGCTCGACGAGGGCCAGCGCGAGCGCTACCGGCAGCAGTATGACGCGTCGCTGGGATCGGCACGCGCATCGCTGGCCGCCGCTGAAGGCCGCGATCTGAACCGTTCTCAGGCAGACACCGCGGCGCGCGTCCGCGGCTTCATACAGGAGGCCGAGAAGATCCGGTCGAGCGACATCCGCACAGCCGCGCAACTGGCGCTTCGCGCATCAAGTCTCGGCCGCGACCTGCAAAATTCCCTGCGGTAGCCGCCTCAGCGCTTCACGAAGGGCGACGGGAACCGCGTTGCCGGCAATCCGTGTCATGATTTTTCTGACCATGCATTCGCGCCTCGCTATTATCACCGCCTTGCTCGGCCAGTTCTGCTTCCTGGCCGCCCAGCCCGCAACCACATCAACGCTCTGGTACCGGCAACCGGCGCAGAGTTGGAATGACGCCCTGCCGGCCGGCAACGGCCGCATGGGCGCGATGGTCTTTGGCGGCATCTCGTCCGAGAGGATCCAGTTCAACGAATCGACGGTCTGGACCGGCAAGCCGCACGATTATTCGCACAAGGGCGCGGTCAGCTTCCTGCCCCAGATCCGTGAACTCCTCTTCACCGGCCGCCAGAAGGAGGCCGAAGACCTCGCCATGCGGGAGTTCATGAGCGTGCCCGTGCGGCAAAAGGCCTATCAGGCCTTTGGCGATGTCCTCATCGACTTCGGCGGACTGCCGCCCAAAGCCGCCCCGGCGAATTACCGCCGCTCGCTGAACCTGGACACCGCCGTCGCCTCCGTCCGCTTCAGCCATCAGGGTGTCACCTACACCCGCGAAGTCCTGGCGAGTTTTCCGGCCAATGTCATCGCCATCCGCCTGACCGCCTCCAAGGCCCGCAAGCTCTCCTTTACCGTCTCACTGAGATCAGCCCACGAAGACTCACAAGTCATGGCCGCGGGCGACGAGATCGTCATGACCGGACGGCCCGCCGATTCCGCGATTCGTTTCGAAGCCCGGCTCCGTATCGTTCTCGGCGGCGGCCCTGATGCCGGCGCAATGACCGATCATGACGGCCGGATCTCGGTCGCCGGCGCCACTTCGGCCACGCTACTGCTTTCCGGTGCGACCAACTTCATCAATTTCAGGAACGTCTCGGCCGACCCATCCCAACGGACGAAGGCAGTGCTCAACGCACTCGCCGGCAAGTCCTACCGGAGAATCCGCAACGAACATGTGGCCGATCACCGGCGGCTGTTCCGGCGGGTCTCCCTCGACCTGGCCAGTTCGCCCGCCGCGGCCCTGCCCACCGACGAGCGGATCGCCGCATTCGCCAGCGGACAGGATCCCGCCCTTGTCTCGCTGCTCTTCCAGTACGGCCGATATCTCCTGATCGCGTCCAGCCGGTCCGGCGGCCAGCCCGCCAATCTCCAAGGCATCTGGAACGACTCGAACACACCCTCCTGGGACAGCAAGTACACCGTCAACATCAACACCGAGATGAACTACTGGCCGTCCTGGACCACCAATCTCGCCGAGTGCCAGATCCCGCTTTTCGACGCGCTGAAGGAGGTCGCGCAGTCCGGCGCGGTGACCGCCCGTGAACACTACGGCGCCAGCGGCTGGGTCCTCCACCACAACTTCGACCTCTGGCGCGGCACTGCGCCCATCAACGCCTCCAACCACGGCATCTGGCCCACCGGCGGCGCATGGCTGGCGCAACACGCCTGGGAGCAGTATCTCGTCACCGGCGACCGCGCCTATCTCCGCGACACCGCCTATCCGCTCATGAGCGGCGCGGTCGAGTTTTTCGCCGAATATCTCATCCCCAATCCCAAACGCGACTGGCTTATCTCAGGCCCCAGCAACTCGCCCGAACAGGGCGGCCTGGTCATGGGTCCGGCGATGGACCATCAGATTGTCCGCAGCCTGTTCGGCAACGTGATCGCAGCGTCGGAGATCCTCGGCATTGACGCCGAACTCCGCGCCCGTCTCGCTGAACTGCGCGCGCGCATCGCGCCTAATCAGATCGGCCGCCTCGGCCAGCTTCAGGAATGGCTCGACGATGTGGACGACCCGAACAACAAGCACCGCCATGTCTCGCACATGTACGGTCTGTTTCCCGGTTCGGAGATCACCGCCTTCGGCACGCCGGACCTGTTCGCCGCCGTCCGCAAGTCGCTCGAATTCCGCGGCGACGAAGCCACCGGCTGGTCGATGGGTTGGAAGATCAACCTCTGGGCGCGCCTGCTCGACGGCGACCATGCCTATCTGATCCTGAAGAACCTCATCCGCCCCGCCATAACCGGCGCAAAGCCGCGCTCGGGCCTCTACACCAACATGTTCGACGCCCACCCGCCCTTCCAGATCGACGGCAACTTTGGCGCGACGGCCGGGATCGCCGAGATGCTCCTCCAGAGTCACGACCCATACGCCACGCCGCTCTCGATGACACCCGTCCAGCGCGGGCAAGCCGGTTTCATTCACCTGCTCCCGGCCCTGCCAAAGGCCTTTCCGACGGGCAGCGTCAGAGGGCTGAAGGCGCGCGGCGGTTTCGAAGTGGACCTGTCATGGAAGGCAGGAAAACTGGTTTCGGCGACAATCCGCCCGGCGGAGTCGAAGCCGCTGAGAGTCCGCTCCGCGGGCAAGGAGATCGAGGTCAAGGCGCAGGCGGGCAGGACGTACCGCTTCGGTCCTGAACTCAAAGCGGCGCGCTATTAGGCGATGATACCGGCGCGCCGGGCCGACCGCAGACCGACTATTCCTCATTGATAGATCTGGGGCAGCAGCCGGGGTCTCGAGGCCGCCTGATCCTGATTCTGGAGTTCATGGATCACTCCCTCGCGAGCCGCGCCTGGAAACCCGCTCTCTTCGTTCGCGGCCTCCAGGTCGGCGGACGCGCGCAGGGGATCACTCTCATCAGCGCCGGCCTGCGACGCTTCGGGCCTCTTGCAGCGCCCTTTGAAAGCCTTCGAAGGACCGTTCGATCATCGCCCTTGGCACGGTCAGTGACAGCCGCATGTACCCCGGACGGCCGAAGCCCGTTCCCGGAACGCCCAGCACGCCTTGCTTCACAAGCATCCGCACAAATGCGATGTCGTCGGCCAGGGGCGTCTTCAGGAAGACGTAGAACGTCCCTTCCGGACGCCGCACGTCGTAGCCCATGCGTTCGAGCGCTCCGCACAGCAGATCCCGCTTGTCCTGGTAGATGCCCGCGTCGATTTTCGCCTCCAGCGCCACCTTTTCCACCTGTTGCCAGATCGCCGGTGCGTTGATGAATCCCAGAATGCGGTTTGCGAACGCGCACGCGCTCCGCAACGCCACGCGCCCTGGCAGCAGCGGCGACAACGCCAGATACCCGATACGCTCACCCGGTATGCCCTGCGATTTCGACCACGAATTGCAGATCGCCGTGTGGCGAATGATCGACGCCACTTCCGGCTGCCGGTTTCCGTCGAACACCAGATGCTTGTAAGGCTCGTCGCTCAGCACCAGCACCTCATGGTCCTGGCGCGACAGCATGGCTTCGATCCCGCTTAACGTGCTTTCCGGGTAGACGCGCCCGGTCGGGTTGTTCGGCGTGTTGAGGATGATGGCCCGTGTGCGCGGCGTGATGGCTTTTTCGATGCGCTCAACGTCCGGCAGGAACTCCTCGTCCGTCTCGACCGCCACCATTTTCCCGGCGTGGTTCAAGATGTAGAACGGGTACTCGGAGAAGCAGGGCATCAGGACGATGACTTCGTCGCCGGGATCGAGAATCGACTTGAGAATGACGTTGCATGCGCCCGCTGAACCGACGGTCATGAACACATCGTCAGCCGAAAAATCCAGACCCGTCTCGCGGCAGAGCATCCCGGCGACGGCCTCGCGCACGTCCATGAAACCGGGGTTGGGCATGTAGCCGTGAGTTCCGGGGCGGCGAGCGCTCACGGCCTGTGCCAGCGCTTCGATCACAGCTTCAGGCGGCTCGACATCCGGGTTGCCAAGCGTGAAGTCAAAGACATTCTCCGCCCCGCGATCGCGCTTCATCCGCGCGCCCTCTTCGAACATTCTCCGGATCCAGGAGGCGTTCTCCAACTGCCGGGCGATGGCGCTGGAGATATTCATGGCGCTTGGCCGCCTGTCTGCCGGCGGCCGGCGTCCAGCAGGTTGATGCCTTTGATCCGCATTCATTCTGATGGTATTCGATCCGTCAGGAAGCGGGGAGTAGCCGGATGAGGATGCGAAACCCGTCATGCACGTTGGCGCTGAGCGGAGCGGCGCCGCCAACCGCCCCGCCGCCGGGCTCGACGGCAGCCATGTCAAAGCGCGGACGGCGGATGCTACCATGATCGTCGGATAGGACTCGAGTTTTAGTGCGTCAGACCCAACAATTAGTGGATTGTGGACCGGGTCGCCGGTTTACGGGAATTCCAGCGCGCGCGGCCGGAGGCGCCCTTCGTTGCGGCTAGGGAACCTTGACGATGCGGTGACACGGCCTTCGCGGTTGCCCTGGCGGCATTTCTCGCTCAACATCTGCTCGCCTTCAATCCTGACGTTTGCGCTGTTCCTGGGGCTGATCTTCGCCGTGGTCATCCCGACGATGAAGCGCACCATCGTCGAGCGCAAGAAAGAGATGATTCGGGAGTTGACCCAGGTGGCGTGGAGCGAGTTGTCGGGACTCCACGAGCAGGAGCAGCGCGGTGAGCTGACTCGCGCCGCGGCCCAACAGGCCGCAATCGTCCGCATACAACGCCTGCGCTTCGGCGACGATGGCAAGGACTACTTCTGGCTTTGTGACATGCAGCCGCGCATGGTGATGCACCCATACCGCCCGGACTTGGACGGTCAGGACCTTTCAGATTATTCCGACCCCGCCGGCAACGACCTGTTCGTCGAAGCGGCCAGAGTGGTTCGGAAATCGGGCGACGGCTACATCGAGTATCTTTGGCAATGGAAGGATGACGCGCAGCGGGTCGGGCCGAAGCTGTCCTACGTCAAGGGATTCGCGCCGTGGGGCTGGATCGTCGGGACCGGCGTGTATCTGGAGGATGTGCGGGCGGAAATCAACCAGATGATCCGGCGGGTGCTCCAGGTTTCGGCCGGCTTCATGATTGTCATTGGGGCCTTGCTGGGCTTCATCACAAAGCAGGGGCTTGACCTGGAGCGCCGGCGCTGGCGGGCGGCCGTCGCGCTGAGCGAATCGGAGGAGAAATACCGGTTACTGGTCGAAGGCGCGACCGAGGGCATTCTGCTGGTGATGCAGGGCCGGCCGGTGTATGCAAACAAGACGCTGCTGACCCTGCTGGGCTACTCGGAGGAGGAACTGGCGGCGCTGCCGTTGGATCGGATTCTGGAATCCGTTCCGGCGTCGGGCGCCACGCCGGAGCGGCGCGCCAAACTCTTCGCGAAAAGCGGCGAAGCCATGAACGTGCTGCTGGCCGACGCGCCGATCACCCTGGGCGAGCGCAGCGGCCAGATTCTGTTTCTGAAAGACGCGGCCACGCGCCGAAAGACCGAAGATGCGCTCGCCCGGCTGCTGGCCGAGTTGCAGAGCATGCTGCCGCTTGCCACGCGCTCCATCAAGGCTTCGGCGTTGACGATGACGAGTTGCGAGTTGGACACGCCCGCGGGCAGCGCGGCGGCGATGATGGCGCGGACGAAGTCGAGCGCAATCGTGGTCAAGGCTCCAGACGGCGAGCCGGTTGGAATCGTGACGGACCAGGATCTACGCAATCGCGTGCTGGCGGCGGGAGCCGATGCCAGTGTGCCCGTCTCCAGAATCATGAGCGCGCCGCTGGTACGGATCGCCGGCCATGCGCTGCTATTTGAAGGGGCGCTGGCGATGCAGGAGCGGAGCATCCAGCATCTGGTGGTGGTCGACGAACGCGGGGCGGCGGTAGGGATTCTGACCGGAGCGGAGGTTCTCCACAGCCAGCGCCACGCCCTGGCTATGTTGCTGAGCGAAATCAAAGCCGCCCGGACGCCCGCGGCATTGAAGGACAGCCATGCCAAACTGCCGGTTTTCGTGAAGGCGCTGCTCGAAAGCGGTGCGCGGACAGAACACATCACGCGCATCATGTCGACGGTATCGGACGCAATTCTCGTGCGGCTGATCGTGTTGGCCGAAGGCGAACTGGGTCCGCCGCCGGCTCCGTATTCCTTTCTCGTCATGGGCAGCGCAGCGCGGGATGAGCAGACCCTGGCCACGGACCAGGACAACGCCATCGTGTATGCCGACGTCGCACCCGAACGCGACGAAGTGGTCCGGGCCTACTTCCTGAAACTGGGCATGAAGGTGTGCGACTGGCTCGATCAAGCCGGTTATCACAAGTGTGAGGGCGGCACCATGGCCAGCAACCCCAGATGGTGCCAGCCTCTGTCGCGATGGGGCGAATACCTCACCTCGTATGTGACCGTCGCCAGTCCGCAGGATCTGCGCGACGTGAACATCGTCTTCGACTTCCGGTGCGCCTGGGGCGAAGCCGGCCATGTTGCGCAACTTCGAAAACACCTGCGGGAGCTGTTGGAGGGCGGCCAGCCGGTGTTCTTCTTCCACCTTGCGCAAAGCACACTGCAATTCAAGCCGCCGGTCGGGTTCTTCGGCAACATTCAACTGGAGCAGTCCGGCAAACACCCGTCCGCATTCAACATCAAGAGCGCCATCGTGCCGCTGGTGAACTTCGCGCGCATTTACGCACTGCGCGGCCATCACGCCGAGACCAACACGCTGGAACGCTTGCGGCGCTTACGCGACGAGGGCGCCCTCCTGCCTTCCAGCCACGATGAACTTGTTCAGGCTCTCGCCGCGCTCACGCAGATGCGGCTCGCTCACCAGGCCGCCCAGTGGAGCCAGGGAGTCGAGCCGGACAACTACATCGATCTTCGCAAGCTGACCGCGCTGGAGCGCTCCGTCCTGAAGAAGGTTTTTGCCGACATCACCGTTTTCCAGGCTCGCCTGGAGACCGATTTCGCGCGTACCGCCTGAGTCCCATGCGTATTCTCCTGGTGGGCGACGTCCATGCCCGGCACCAACAACTGGCGGAGGTTTTGCGCCGGGCGCAAGCGGACTTTCAGATCGCCGCCGCCATCCAGGTGGGCGATTTCGGGTTCTGCAAGGCCGCCATGGCGCACGCCCGCGAACGGCGGATCCGCTATCCCGTCCCGCTGCACGTGATTGACGGCAACCACGAGGATCACAATTGGTTGCAGCAGGCCCTGCGTTCCGGCGCGGCCGGGGAGTGGCGGGAAGAATTCAACCTAATTTACCAGTCGCGGCCCTCGGTGGCCCGATTCGGCGCCTCCAAAGCCGGCTTCATGGGCGGCGCGTTGCATGTCGACCGGCCGCAGCGGCACAATCTGTTCAGCCGGTTCCCCAACTACATCCTGCCGCGGGAGCGGGAACAAGCCACGGCGCTATTCAACCTGGAACGGCCGGAGCTGATTGTGACGCATTCCTGTCCGGCCCGCATCGGCATCGGCCTGCGCGGAAGTCCTCACCTCGAGCACGGCATCAACCGGCATATTCGCGCGGCGGGGTTCGATCCAGGCCCGCAAGACGACTGCGGCGAAATGGAGTTGAGCAAACTGTGGCGCGACCTCGGTTACCGGCCGCGGGCATGGGGCTTCGGGCACTTCCACTGCTCCCACGAGGCAAGCATCGAAGGGACACGATTCGTTTGCGTCAGCGACGCCCTCGATTCGGCCGGCGCAACGTTCGTCCTCTGGGACACGGAGGAGAAGAAACTTCTCCTCTGTCCCGCCGATCCCAGCGGGGCCGCGCCTATTTCGCGGTAGCGGGAGCCGGTTCCGTTCCGGCGCACGAGGTCATCAGAGACACCACGACCAGCACGAGGAAACCGAGCGGGATCGTGACGATCGCCGGTTGGCTGAACGGCACGATTGCATCGGCCGGATTCCAACCGTAGACATCCTTGTAGGCCTGCGCGCTCATGAGAATCCAGGCGAGCGAAGAGACCATGCCCACGATAATCGCGGAGGTGATGCCTTGCTTGGTCGTTCGTTTCCAGAACAGCAGCATGATCAGCGACGGCAGGTTCGCCGAAGCCGCGATATTGAACGCCCAGCCGACCAGGAAGTTGACGTTCATCTTGGCGAACAGGATGCCGAGGACGATCGCCACCATGCCGACGCACAACGCGGCGACCTTGGCGGCGGCCACTTTCCGGAATTCGTCCATCGGGATCTTCATGACGTTGCTCATGAGGTCGTGAGCCACGGCGCCGCTGGCCGCCATAATGAGGCCGCTGACGGTGCCCAGCACCGTGGTGAACGCCACCGCCGAGATCAAAGCGAACAGAAACTCGCTGATACTGCGGGCCAGCAGCGGCGCGGCCATGTTGGAGTCGGTCACATCAAGCGCGCCGCTCGTCATCGCTCCAAGGCCGAGGAACAGAGTCAATACATAGAAGCAACCGATCGCGGCAATTCCGACGACGGTGCTCTTGCGGGCGCTGACCTGGTCCTTGACCGTGTAGTAACGGATCAGAATGTGCGGCAGCGACGCCGTGCCGCAAAACAACGCGAGCATCAGCGACAGGAAGTCGAGTTTGTCGAAGAGCTTCGCGCTGCGCACCTTCTGGAACGTCGGACTGGAGCCAGGCGCCATGAAGTCCGTGCCGGCCGTCGGCTTCTGGAAATAGACCGTCGTGATGCCACCGTCGGCTTCGGTGAACTTGTCCGAACCCCAGAGAATGACCTCGCTCTGCTGCATCGTCCGGAGGAAGTCGAATGGCCCGAGCGGCCCGGTCTTCTCCACGCCGCCGGGCAACTTCGAGGCATAACCGACCGGCAGCAGGTCCGCTTCGCCCTCCCCCTTGCCGCGCGGCAGGCCGTTGACGAATCTCTTGCCGTCCGGCCGTACGCGAGTGGTCTGCGCCTCCGAGAGCTTGTCGCCCGCTTTGCGGTAGACCGAGATGACGCCGGCGGCGTCTCTGACGCGGACGTAAGGGGTGTTCCGCCAGATGCCCTCCTCGGGCAGCACCACCGCGCCTGGCGCGCCGGTGATCCCGGCGGCCGCCAGGCCGTAGCGGGCGATTTTCACTTCCTCGCCGTCGGCGGTCGTGGGTTTGGTGGTCACCCCGCGCATCAGGATCATCACCGTGATCACCGCGCACAGGATCACCAGGATGCCGCCCTTGATGAACTGGACCCAGGTCGTCGAAACCATGCCGGCCGTGGTGACGATCACCGTCACGATCGCGCCGACCACGAGCACTCCGACATAATGCGGAAATCCCAGTAAGGGCTGCACCAGCGCCCCCGCGCCAACCATCTGCGGGATCAGGTAGAAACAACTGACCACCAGTGTGCTGATGGCCGCGGCGAGTTTGATGCCGCGGGAATTGAACTTGTTGTCGAGCGCGTCGGCGAAAGTGAACCGGCCGAGACGTTTCAAAGGCTCGGCGACGATGAACAGCGCGACGATCCAGCCGGCCAGATATCCGATCGAGTACAGGAAGCCGTCGTAGCCATAGAACGCGATCATGCCGCAGATGCCCAAAAACGACGCGGCGGACAGATAATCGCCGGCGAACGCGATACCATTGACGGCCCAGTGGATGTTGCCGCCCGCCGCAAAATAGCCGGCGGCGGACTTCGCCCTGCGGCCCAGGTAGAAGCTGATGCCGAGAACGGTCCCGGCGAAAATCAGAAACACAATAATAGCGGTGAAAGAGGTTGCGTGGATCAAGGGAGTGGTTCCTTCCTAGAACTTCCGGCAGAGTCTCACATAGATGAGCGCCACGACGAGCGCCGTTGCGATCAACACGAATCCATAGATCACGGCCAGGTTCACGCCGCCCAGAAACGGCTCGCTCATCAGTTGAGGCCAAAAGGCGCTCAACATCATGAATCCGCCGTAGATTGCGGTGTACACCGCAAACAGGACCAGTCCCATTCGCGTGTTGTGGGCGACGACTGCCGCGTCCTCGCGTTCTTTGTGCACCGGAGTCTTAAAATCCATCAGGTTTACCTCTATGCGGTCCGAGATTCATTATACTGAGGCGCGGAACGATCCTCCCGCCTTCGCGGAGGCATATGCCGCGTGAACTCGCGCCCCCTGGCTTCGCAGGCTATCGGCTCGGACAGGTTGAACGATTATGCCACTCCCGTGACCATGCGCCTGCCGCGCGCAGGAGCGTGTGGCGCTGAGCATGGCGAGGTTCAGGTAACGGCACTCCACCGGTTTTAAGATAATACCATTTGATTGCCCTGTTTGTAACTTCTCCGCGCGCGGCTCTGTGCGCGGCTCGGTTTGGATTGGATTCAGTCAACCAGACCGCACCGGATCCGTGAGGGGACAAGGTGGAGCCGGATGAGGATGCGAATCCGATTCCGCATGTTGGCGCTGAACGTTGGATGGTGGAGTCCGGGAAAGCGCACCTCTTTCGCGGGGCCGTGCCCTCTGGCCAAATGGAGTCCTGCTGGCGGCGCGTGCGCGGCCCTGGGTGGCCCGGATCTCATGCCTCGGACGTTTTTATTACCATAGTTAATGACCCGAAACTCTGTTTTTGGTACAATCGGGTCGGGAATGCGATCCCAGCCTATGCTCTTGCTCCTTATCCCGATCCTGCTGACCCTGTGTCCTGCATTGCGCGCCGGGGAAAACGCCAACAGCGAACCCTCCGCATCTCAACTGAAACGTACGGTTGCACTCACTCTCCAGAGCGGCTTCGCTGACACTTTCCAACTCACGCTTGGCGGCTATTTCGGAGACGGCCCGGCGTGGCAGAACCGCGTGACCGTGACCGTCGGCGAGGCCTTCCGCAAAGGGGATTCGATCACCCTGTCGGGCTGGAACACGCATGATGCGCCTTCGCACGTCAACAGTTGGCTTGCCGGGGTGAGCTACCGCACCCGCGTCATTTCCACGCCGCGGCACACTTTGCATTTTTCAGCCGGCCTTCAGCGCTGGCGTTTCCCGACCGTCAAGACTGGTGCGCAGGACTGGCTTGGGGCGTGGCAGATGCAGTATCAGACCAAGGTGAAGAGTCTGCCAGTGTTGCTCACCCAGGAATCCTGGACACTGTTCCATTCGCCGCTCCAGAAGGGAACGTTGTTGTTCACTCAACTCTATACCGAGCACCCCCTGGTGAAGCGCGACGC
The DNA here is from genome assembly GCA_964558355.1 of uncultured Candidatus Solibacter sp. Classification (GTDB taxonomy): domain Bacteria; phylum Acidobacteriota; class Terriglobia; order Bryobacterales; family Bryobacteraceae; genus PNKE01. Next base: position 31,763 of record CAZLDN010000016.1, read on the forward strand.
CTGGAGGTTAACGTTGCGTCACGGTCCGCAGCACACCTACTCGTGGGACTTCTATGGGACCAAAGACCATCGCGTCGTCCGCTACGCCGGGTTCCTGCTGCTGTCCCGCGGCAAGTCCACGCTTGAGATGGGGTTCCGGCAGCAGTTGGGTCTTCAGCCGCGCATCCCTAACAACCGCTTCTGGCACGTGCTGTTGTCCAGAACCTTCTAAGACCGGCATCCCGCGTGCAACCCGCTCCTATCCTGGTCCGGGGACTGAGTCTCCAGCCCCGGAGCAACCGCAAGAAGGCCGTCCGGATCTTTCCCGCCACCTCTGCCGGGTTCTCTCCCCGGTAGACGTCGACTTCCGGGCCGATGCCGGACTCGGGCAGGTAGGCGCCCGCGAATAAAACACTTCATCTTACTCCGGCGAATGGCCGGGGAGCGCAGGGAGGTTGTTAGGCGCGTAGTGCGCCTCCTCCACCTGTTGGCCGTCCTTGCCGGTGACGGAGAGCCGCACTCGGATCTCGCCAAAGGAGCGCGTGTAGTCGATCCGCCCCAATCGCAATTCTTCCGCCGTGAGTTGCCTGGCGAACACCTCGCCCTGATCCAGCACGGTGAGAACGCCCGCGCTGGCTCCGTTCACGCCTGGAGACGAGGTGTCCCAACTCACCTCGATCGCATCGTCAGTCTTCCGCAGGTGCAGGGAGAGCAATGCTCGCGGCGGGCCTGATGGGTCGACATGGACAGGCCCAGCCGAAGCTTGCACACCCTGAGACACCTGCTTGCCGCCGCGCGCCGCAAGCACCGCCAGAACAATGAAAGCCACCCCAGCCGCCGAGACGACCCACTTCAACCACTTCGTTGCGAAGACGGAACGGCGGGCGGGCGCCTCGGCTTCCATTTGCCAGGGCAGACCGGTTTGCGGCTGGACGCCGGTCCGGTTGTCGGCTGATGCGGTTCTTACCCCCGGCGCCGGCAAAAGCGGCAACGGCGGGTCCAGCGGACGCAGCGACGGCGGGTCCCCCGGTTCAAAAATGTGGATCCCGACATGCGCGTCGCCAAAACGTGAAGGCTGAACGGTCAACAGTAGCGACCCCGGATTGTCGAATAGCCGGGTATGCATTTGCGACTCATCCACCCGCGGCTCCAGTCCGCCCCGCGTATGGCTGATAAACCACCCCAATACGCGCCGGCCTTCGAATACCGGATCCGCCTGCACGGCTTCGATCTGGCAGGACAGCGTGGCCACGTCCCGGTCTGACAGCAGAAACGACGATCCCCTGGAATAGTCGCAACGTACCGGCCGCCATGTGTCGATCCTGTAATTCTCACCCTCAAACCTGCCCAGCAGAATCCCGCCGACTTCAAGGCCGCCCTTCCCCATCCCGTGCAGCGCCCTCACCACCTCGGACCGGACCTCTTCCAGCAGGGCAGGGCTGAACTCGATCGACGGCGCCCCGGATGACGCCGTCCACAGGCGCATCCCCTCGCCTTGCAAGACCCCGCCGCCTCCGTTCAATTCCTGTCCTGGACCTGCCAACCTGACTCCTCTCCCTCTCGCTCTTCCCAACTCCGGCCGCAAACGCCGGCCGGACCATTCGCCTGCATCTCCCCCTCAATCCCATCATCCACTAAATAGTGGGGCCCGCCGCGGCTATTCAACTTGCTATTGTACTGCTTACACGCTGTGTTTCCAGACCAACCCCTGGTTGCCGATGCCGTCTCGCCTGACGTATGAGATTTCTCTATTCGTTCAATACCGCTGCAAGCCTCGCCCTGGCATCGCTGCGCGCTCACAAGCTCCGGACCTTTCTCACCCTGCTGGGCGTCATCATCGGCGTCGGCAGCGTCGTCCTGGTGGGCGCGGCGATCGAGGGTCTTGGAGCGTATGCCGAGCAGACCACGGCCAAGGTCTTTGGCAGCGACAGTTTTCAGATCGGGCAAATCCTGCAGGCCGGCCGGCTTTCCCGCCGCGAGCGGTTCGAAAAGCTCAGGGTGAACAAACGGATCCGTCTGGAGGATTACGTCTACCTGAAACAGACCACGGGGAGGGATATCCTATACAGCCCTTACCGCCAGCGCAGCGACGACATCAAATGCGGCAGCCTGACGGTGGAATCGTCGACTGTCATCGGGGTGGCGCCGGAGTTGGAGGAGATCCGCGATTTCATGTTGACCGACGGGCGATTCTTCACGGTCGAGGAAGACCGCACGCGCGCCGCCGTGGCGGTGATCGGCGAGGATGTCCGGGCGTCGTGCTTTCCGTCGACAAGCCCCATCGGCGGGCAGATCAAGATCAGCGGCTTCGATTTTCGCGTCGTTGGCTTGCAGGAGAAGCTAGGCTCGGCGGGAGTCGGCCCGGCTCAGGATCTGGTCGCCTTCATCCCGTCCACCGTTTTTAACCGCATCTACGGGCCTGATCGGACCATCGTTCTGTTTGCGCGGCCACGTCCGGAATCGGGCCTCAGTCTGGAAGAGGCGCTGGACCAGGCCCGGGTCGCCCTGCGGGTGCGGTTCAAGACCAAACCCGGAGTGAATGATAACTTCGACACCATGACGCCGGATTCGATCCGCGAGTTCATCAACCGCATTTTGGGCGTGATCGGCGCGGCCGTGGTTCCCATCACGCTGATCAGTTTGGTCGTCGGCGGCATCGTCATCATGAACATCATGCTGGTAAGCGTGACCGAACGAACCCGTGAGATCGGCATCCGCAAGTCGCTCGGCGCGCGCCAGAGCGACCTCATGCTCCAATTTCTCCTCGAAGCCATCATTCTCTCGCTAATGGGGGGAGCCATCGGTCTCGGCGGCGCCTGGGCCATCGCCGTGGCGGCGACCGCCATCTCCGGCGTCACCTTGAAAGTCACCCTGCCTTACGTCGCTTTGGCCGTGGGTGTATCGAGCTTGGTCGGCATCGCGTCGGGGTGGTACCCCGCCTCACGAGCTTCCAAAATGAACCCCGTCGATGCTTTGAGAGCGGAATAGGAAACGGTCATGTTTCACCTCATCGCAGGCGAGAACATCAGAATGGCTCTCGATGCCGTCCGCAGCCACCGCTTCCGCAGCGCGTTGACGATTCTCGGCATCGTCATCGGCATCACGACGGTGGTGACCGTCGGCAGCCTGACCGCCGGTGTGCGCCAGGGCATCGTCACTTTCTTTGAAGAGTTTGGCCCGGACAATATTTTCCTCAACCGCGGCGACCGCGATCCGAGCGCGCCGTATACGCCCAAGGAATTGAGGCGGCGGCCGATCCGGCCCGAATACGCCGCCTATATCAGGCAGTCGGTTCGGTCGGTCGAAGACACGTCGTTGCAGCTCTTTGTCGCGCCGGACACCGCCGGCATCGTAACGGCCCGCGTTCCCGGTTTTGAGACCGACAACTTCAACGTCTCCGGCTACAGCGCCAACTCTTTCGAGCTTCAGCCCCGCGAGTTCATGGCCGGGCGGTTCTTTACCCCCGAGGAGGACGCCCGCGGAATGCGCGTCTGCGTCATCGGACCCGAACTCAGTTCGGCGCTGTTCCCTGACGGCCAGCCGTTGGGCCGCGAGATCGCGATCGCAGGCACGGGCTATACGGTGATCGGCGTCCTTGCCAAGGCCAAGGGCGGATTTTTCGGGTCATCGGGTTTCGACACCATCATGATGATCCCCATCACCACGGCCATGGCCCGCTTCCCGAACGAAGACCGTTTCATTATCGTCGCCAAGGCCCGGCCCGGCATGAGGGAAGACGCCCAGGAGGAGATCCGCCAACTCCTGCGCCGCCTCCGCCGCACCCCGAGAGGCGCCGCTGACGATTTCAGCCTGACCACCGCCGACCAGATCATCAAGAACCTTGACAGCATCCTGAGCGTCGTCGTCGCAGTCTCGATCGCCCTTTCCAGCCTGGGATTGCTGGTGGGCGGTATCGGTGTGATGAACATCATGCTGGTCTCTGTGACCGAACGAACCAAGGAGATCGGCATCCGCAAGGCGATGGGCGCGCGCCGGATGGACATCGTCGTTCAGTTTCTGATGGAAGCCGTCACTTTGACCGCTCTGGGCGGCTTCATCGGAGTCATCGTCTCGATCTTATTAACGTTGCTAATAGGAAAACTCGTCCCTGCCCTGCCCTCGTCGGTCCCCGGTTGGGCAGTCGGACTCGGCTTCGGAGTCTCGGTGACAATCGGGCTTTTCTTCGGAGTCTGGCCGGCAATGAAGGCATCCCGCCTGGATCCGGTGGATGCGCTGAGGTACGAGTGACGAATGCCTGGCACAAGCGGGGAGGCTGGCATCACGCAGCCCTGCACTGGCTGCCGTTGGAGCCAATGGGCATTGAGGACTGGACTCGGATTGCTTCAGTCCCCCCTCATGTCATGGAGAAGAGCTACCGCCCCATCTGGATCGAGGGTGATTGGCATTGGCACCCCGGAAAGCTGCACCGTCGCTCCAACTAGTGTCCCCTGTTCGTCGCGTCCAACGAGGACGTGCGCAACGAGGTCCCTGTTGATCCAGATGTCCTGACTCTTGATGTGGGTGAACTTCATATGGGGAGCATGCAACATTCATCCGACGAAAAGCAATCCAAGCAAAGAGGAGCGGATGTCACAGATTGACAGACTTTGTTATTCTGGCTAACTTTAGGGCAGTGGATCCGGGGAGGCTGACCATGAACGTTTCACTGACGCCCGAGTTGGAGAAGTTCGTCAACAACAAGGTCCAAGCGGGCCGCTACACCTCCGCCAGCGAGGTCGTCCGGGAAGCTCTCCGTCTCCTGGAAGAGCACGACCAGGCGCGGGCCGCTCAACTTGAGGGGTTCCATCTGGAATTGGCGCGGCGATTGGACGCCCTTGATCGTGGTGAGCGTGTAGACCTGGATGAGATGCGGAATCGAATCGATCGCAGGTCTGCGACCGGCGGCTGAGTGGTGCCGTGCAAGGAACCTGACCACGGTGCCGGCGATCGGTTGAGGATTGATCGGCACGCCTGCACATGGGCCAATCGACCCGTTTTTTCGGATGCACATATCCGTTGACAGGTGGCGGATGGGCTGTTAAGGTAACGAAAGAGTTACAATGGACGAGTGCCGCCTCGGGCGGCGTATCGCAATTGCAGATCTGGGCGCACGGCGTCCAGGGTCTTCGTTCCGATAACGATGAATCAACCTTACTTCATAGTTGTCCTGGCGCACTCGCTGCACGGCAGGCTCCGCCGTTTCCACATCAACCAAAGTGTCATCGTAGCCGTTCTCGGTTTGGCCGTGCTCGGTTGTTTTACGCTTTTCGGGATGATCTCAAGCTATGCTCGGATGGCTTGGAAGGTCTCTAATTACAATGACTTACGGCAGGAGACGGAGTTCCTTCGGGCGCGCTATCAGCGGCTGCTGAACCAATCGAACGAGACGACGGAACAGGTGGCGCGGCTTCAGATGCTGGCCACCGAAGTATCGCTCGCCTATGGGGTGAGAGGCCCAACCCCCGGCACACCCGATTCGGTGCAGAACCATCAGGAGCGGCTGGTTCCTTCGGTCAGCGAGACCCTCGAAGAATACAATATGTTGAAGACCGCGACGCTGTCCCGCAGCGGCCGGTCGATCAACCGCCGCTGGTTCCGGAATCCGGTGCCGTCGCTGTGGCCGGTGAACGGGCGGCTGTTGAGCCACTTCGGACGGCGCGACGACCCGTTCAGCGGGCTCCAGGCCTTCCACGCCGGAGTGGACATCTCGGCCGCAATCGGCACGCCGGTCCGGGCAACTGCCGATGGAATCGTGGAAAAGGCCGAATGGGGCGGGGCGTACGGCAGGCTGATCGTCATCGACCATGGCGGCGGACGGAGTACTTTCTACGCGCACCTTTCGCGTCTCGACGTGATTCCAGGCCAGGATGTACGCATGGGCCAGGTGATCGGCGGCACCGGCGCGACCGGCCGCGTGACCTCGCCGCACCTCCATTACGAAGTTCGTGAAGGCGGCGGGCCGATCAACCCTTACCACTTCCTCTCGCGTTCGGCGATGATGCCATCCACCGGCAGCCGGACGCTGGGTTTCTGAAAACCTCTTCCCTTCCGTTTTGACATACAATCGTGGGCATGAACCGCCGACGATTCCTCGCAACTTCGCTGACGCCCGCCCTTGCGCTCCCTGCCCTAGCCCAGGACCCGCTGAAAGGACGCTCCCGGCTGCGCACCGGGTTGAACTGCTATTCGTTCCGCAAGGAACTGGCGAGCAAGGCGTGGAGCTACGACGACCTGATCCGGCGGGCGGTGGAGTGGGACGTTGACGGCCTGGACATGACGGTTTACTGGATGCCGTCGACAGGTCCGGAATTCACGCTCCCTTTGCGCCGGCTGGCCTACTCGATGGGCGTCGAGATCTACTCGATCAGCGTCAGAAGCGAGTTGACCAGGCCATTGGCGGCGGACCGGCGGAAAGAGGTCGAGTCGCTTTACCGCTGGATCGACGTGTCTAATGCACTCGGCTCGTCGCACATCCGGGTGTTCGGGGGGGTGGTGCCGAAGGGATACACAGAGGAGCAGGCGGTTCCCTGGGTGGTGGAGTGCTTGCAACGGGCGGCCGACTACGCGGCGACGAAGGGCGTGATTCTGGGGCTGGAAAATCACGGCGGCATCTGCACGCGGGCGGAGCGAATCCTGGAGATGGTCGACAAAGTCGATTCGCCCTGGGTCGCGGTCAATCTGGACACGGGCAATTTCCGCAGCGATGTATTCAAGCAGATCGAGATGTGCCTGCCGAAGACAGCCAACATCCAGGTGAAGGTGGAGATGATGGGCGAGGACGGCAAGCGCGTTCCGCAGGATTGGGACAAGGTGGTGAAGATGGTGGCGGCTTCGGGCTACAAGGGCTATCTTGCGCTCGAATATGAAGCCGAAGAGCCGGCCCCGCGCGCAGTGCCGCGGATGATGGCGCAGTTGCGTGAGCTGACGCGGAAGTACTCGGCGTAGCGGCGGATAACGGGTCAAAACTGCCGGGCAGGAGGCGCCATTGAGATAAAAACCTCATGGCATTTCCGGCTGATCCAGATTAAACTGCTCTCATGCTGGAAAAACCCTGGACTGTCGAGGCGATCGGTGCGGACCGGGTGCGGGTGAAGCTGAGCGAGTCGGAACACATCGGCGAATGCGCCCAGGCGCTGGCCGGGCGGATCTGGCACGTGAGCGTGACCAGCCCCGTCCATACAGTCGAGTGGAAGTGGCCGTTGTCGCTGGCTGTGGCTCCTGGTCCGGGGGCGGCGAAATTGCTCAAAGCCCTAACGGCCCAACGCGAGGGCGGGCCGCCATGGATGCGCGCGACGACCCGGGTGGCGCAGGGCGAGTGCAGCGACATCCTGGTTTTCCCCGATGGGCTGAAGGCGCGCGCGCGGTTGATGAAATCGGCGGCGCCGTTGACGGCCGATCTGCTGGTGCTGTGCGGAGTGGGGCGAGCCGATTGGGACAAGGTGGCGGCCGAAGCCGGGACACTGCTGGCCTTGGCTCAGGCGCACGCGGTCCTGGCGGTCTCCGAGCCGGCTGAATCGACAGATTGGATCTGGAGCTTCATCATGGAGCTCTCACACAACCTGCCGGTTGATGTCGCGGTGTCGCGGACATATGGACCGGAGATGATGTTATGGTCCACCGACGTTTTCATCCAGCGGGCGGTGCTTTCGAACTTCCTCGATCCGCTGAAGAAACGGATCCGCAAGGCAGAGGCGGACCTGTCGCTGAACATGGTGAATCTGCCTCAATGGTCAGGGAGGCTGACTCCCAGGATGGGAGCACGGGACGCGGTGCGCGTCCTCTGCGCCGAGCCGATATTCTCGGCGGAAAGTGAAGGGGCTTCGCTCATCTCCGAGATGGCCGTGGCGGCGGCGCCGGCCATGCCGCAGCCTGAGGCGGCGCCGGCCGGGCGGCATCTGCTGCAGCGGCTCCAACCGTTGGACAAGACCAGGGTGAAGCCGAAAGATGCGCTGGAGGCGGGCAAACGCTATGGGCTGGATGTGAAGATCGGGCCGAAGGAGAAGGGGTGGGGCGCGGGCGGGGAGTCGTTTCCGGAGCCGCCGGTGAAGCCGGAAGAGGCCGGCGTCATGCTGGCGGTGGTGTTCACGGAACGCAATTCCTGTCCGGCTGGAGAATTGAAAACCGTGTTTCTGCCCCGAAGCGGGGCAAGCTCGGAGTGCCGTTTCGAGTTCGCCGTGAGCACGGCGTCGCGGGTGTTCGAGGGATGGATCTCGGTGTATCACAACAACCGGCTGCTGCAGGAAGGTGTGGTGCGGTCGGAGGTGATCGGAGGGGTGGCAGAGGATGGGCCGATCCCGGAGAAGACGGAGTTCCGGATCGGGGCCATGCCGCGCCCCTTGTCGCTGGGTTTGCGGGAAGGCGCGCCGGCCGCCGGGACCGTCAGGTTGGAGCAGGACGGGACGGTGACGGCCGTGAGGGGCTTGAAAACGGCCAGGGTGTCGTTGGGCGGACTGAAGGCGGCGGTGGAGGCGATCTCGGCCGAGTTCGACGGGATCGACTGGGAGTCGATGCGGACGTGGGAGACCGACGCCACGGCGGCGAAGGGGTTGAGCAGGATCGCCCAGTTGGGATGGCAGTTGCGGCAGGCCCTGTGGGCCAACGCAGTCATGAAGGAGATCGGCGGCAGCGGCGAGGCTCTGGTGGTAAACGCGGCTGGCGCGGGCGTGAGGGTTCCGCTGGAGCTTTGCTACGACCTCCCACAGCCCAGAACGGACGCCAAAGTGTGCTCCAGGGCGGTCGAGGCGCTCAAGTCCGGCGCGTGCAAGGGCAAGTGCGATGCGGAATTGCAGCGCGGCGAATTCGTGTGCCCGATGGGATTCTGGGGGCTGAAACGGGTGATCGAGTGGCACAGCGAAACGGCCGATGAGCGGTCTGAAGATCTGGTCGAGATCACGAACGAACCGGTGAAGGACCGCGAGACGCTGACGCCGCTGGTGAGCGTGCTCCATGCGCAATCGAGGGCCGTGACGGCGAAGGCGTCCAAAGCGTTGTCGAAGTCGTTGAAGGCGCGGGCGGGCTCGTCTACCGAGGCTCTCGACTGGTCCAAGTGGGCAGATGGCGTTCGAATTCAGAGGCCGTCGATGTTGCTGCTGATGCCGCATGTGGACCACAATCAGCAGCCGCCAACGATGGAGATAGGAAAGCACTTCAAGAACCCGCCGGGCGTGGATCAAACCGACGTCGTGGGCGCCCCGCCTCAGCAGCCGCTGGTGTTGCTGCTCGGCTGCGGCGCCACCCACGCGCAGGTGGACTTCATGAGCCTGCCGGCGCAGTTCAGGCGGAATCAGGCGGCGCTCGTTGTGGCCCCGATCGCTGAATTGCTGGCCGGCGACGCCCCGGAGATCGCGCGCGTGTTCATCGAAACGCTCGCCGCCGGCAAGGGCAAGCCGCGGCCCGCGGGCGAGGTGTTGCTCGAGACAAAGCGAAAACTGCTGGCCGAAGGGAGGCTCGCCGGATTGATGTTGCTGGCGGCCGGAGACGCCAGTTGGCTGCTTGCCGGCTGAACAAAAGGAGGGGATTATGTTCAAACTTGAAATGCTGCCCGCAGGGCATGGCGACGCGATCTGGATCGAGTATGGCGACAAGCGGCGCCCCAGCCGCGTGCTGATCGACGGCGGGTTGAGCGGAACCTACAATGCGATCACGGCGCGCGCCGGCAAGAAGTGCGAACTCGAACTCATGTGCGTCACCCATATCGACCAGGACCACATCGAGGGCGGCGTGAAGCTGCTGGCGAACCTGCCAAAGGGGATGTCCATCCGGGAGGTCTGGTACAACGGCTACGACCAATTGGTAGGGGCGACGCGGCTGGGCGCGGCGCAAGGAGAGAAACTGGGCGCGGCGATCGTGAACCACGCCAAAGCGCCCTGGAATGCGAAATTCGACGGCGAGGCAGTGGTCGTACCTGGCAAGGGGAAGCTGCCGGAAAAGGTGCTGGACGGCGGGTTAACGATCACGCTCCTCTCGCCGGGCAAACAGCAGTTGACCAAGCTGAAGCCCGTTTGGGAGAAGGAGTGCGTCAAGGCCGGACTGATTCCCGGCTCGCTCAAAAGTGCCGAGGCGGCGCTGGAAGCCGACAGGAAGTTGAGACCGCGCCGGCTGGGGGGGAAACTCGATGTGGCGAAACTTGTCGAAGTGGAATTCGAAAGCGACACGGCGCCGGCCAACGGATCGAGCATCGCGTTCCTTGCCGAATATGACGGCAAGTCGGTCTTGCTCGCCGCCGACGCCCACAGCCCGGTTCTCGAGGCGGGTATCCGCAGGCTGCTCGCCCAGCGCAACCAGACCAGGCTGAAGCTGGACGCTTTCAAGGTGTCGCATCACGGAAGCAAGTTCAACAACAGCCATACGCTCGTCGGATTGCTCGATTGCCCGGCCTACCTGTTCTCGTCCAACGGCGACAAATTCAACCACCCCGATCCGGAGACGATCGCGAGGATTCTGCAAGCGCGCGAGGGTGAACAGACGCGATTGTGGTTCAACTACCGTTCAGAGGAAAACGAGGTCTGGGACGTGGCCGGGCTGAAGAAGCGTTGGAAGTACAAGACCCACTATCCAGAAGATGAAACAGGAGGCATTCAGGTGGAGCTATGAGCACGAAGCAATTGACCGATGCGGGATTGAAAATTGGACTGGCGCTTTCGGGTGGCGGCTTCAGGGCGTCGCTCTTTCATCTCGGCGCTCTGAGGCGTTTGAACGATCTGGGGCTGCTCTCCCGCGTGACTTCGATCTCGTCGGTGTCCGGCGGATCGATCACCAACGGGTTGCTGGCGACGAAATGGGGAAAACTGATCAAGGACTCCGCCGAGCGGTTCACCAACTTCCAGGACGAGGTAGAAGCGCCCATGCGCGCTCTCTGCGGCAAGAACCTGCGCAACTACCCGTTGATCTTCGGCCGGCTGAACCCGCTCAAGTGGAAAGACCTCGCAAGGCGCGACTACTCCGTCACCAATCTGCTCGTCGAGCGATACGATGAGGACTTGCTCGGCAAGGCGCGCATGAGCCTGCTTCGGGAGATCAGGCAGAGCGGCGGACCGTCGTTCATCTTCTGCGCGACCAACATGCAGAACGGCGTGAACTGGGTTTTCAGCGACGACCGGATTGGCGACTATTTGACGGGCTACACCTTCAAGGACGACATGCCACTGGCCGTGGCGGTGGCAACGTCCTCGGCATTCCCCTTGGCCTTTCCGCCGCTGACCGTGGATCTTCAGGGTCTTCCGTGGAAGGACGGCAAGATGGAGCCGGGCGATGATCTGAACCTCATTCGCGCCAAGGCGGTGTTGAGCGATGGCGGCGTCTACGACAACATGGGACTCGAGCCCGTGTGGAAGTCGAATGACTTCGTCTTCTGCTCCGACGCCGGAGCGCCGTTCAAGAACGACCCCGGCATTGGCGGTAACATGTTCACGCGCCTAAAACGGGCCAACGACGTGATCGACCGGCAATCCCGCGCTCTGCGCAAGCGGATGCTGATCGGCGCGTTCGAACGCGGCGACTACCGCGGATCGTATTGGGGGATTGGGACAGCCATCGGCGACTATCCGCTCACGCCACAGGCGAAGGGCTACGAGGGCAAGACGCTGGCGAAGATCGCCTGCGTCAGAACGGATCTCGACGTTTTCGAGAAGGGCGAACAGTCCGTGCTGATGAACCACGGCTGGCTGCTCGTTGGGGCGGCGGCGAAAGCGCATTGCGCGGAGTGGCCCGATCAGCCGTCGGCAGCGCCTGACGCCTCGCTGCTGGACAACCAGGCGGCGCTCGATGCGCTGGACAAAGACGACTGAACGCGCCAGGGCGCAGGTGACTGGACAGCCGCTGAACTGATATCTTGGTTGATTACCGCCTTTGACCAATGCGGCGAAGGTGTATCCAGCGCGCGGCCATGTCACGAGTCTTCGAATTGACGCGCCGGTTGATCGACATTGAATCGGTGACCGGCAACGAGAAGCAGGTGGGCGATTTCGTCCACGAGTTGCTGAGCGGCATTGCGCGCAATCACGGCGGAACAGTCGAGCGGATGGAAGTGGAGCCGGGCCGGGACAACATTTTCGCGGCTTTCGGCGAGCCTTACGTAACGATGTCGACGCACCTGGACACGGTGCCGCCTTACTTCCCTTCAAGCGAAGACGACGAGTTCATCTGGGGACGCGGCGCCTGCGACGTGAAGGACATCATCGCAGCCATGATCTGCGCGGCCGAGGATCTGCTGGCCGAGGGCGTGCGCGGCTTCGGGTTGCTCTTCGTGGTGGGCGAGGAGCGCGATTCGGCGGGCGCCTATTTCGCGGCGAAGCATCCGCGCGGGTCCCGCTACCTCATCAACGGCGAACCGACGGGCAACAGGTTGGCAACGGGGTCGAAGGGCGCGTTGCGGTTCATGTTGAAGGCGGACGGGCGGATGGCGCATTCGGCATATCCGGAGTTGGGCGAAAGCGCGATTCTGAAGCTGCTCGATGCGCTCGACCGCATAAGGAAGATCGAATTGCCCGTGGACCCGGTCTTGGGTCCTTGCACGGTCAACATCGGAACGATCAGCGGTGGCGGGGCGCCGAACGTCATACCGGATGAGGCGTCAGCGTCGCTCATGTTCCGTTTGGTGGGCGATCCGGAACCGCTGCGCCGTGCGGTGGCCGAGGCCTGCGAAGGGCTGGCGGAAGCCAACGAGATCCTTTGTATTCCCGCCGCGCGCCTCGGCGTGGTGGACGGTTTCGAGACGACCATAGTGGCTTACACAACTGACATTCCTGCGTTTCAAGGCGCATGGGGCGAGCCCTATCTGCTCGGCCCCGGCACCATTCATGTGGCCCACACTTCCGGAGAGCGAGTGGAAAAGACTCAGCTCGAGGAAGCCACGGGACTCTACAAGACCCTGGTCAAGCGATTGCTCGCGAGCCGGTGACCGGCGGCCGCGAGCGTCCGGCGGAAACCTGGGGAGACTTGATGAAAACCTGGAGAGAATAGAGAGAGAACTATGAGCACACAAAAAATCCAAGTGGGAGTCCTCGGCGCCACGGGCATGGTGGGCCAGAGCTTCGTGAAGTTTTTGGACGGCCATCCGTGGTTTGAACTGACCTGGGTTGGCGCAAGCGACCGGTCGGCGGGCAAACCTTATTCAGAAGCAACGGCCTGGAAACTGGAAGGCTCGGCGCCGGAAAGCGTCGCGCGGCTGATCGTGAAGGAGTGCGTGCCGGATGCGTCAGCGCCGAAGCTGATCTTCTCGGCCGTCGACGCCTCGGTCGCGCTCGAGATGGAGCGCGCTTTCGCCGCGAATGGCCACGCCGTTGTGTCGAACACGAAGACGCACAGGATGGAGTCCGACGTGCCGCTGCTGGTGCCGGAGATCAATTCGGACCACCTGGCCGTCGCCGCCTTGCAGAAGGCGCGCGGTTGGAAGGGCATCATCGTGACGAACCCGAACTGCTCGACGGTGGTGTTGACGATGGGTCTTGCGCCGCTGAAACAGTTTGGCATCGAGAAGGTGATCGCCACCACGATGCAGGCGATCTCGGGCGCGGGTTATCCGGGCGTGCCCTCGCTGGACATCGTGGGCAACGTGATTCCGTTCATTGGCGGCGAGGAGCCGAAGATGGAGGTCGAAACGCTGAAGATCCTCGGCGGCTTCGACGCCAGCGGATTCAAGCCGCTCGAAGCGGCCGTGAGCGCCCACTGCAACCGGGTGCCCGTGGTTGACGGACATATGGTGACGGTGTCGGTGGCGCTGAAACAGAAGGTCTCGAAAGAAGAACTGCTGGCGGCGTTCGACAGTTTCACGGCCGAACCGCAGCGACTGGACCTGCCCAGTGCGCCGCCAAAACCGGTACTGTATCTGACCGACGACAACCGGCCCCAACCGCGGCGCGACGCGTTCCGCGGCAACGGTATGACGGTGACCGTTGGACGGTTGCGTGAGTGCCCTGTCCTGGATTGGAAGTTTGTTTGCCTGGGTCACAACACGATCCGCGGCGCCGCCGGCGCTGCCGTGTTGAACGCGGAGTTGATGCAGGCGAAGGGCTTGCTGGATTAGTCTGCCGGATGCACGGGCGCGCTTGGGCTATCCTGGGCGCGCCAGTGCTGTAGAAGGACGACTCGACATGATTGTGATGAAGTTCGGCGGGACGTCGGTGGAGAGCGCCGAGGCAATCAGACGCGTGGCCTCGATCGTCGCCGCCAGGGTGGACAGAAAGCCCCTGGTGGTAGTGTCGGCGATGGGCAAGACAACCAACCGGATTCTGGCGGCCGCGGAAAAGGCGGCCGCGGGCAACCTCGCCGATGCGCTCAACGACATCGAGGAGTTGAAGGACTACACGCGCCGTGAGGCCATGGATGCGGCAGGCATTCAACTGGCCGGTGAAGTGGACGAGATTCTACGGCGCGAGTTCAGCAGCCTGGAATCGTCGATGGAGGCCATCGCCGAACGCGGCGAATTGACTCCACAACTGTGGGATCACGCGACCAGCCACGGCGAGCGCATCAGTTCAGCAGTCGTCGCTTTGGCCTTCGCCGGACTGGGAATGAAGGCGCGCCACCTGGACGCGCGCGAGGTGATGATCACCGATTCGCGCCACTCCCAGGCGTTGCCGCTCTATAGCCGGACCTACGCCAGATTCAAAGAATGCGCCGCACCGATGCTGCAAGAAAGCGTCGTGGTCATGGGCGGCTTCATCGGATCCACCCAGGACGGCGTGACCACAACGCTCGGCCGGGGCGGAAGCGATTTCTCGGCGGCCATCGCCGGCGCGGGCATAGAGGCCGAAGAGATCCAGATCTGGACTGACGTCGACGGGATGCTGACCTGCGACCCGAGGGTGGTTGCAGGCGGGAAACGGCTGCGGTCAGTGTCGTTCGCCGAAGCGGCCGAGATGGCCTATTTCGGCGCGAAGGTGTTGCACCCGGCCACGGTGCAGCCGGCCATCGAGAAGAACATCCCCGTGCGCATTCTCAACTCGCGGCGGCCCGACGTCGAGGGCACAAAAATTGTCGGCGAGGTTGTCTGCTCGACCAATCCGGTGAAGTCGATCGCCTGCAAACGCGGCATCACCACCGTCAACGTGCGCAGTCTGAGGATGTTGATGGCGCACGGTTTCCTGCGCCGGATCTTCGAGGTGTTCGACCGCTACAAGACGCCAGTGGATATGGTTGCGACATCCGAGGTCAGCGTTTCCCTGACAATCGACCAGACGCACAATCTCGATGAGATCAATGGCGAACTATCGAAGATCGCCGAGGTGACGGTGGAGACCGGGCGGGCGATCGTCTGTCTGGTGGGCGAGGCGATTCGCGATACGCCAGGCGTGGCCTCCCGGGTGTTCGCAGCGCTGGCGCGCGCTGGCGTGAACGTGCGGATGATCTCGCAGGGCGCATCGCTGCTCAACATCAGCCTCGTGGTGGACGATGGACAGGTGGTTGACGCTGTAAGGGCGCTGCACGAGGAGTTCTTCTCCGAGACCGATCCGGCGGTGTTCGCATGATGAAACTGGCGCTTGTCGGTTATGGAAAGATGGGGCGGATACTCGAATCGCTCGCCCCCGAAACCGGTTTCGAAGTGGCTCTGCGCCTTGACGTGGACAACAATGCGAAGGGCGAAGCATTCACTCCGGAGAACTTCGCGAACATCGACGCTGCGATCGAGTTCACCACGCCCGATGTGGTAGTGAACAACCTCCTGGCGCTGGCCCGGCTCAAGGTTCCAACCGTCTGCGGCACCACTGGCTGGTTTCCCCGGCTGGGAGAAGTCGCGGCGGCATTTGAAACCGCCGGGACGGCTCTGGTCTACAGTCCGAACTTCTCCATCGGCGTGAACGTGTTCCAGCGCGTCGTGTCCGAGACGGCCAGGTTGATGTCCACGCAGCCCGCCTACGAGGCCTGGGCGTGGGAGATCCACCACTCGCAAAAAAAGGACGCGCCTTCGGGGACGTTGCTGAAATTGGTG
This sequence comes from uncultured Candidatus Solibacter sp., assembly GCA_964558355.1. Classification (GTDB taxonomy): domain Bacteria; phylum Acidobacteriota; class Terriglobia; order Bryobacterales; family Bryobacteraceae; genus PNKE01. The sequence continues at coordinate 47,670 of CAZLDN010000016.1, forward strand.
GACGAGATGCGCGCGGCGGGTTATGCCGGCAATGTGGACATCGGATCGAACCGCGCCGGCAAGGTCCCTGGGACGCATGAGATCGGTTTCGATTCGGCCGCCGACACAATCACGTTGCGCCACACCGCGAGAAGCCGCGAGGGCTTTGCCCGCGGCGCGCTTTGGGCGGCCCGGTGGGTGCGGGGCAGGCAGGGTGTTCACGAATTCAGCCGGATTCTGTTTGAGGAGTCGAAGGAGTAAGCCATGTTTGAAGGTTGCGGAACCGCGCTGGTGACGCCGTTCAAGCCGGATTTGAGTCTGGACGAACTCGCGTTGCGCCACCTCGTGCGCCGCCAGGTCGAGGCCGGGATTCACTTCCTCGTCCCCTGCGGCACGACGGGCGAAAGCCCCACTCTGACGCATGCGGAGAAGGTGCGCGTGGTGGAGATTGTCCTCGATGAGGCCAACGGCATTGTACCGGTGCTGGCAGGCGCGGGCAGCTACAACACCGAAGAGGTGATCGCGCTCGCCCGCGAATACGAGGCCATGGGCGTCGATGGAATCCTCTCGGTGACGCCCTATTACAACAAGCCGACGCAAGAGGGCCTCTTCCGGCACTACAAGGCGATCGCCGAACAAACCAGGATGCCGGTGGTGGTCTATAACGTCCCCGGACGGACTGGCGTCAATGTTGAACCGGCCACGATGGTCCGTTTGGCCGCCATCGACAATATCGCCGGCGTGAAAGAGGCCTCCGGCAACATCTCCCAGATGGCATCGATCTGTGCGCGCGTCCCGAAGGGATTCACCGTTCTCTCCGGCGACGATTCAATCGCGCTGCCGCTGGCCGCGCTCGGCGGAAAGGGAGTGATCTCGGTTGCATCGAACGAGATCCCGAAGGAGATGTCGGCGCTGTGCGCGCACTTGCTGAAAGGCGAATTTGCAGAAGCGCGCGCGATTCATGAGAAGTGGCTGCCTCTGATGGAGGTCAACTTCGTCGAGTCCAATCCGATTCCCGTGAAGGCGGCGATGGCGCGCATGGGCCTGTTGCAGGCAGTCTGGAGGCTGCCGATGTGCGAGCCGCAACCGGTCTCCATGGCCAGGATCGAGGATGTCCTGAAGAGCGTGGGGCTGGCGTCATGAGCCTCGAAACCCGAATTGCCGAGTTGTTCGCCAACCCGCCGTCTGCCTATTCGCCGGCCGACCAGGCGCTGTTCGGCGAGTTTAAGGACGCGTTGAATCGTGGCGCGGCTCGAGCCGCGGAACCGGACGCCGCTGCGCGCACGGGTTGGCGGGTCAACCCCTGGGTGAAGAAGGGCATCCTCTGCGGATTCCGCATGGGGGCGATCGTGGACATGTCGATCGACCAGTCCAAACAGCCTTGGTTCGATAAGTCGACCTACCCGGTGAAGAGCATCGGCGCTTCAAGCGGCGTGAGGATCGTACCAGGCGGATCGTCGATTCGCGACGGCTGTTTTGTCGGCCGGGGCGTCACCTGCATGCCGCCGATGTACATCAACGTGGGCGCCTATGTCGGCGAAGGAACCATGATCGATTCGCACGCCCTTGTCGGCAGTTGCGCGCAGGTGGGCGCGCGTTGCCACGTTTCAGCCGCGGCGCAATTGGGTGGCGTCCTGGAACCTGTGGGCGCGCTTCCGGTCGTCATCGAAGACGACGTTCTGGTGGGCGGCAACTGCGGCGTTTACGAAGGCACCGTCGTCAAGAAGCGCGTTGTCCTCGGCAGCGGCGTGATCCTGAATCGCTCCACGCCGGTCTACGATCTTGTGAAGGGCGAAGTCTACTCGGCGACTGATGACGAACCGCTGATGGTCCCTGAAAATGCCGTCGTCATCGCCGGCTCCCGCGCCGTCTCGAAGGGCAAGGGCGCCGAGTGGGGCATCTCTTTGTACACGCCGGTGATCGTCAAATACCGCGACGAACGGACCGACGAGAAGGTACGGCTGGAAGACTACTTACGCTGACTGGCCGCGGGTAACAGGCTCCGGCCGGCCTCCTCCTGCACCGCAAACCCTACTGAAGCCAGGCCCCGCCGCCGATAGACCCGTTATGGCCGATCACTCCCCCCTGCCCCCGCAACGCCGGAGGCGGTTGCCCCTGTGGGCCGTTCTCGCGCGCACAAGCGTCGTTTTGCTGCTGTTATGCGCTGCCGTTGGACTATCCGTGTTGCCCCGGGATACCGATCAGCCCCTCAGTTCGGTTGAGATGAAAAAGCTCCGCGACTACTACGCGACAGCGTATTCCAAGGGCGAGTCCGGTCTCTCCTCCCAACAGGACGAGATCTACGTGAAGATCGCACGGGAGGCGGCCACGAGATACCGGGTGAAGGAAAACCTGGAGTCGTTCGTACTCGCGCAGGGATTGACGGGCAAGCGGGCGCTCGACGTCGGCGCCGGACGCGGCTATTTGCAGGATGTGGTGCAGGACTACACCGGCCTGGACATCTCGCCCAGCGCCCAGCGCTTCTTCCACAAGCGCTTCGTCCTCGGTTCGGCCACATCCATGCCCTTCGCGGACAACAGCTACGATCTGATCTGGTCTATCTGGGTCCTTGAACATGTTCCCAATCCCGAGCAGGCGCTCCGGGAGATGCGGCGGACGGTGAAGGATGGCGGACTGCTGTACCTGATGCCCGCGTGGAACTGCGGCTCTTGGCTGGCGGAAGGGTACCAGGTTCGGCCCTACTCGGACCTCACCGTTCGGCAGAAACTGCTCAAAGCGGTTCATATGCCGCATCTGATCATTCGCAACCTCGGAGTCGTTTCCACCGCGCCGATGAGTTGGGCTCGCTGGAAGTGGAAGGGTGGCCCAAATCAGCTTCACTACACGCGGCTCGAGCCGAACTACACCACTTACTGGCAAGCCGACAGCGATGCGGTGAACTCGCTCGAACGATACGAGATGCTGCTTTGGTTTCTGAGCCGCGGCGACGAATGTCTGAACTGCGATCAGGGTGGCGTCAACACGATGGCTGCAGACCAAAGGCTGATCATCCGCGTACACAAAAGCGTGCCGGCTCCTGCCACCCTGACCCAGGACGGCGCGTCAAGCGCCGGCGGCTCTCATTAGGGCATCCACCGTCTGCGCAGCGCACTGCCGCCAGGTCAGCGATTGGGTCGCCGCCAAGGCTGGTGGCGGGCGCTCTACTAAGTGTTCGATCGCCTCGACCATCGCATCCTCATCGTTTGGATCGAACAGCAGGGCCGAGCCCGTAGCGAGTGTTCGCAGCGGTTCGATGTCGGAACACGCCAGCGGAACCCGCGCCGCGAGCGCCTCCGCCACTGGCATGCCGAAGCCTTCAAACGTTGACGGATAAACCACGGCGCGGGCGGTGCGAAACAGTTCGATTAACTCAACGCGATCCACCCAGCCGCGGATCTCGACGGCATCGCCGAGCGGCTGCGCAAGCCGGTCGACCTCCTCGTGAACGAATCCCTTGACGCCCGTCAGGACAAGTCGAAGCTCAGGGTGGCGTTCGCGCAACCGGCCAAAACAGCGCAACAGCCGGGCATGGTTCTTGTGCGGGTGGGTTGTCGATGGACACAGCAGGAAGTTGCCGGGTTCGCGGCGCGCCGCGATGTCGAAGAACTCCTGATCGACTCCGTGCGGAACGACATCGATGCGGCCTGTCGTGAGAAATGGATAGAAGCGCAGCAGGTCGCCGCGCGTCGCCGGGCTCACCGCAATGAGACGCTGCGAGCGGCGCGCCGCTGTCCAGAGCATCAGATTCCATGCAGGCAGGTCGAACCAGCGAAAGTACTCCGGATGGCGCTTGTGCTGCAGGTCGTGAAAAACGGTCACCTGTGGACAGGGCGGCGAGAAGGGCGCCGTGAACCCTGGATTCAGCAGCACGTCGATGCGCGACTCTCTCAGCACGCCGGGCAACCGGAATTGCTCATAGGCAATCCGCGCCACGCGGTTGACCGCGCGCACCGGCAGGACGCGTGAATCAGGCCCCAGCGGACCCGTCTCCTGATTGGTGAACACGGTGATGCGGTGGCCCGACTCGAGTCCTGCCATCGCATCGACGAGCGATCGCAGATAAATCTCCGTGCCGCCGACACCGCCGGGAATCAGAAACAGCGCGTTGATCCCTATGTTCAAACGATTCACCTCGCCATTGTCGCGGCCAGGCCCTTCTGCGCCGCCGGGTTGTCTGGATTGAGAGCAAGAGCCCGCTTGAAATCGCTCGCCGCCTCCTCGCGCCGCCCCATCATGAATAGGATGTTGCCGCGATACGTCCACGTCATGTCGAATCGGCGGTTAAGTTCAATCGCCTGATTCAACTCCGCAAGAGCCTCATCGAGCCGGCCCTGCTTTCCATGAATCATGCCCAACGTGGAGCGGGCATGGAAGCTGCGCGGATCCTTGCCCAGGGCGTCGTTTAATTTGCCCGCCGCCGCTTCGGATTGCCCCGCGCAATCCAGAGCGAGCGCCCAGTCGACAAGCAAATCGGCGCCCTTCTGCCCAAGCCTGTATGCCTGCTGGTACTCATCGGACGACTCCGCACAGCCGCCGCCCGAATAGAGCGCGTGAGCCAGTTGGAAGTGGGCGCGGGCATTCGCCGGGTTCTCCGCGATCGACGCCCTCCACAGCCGTTCGGCGCTTGTGTAATCGTGATTGCGGCTCCACGTGAGCGAGGCAAGAACCAGCAGAACGGCCGCACATCCGGCGCTCATCTTGATACTTGGAATCGGCTGGCGCGAGAGCCATTCAAGAACGATCGCCAGCAGTCCGAAAGAGGACAGGTAGAGGCGGCGGTCGGTCATCGCGTCGGCAATGGGAATCACCGACGACGTCGGCGCAAGCAGAATCAGGAATGCCAGCCAGCCGAATCCAGCAAGTGGATAAACCCGCCGGTATTTGAACGCGGCGAAACTGGCGGCCAGCAGGGCAACAGAGCCGGCGGCCGGCAGCGGCTCCAGAAGCGAACTCGAAAAGCCGATGGCATGATCAATGTTCATTCCCCCCGGCAGGATGAACATCAGCACATAGCGCCATATGACGTGGCACTGCGTGGCCAGGTATGTGAGTGGCGTCTGGCCCTGAACACCGAAGCCCGCCGTGGCCTGGACGCCGACCGACTTGAAAACATAAACCGCGCCCAGAACCCCTCCGGCAACGAGCGGAACAAAGACGAGCACTCTTGATTTGAGCCCCTTCATTGGCGTTTCGCCGAACCACATCGCGGTGAGAAACATCAGCGGAACGAACGCGAATGAATGTTCCTTCGACATTGCCGCCAGCGCAAACAGCAACAGGACGGCCGCAGCGCGCCCCGCGCCGATAGTCTCCGCGCTCAGGAAGACAAGGAACGCGGCGAGTCCGAAAAACAGGCTGAGCACCTCGCTCCGCGAGACGATGTAACTGACGCCTTCGGTGAGCGCAGGGTGCAGCAGGAAAACGCCAGCCCCGGCCACGGCAAGCCAGCTCCGCTTTGCCTCGTCGATGCGGGCAAGCCCGGCGATTCGTTTGAGAACGGCCATCATCAGGCATGCGTTCAGCAGGTGCAGGACGATATTGATGACATGCATCGGCAGCGGCGAGAGGCCGAACAACTGGCGGTCAAGCCAGAGACTCAAATAGAAGAGCGGACGCGAAGACGTGACCAGACTTCGAAGCGGCGGACTCCCACCGGGATGGAGCGGCACAACCGTGAGGTCGTCGAAGATGAATGGGCCATCGATCGCCGGAAGATAGGCGAGCAAGGCGGCCAGCAGGAGCGCCGGCCAAAGCCATGCCGGAGGACCTGAGATTTGTGCTGGCTTAGCGGACTTCGCCATCTTTGTTCTCGATCTGATACTCGAGGATCGCAACTCTTTGAATCAGAGTAATATTCATGTCTTTCAATTCAGAAACAACTCTTGAAAACCTATAGAACACGCCAAGAAATACGATCAGGATGGCGGCCATCAGCGCGACTGCAGGCTCACCCAGACCCAACCATGCGCCGGCAGCACTTAGCGCGGATGGGGAGACCGATAGCGCGAAGAGCGCCACCGCGGCCAGAAGCCAACTGACCGAATGCTCTACCCGGATCCGTTCCCGCCGAAGAGATCGGAGTACGGCGATCATGAGTACCACGCTCAGTATTGACAGTAAAACGAGCAACCGATCCATGTGGCGTTACCTCCCTCGGGGACGGACTGGCGCGCCGTCGTAGCGCAGAATGTTGGCGAAGACGCCCAGCAACACGTGCAGGACGAAATAGACCGACTTCAAAGGCGTGATCGAACTGCGCCCTGCAATCCTCGGCCGCATGACGGACTCGATCTCCTCAAAACGGAATGCTTTCCTTTGCAACACAACAAGAGCTTCTATTTCTGGATATTCAAGCGGAAATGTGTGCGAGAAGAGTTCCAGAGCGCGATGGTTGACAGCAACAAACCCGGATGTCGGATCAGAGACGCGCCGCCCGAGAATCGGCCGCAGCAGGAGTTTGAAAAAGGCGATGCCGATACGCCGCAGCAGTGAAGTCCTGAAACCCGCGGATGAACCCGGCGCGCGCACGCCGATCACCATCTCCACCCCGCTGGAGGCGAGCCTGTCGAGCAGCCGCGAGATATCCCGCGGATCGTGCTGGCCGTCGCCATCGATGCGGACCACCGTCGAGTAGCCCATGCCATAGGCGAACTTGTAACCTGCCTGCACACACCCGCCAAGGCCCAGATGGCAGGGTAGCGAGAGGACCTCCGCCCCGGCGATGCGAGCCTCGGAGACGGTGGCGTCCTTGGAACAGTCGTTGACGACGAGGACTGGCATCCCTGGGTAAATCGCCTTCACCTCTTCGATGACGCGGCGTATTGAACCCTCTTCGTCATAGGCGGGAATCAGAACGAGAGTCTGGCCGGAAGGGACGGATTTCATTGCTCGGCAACCTCCCGCAGGCTGATTCGATGTTGGGCCAGCCGGCGCCTGAATGCGGCCGGTGAACTCTTACGGTTGCGCTGGATGGCGGCCCGCTGGCCGAGCAGCGACGGCAGAGAGGCGATCAGTGCCGCGTGAGCCTTCAGGACGGTCCATGGCAGCAGCCAGAACGGCAGCCCCGATGAGCGGAATTCGCCCGCCTTGCCCCTGCCGCCAAGGAGAGCCAGCAGGTGCAGCCCGTAGCGCAGCACGCTAAAGAAGGGCGCCGCCACAAGCCAGGACATCGGAAATGTCCGCACCAGCATCCTGAGCCGGTTGCGTTCGACGAAATACGCCTTTGCCGCCGATGCCCGGCCGGCGCTGGCCGAATAGTGGTGCTCTACCACGGCTTCCGGAACATACAGGCAGCGCCAGCCTCCCCAGTGCCCGCGCAGCGCCAGGTCAGTGTCCTCGCAATACAGGAAAAAGCTCGACTCGAAAAGTCCCACTTGCTCAAGCATCTTGCCCCGGTACATCGCCGCGCAACCCGAAGGTATTAGAGCCTCTCGCGGCGCGCCTTGCGTCTCCGATGGACGCATCCGGCCAACCTGCTTCGACGATCCGTCGCGCGCGAGGCCAAGCCCCGCGGAATCGAGCAGTTCCGTGCCAAGCAACAAGATCCGCGACGCCGCCATCCCGGACCCAGGGTCCGACTCAAGGGCGCCGACAAGCGCTTCCAGCCAACCTGGATGCGCCACGGCATCGTCATTCAAAACGGCCAGGTAAGCAGCCGGCCGCAGCCGGTAGCCCTGATTCACCGCTTCGCCGAAGCCAACATTGTGCATGTTCTCAATCAATCGAAATCGGAATCTCGCGGCCCCAAGCCGGTGGATCGCGGCACAAGCGCTGTTGTCGACAACCACGGTTTCAAACGCTTTCCAGGTTTGAGCCTCGAGCGAAGCCAGGCAGTCAAGCAGCTTCGCGTCAGCAGCCAGCGTGGGCACAACGACAGTGACGGAAATGTCAGGCAACTCTCAATTTTAGTCGAATTCGGGATGATTCACCGGCCAATCCGAACCGGCCGCATCCTCCGAACACCATGGCCATCAATTCGGCCCGTCTCGGCCGGGAACAAAAATAGGCGGCCCGTGTGGTGGTTCAGACCCATTCAAGGGTAAAACATATAGATGAAGTCAATTTTCGCCCTGGTGGCGTTCGCGGCCGCAATCTGGGGCCAGCCGGCGCCCGATTCACGCCATCTCAAGAATTTGAAGCAACTCACCGATGGCGGCCAGAACGCCGAAGCCTACTGGGCTCCCGACGGCAAACGGATCGTCTTCCAGTCCACCCGCCCCCCTCACCAGTGCGACCAGATCTATATCATGAACGCCGACGGCAGCGATCAGCGCATGGTCTCCACGGGCAAGGGCCGGACAACCTGCGCCTACTTCCTGCCCGACAACAAGCACATCGTCTATGGCTCTACCCACGAAGCCGGCGACGCCTGCCCTGCCCCGCCCGACCGCTCTAAGGGTTACGTCTGGGCGGTCTTCCCCGGTTTTGACATCTACCTGGCCGACGATCGGGGCGCCATCAAGAAGAAGCTGACCAGCACTGCCGGCTACGATGCCGAAGCTACCGTCAACTTCAGGACCGGCAAAATCGTCTACACCTCCCTCTCCACCGGCGACATTGAACTCTGGCGGATGAACGGCGACGGCTCGGGCAAGAAACAGCTCACCAAACGCGAAGGCTACGACGGCGGCGCTGTCTATTCGCGCGACAGCGGGAAACTGGTCTGGCGCGCGACCGACCCGTCGAATCCAACGGCCATGGCGCGTTACCGGGAACTCCTCAAGGAGGACCTCACCGAGCCGATGAAGATGGAGATCTTCACCTCCAACGCCGACGGCGGCAACGTCCGTCAGCTCACCAAGTTCGGCTGCGCCAGTTTCGCCCCAACCTTCACCCCCGACGGCAGGAAGATCGTCTTCTCGTCGAACAAACACAACTGCGACGGTCGCCGCTTCGAGCTCTTCATGATGAACATCGACGGCTCCGGCCTTGAGCAGATCACCGATCTCGGCGGCTTCGCTTCGTTCCCCGAGTTCTCGCCCGACGGCAAGCGGCTGGTGCTCGCCAGCGACCACGGCGCCAAGAGCCGCTACGAATTCAACATCTTTCTTGCGGACTGGGTCGACTGACGGCCAAGCCGCCGGGCATCGTCCTGGATTATCCTAGGTCTGTTATGAAAACACTCATCGCCTCTCTCCTGTTTCTCTCCTGCGCCTTTGCTCAGCGGCCTCAGGGTCCGCGGCCTCCGGGCGAGGATTGGGTCCAACTTTACAACGGTAAAGACACCACCGGCTGGAACAATGTCGGTAATGAACAGTGGGTCGCACTGGAAGACGGAGTTCTGCAGGGCAAGGCCGTCACCAAGGGCTACGGCTACTTGGAGACCACCAAAGACTACAAGGACTTCACGATCTCACTGCGCTTCAAGTGTGTCGGCGCCGGCAACTCGGGCGTCTACTTCCACACCCGCTTCAAGCCCGGAACCGCCGATGTCAGCCAGGGCGCGCAAGTCGAGATCGATTGCTCCATCGGCCGTCACACCGGCGGCGTCTATGGCTTCGGCCGAGCCTGGATCGTCTGGCCCTCGCCGGACAACGAGACCGTCGTCCGCCAGAATGACTGGAACGAGATGACCGTCACCATCCTCGGCAACCGCTACATCTCCAGCCTCAACGGCGTCCCGATGATCGACTTCACTGACCCCCGCGCGCCTTTCCTCGATGGAACCATCGCTCTCCAACTTCACTCCGGTGGAACGGGCCACATGCTGTTCAAGGACATCTGGGTGCGCGACCTCTCAAAGCGCTGACCTCGTCCCCGCCTCGCTCAGATACAAAAGCCTCCGCCCCGGCGGGGGCTTTTATTTCGAAACGGCGACCTGCAATTGAGGATTCACCCACTTCGCGAAGGCCACGAACGAAGAGCGCGGGTTGCCCACTTCCGCGGGTCCAGACGGACGAGGAACTCTCAGGATGTTCCTCAAGAGCGGGTTCCGGTCGACATCTTCAAAGAAGCGGCCACCAGCGGGTTCAACCAACTCGCCTACCGTACCACCGGCGGGTCCATCGGCTTCGACGACTTCCCGGCCTGCGCTTCGGCCATCTCGACGTTGTACCTGCCGAGGATCTGCGCCGTGGTGAGATCCAACTGCACGCGCGACCTCGAATAAGCGGCCAGTGCGGCCACTTCCGACGCCTGCGACTGCGCGAAATCGCGTTGCGTCTGAACCACCTGGAAGGCCGTTGATGCGCCCAGCGCGTACTTTTTGTTCTCGGCGTCGAGCGTCTGTTCCTGCAACTGACGCTCCTTCACCGCCGCCTGATGCCGCGCACGCGCCTGCACCACACCCGTCAAAGCATTCTGAACGTTGACGCGCAACTCGTTCACCTGCCTCTGCGCGCTCAGTTCCGACTGGCGCAGCGACAGGCGGTCTCGAACGTAGTCGGCCTGCGCCGATCGGTTGCGGATCGGAATGTTCATCTGGAACCCGACCGAGTAATCCGGGAAGTTGCGCCGGAAGATCTGACTCAGCGCCGTGCCATAGCCGCCGATGAAGAAGGGATCGGCATTGGGCGAGGTTCCCGGAATGTTCCAGAGCGAATTCAATGATCCGGCCAGCGAGTTGTTCTGGAAGGTTCCCTGGACGTCCAGCGACGGCAACAACTGCGACTTCGAGCCAGCCAGGCCGATCTTCGTGTTCTCGATGTTGATTGCGGTCTGTTGAATGTCAGGTCGGTTCTTGATGGCCCGCTCGGTCAGGTCGGCCAGCGGTTCGATCTGATCGGCTTGCGGCAGCGCCAGCGAATCGGTCGGAATGACCCGCGCCTCGGCCACGGCCGGACTCGCCAGGCCGGAACGGGATATGGCGTTCTTCACGATCGATTCCTGCTGCAAAAGCGACGTCTCCGAGTTGGTCAACTCCTGCTGAGCCTGAGCCACGCGGGCTTCGGCGCGGACGATCTCGATCGGCGCCAGGGTCCCGATCTCGACCTGCTTCTTGTTGTCCTCATAGAACTTCTGCGCCACTTCCAGCGCCTTCTGCTTTACCTTGAAATCCTCGTTGTAGCTCACCAAATCCCAGTACAGGTTGACGATGCCGGAGACCGTTGTCATCACCTGCAACTTGAAAGTCAGGTCGCTGGCCTTCACGTTGTTCTTGGCGACGCGGATGTTGCGGTTGTTCACCGCCAGCCCGAAGCCCTGGAGCAGCTTCTGCGAGATCGATAGATTCATGTTCGGCCGCCAGTATGGATTCAGGTCCAGACGCGGGTTGTTGGACTTCACCCAGGAACTGTTCCAGTTGACGTTGATCCCGGTGCCGGTGAGGAAGTTCTGCGTGTAACCGAACTGGAAAGCGCGACTGTCGAACTGCAATGCGGTGAGGCCGGTGGTGACGGTGTTGGACTGCGGCGAGGAAGTGTGGCCGGCCGAGCCGGAAAAAGTAAATGCCGGATCGAGCACCGGCACCGCAACGCCGGTCTGGGTGATGACAGTGCCGCCCGTTGCGGATTCGGAAGTGCTGCTTGTCGTGCCGGCACTCGACGCGCCGCCGGCGCTGCCTCCCGTTCCGCCTGTCACCGAAGACAGGGCCGAGGACTGCACCGAACGGATCGTGGACGGGACGCCGCGCAGCAAACCGCCCGCCTGGGCGCGCAGCATGTCCACCTGGGCAAGCTGCGGACCGTAGCGGGCGAGTTCGACATCCAAATTGTTCTCAATCGCCAATGCCAGCGCGTCGGCCAACGAAAGATAGAGCTTCCCTGCCCGGATCAGCGTCTCCAGACGCGGCGAATTGCCCAGCGAGACGGGGGCAATCTCGGGTTGGCGGTATGGCCGCATGAGGCCGCTCCACAAACCCGTCCCTGGGGCCTCGGGCACATTTGGCTTGACGTTATTCTGATCTGACGAGACTGGCGTGGCTGCGGCCGGCGCCTGTGCCAGCGTGGGCGGGGCCATCATGATTGCGGTCAGTAGGCCAGCGAAGATCGGTCGAAGACGGTTCATAACGTGGGATTCCTGGGATATACGAGTGCTGCAGCTATTGCGATTCAAGTTCCAATCACTAAAACGCGCGGGCGCGCCAACTTGTTCCTTACAAATCAACTTCATAGTAACTCAGCCGCTTGCCCCGCCACCCCGCCAGCCTCCTCCCCAC
>CAZLDN010000017.1:0-59513 GCA_964558355.1 uncultured Candidatus Solibacter sp.
GCCAATCGGACCCCGCGGAAGGTTTTTCAGCAGCCTGTGAAGCCTGCCCCACCGACGGTCGTGTCACTTCACGGGCGGGAATGGAATGATCGCTCTGTATACCGTAGGGCGACCGGCAACCGAGGCGCCAATAGCGGTCCCGCCGCCCAGCCCAAGGATGGTGGAGAACCCGACGATCGTCTGCCAGTCGTCGTGCTTCTCGCGGGTGATGATGTGTCCGATCAGAAACCCGGTTCCAGCCCCGGCCGCCGCGCCGATCGCCAGATTGCGCAGGCGTTTGCTCCTGCCCGTGATGGTCACCCGCACGACCTCGCGCTTCGGGACGACAACGTCAGCCGACTGCTGCCGGACGACGATCAAGTCATCCGAGAACGACTCGAACCGGCCGTTCACCGTCTTCATGTTCTCGCTGACGACCTGGATTTTCTCGCCGGGCCGAATCCTGGAGAGACTCGCCCAATCGGATGAATCCCCGGCCAAGGCCGGCTGCAGACCCAGCGCGAGCATGGCGGCCGCCATCATCATTTCGCATCGTGTGATCCGCACCGTGGATTCCGTTACTGATACTTGCAGGCCGAGGGTTCGGATTTCAGGAAGTAGCTCTTGTAGTTGGCGCCCTTCGGATCGGTGCACCCTGCGAGGTTGAGCAGTTCAACCTTGCGGAACTCCACCGGGTGCGACTCGCTCTGCAACGAGATCCAGCCGCCCTCGATCATCTGTCCGTCCTTTTTCACTGCCGGGTCGTGCTTGGACACCGAGCCGCCGCCGATCTGGGACATTTCGTAGGCGAGCACCGTCTGGCCGTCGATGATATGGCGGATGGTCCCGCTGCCGTGGACCTCGACTTCGGCCCTCACCCACTGGTCGCCGTCATAGGTCTTCGACGCCGAGTTGATGCAGTGCTGGGAGGTGAACTTGCCGTTGAAGACGACGTTTGTGCCGGGCGTGCAAAGGTTCAGCGTTGTGCGTGGGCCCTTGCCGAGGCCGCCGAGCAACTGCGATTCGATGGAGATGGGGAAGTCCTGGTCCTTGCCCATCGACTGCGGGCTTTGGCCATGGACCATGATGCCGGAGTTGCGGGTCGCCCAACCGGGGCCGCCCGCGACCTGCTCGCCCGTGAAACGGTATTCGACGGCGATGATGTAGTAGGAAAACGGGTCCTTGTAGAAGATGTGGCCGAAGCGGTTGCCCCACTCCTTGTACTGGTCGTAGCTCACCTTGAACACGCCGTTCTCGACGCGGAAGGTGTTGCCGAAGTTTTCGCCGGCGGGGAAGCCGGTGATCTTGGGGATCCAGCCGGTCAGGTCGCGGCCGTTGAAGAGTGGGATCCACTCCTTTTCGTCGGCCTTGTTCTGGCCGTTAAGCAGCGTCGCGCACAAAAGGAATAGCAGAAGCGCCGTTCTCGTCATGATGCGATCAGTATAAGCGATACGCGGGGAACCGGGTCAGCGGCTTGCCCGTACCGGAGGCGCTTCCTCGATCCTTTTCAGCGCCTTGCGCAGTTCGTGCTGGCAGATGAACTTCGAATGGTCGCAGGGGCCGTCGTAGAAGTGCTTGTGCAGGATCGGGAGCGCCCGCTCTTCCCGGATCTGGCCAAGCGTCCAGACGGCACGGTTGCGATCCTGCATCCCGCACTTTTCGCAGTCCACCATCTCGATCAGCGCTTGCGATGGATCGCGGCCTGGGAACCGCGACCTGGCCCGCTGCTTCTGGTTGCCGACACCCACATTGATGGACAGGAAGATCGCCGCGAGGCCCAGCACGGCCAAGCCAATGGCGATTCCAGCGCCCCAGGCCAGGAACTTGCGGTAATCGGTTCGGGAGGCCACTACCAAACGAACCTACCGCCGCCGGACCTCGCCTGTCAAACTTGAACTTGCGACATCGGTGAGACAGAGTGGCAAGCGGCCCGAGGGCTGTGACATCATACCGTCTGGATGTCCAACTACACCGAACAGAGCGCCTGTAATCCGCTTCCCCTTGACCCGGAGGGCTTCAACAAGAATGCCGTGATCCCATTCGGATGCACCGTCAAGCACATCCAGGCCGCGATGCAGGAGTTCGTTGACTTCCTCGGATTCATCAATTTACAGATGAACACGCGCCAGCTTTCCAGGCTGGAGACGATGCTAATGCCTGCCAACTTCAGCAGCATCGTTGGCGAGTTCATGAGTTCGACGATTCCGAAGCATTGTAAGGGACTCGCCAAGAATCGCTATCACAACGGACACCCGGACCTGATTCCAGCCAACATGTTCACCAACGACATGTGTCAGCACGGAAGCGTCGGCATTGAGATCAAGGGTTCCCGTTACCTGAGAGGATGGCAGGGCCACAACCCTGAGGACACGTGGTTGATGGTCTTTGTGTTCGACAGCAACAGGCCAGTTGACGCGGGCAACGGCATTGGGCCGAAACCGCTCAGCTTCCGAATGGTAGTGGGCGCGGAACTGACGAAGGAGGATTGGCTGTTCGCAGGACGTTCCGAAACGAGTAGGCGCACCATAACCGCAAGTATCACCAACTCGGGCCTTCAGAAGATGATGGCCAATTGGATCTATAAGGATGCCGCAATGCGTGCAAGCGCGCCGACAACGGTGGACGAGTAGCGCTACAAAAGGCTCAACTGCCCCGCGCCTGTGATCGCCGCCCCAATGCCGGCCAGTCTTGGCGCTGCCGTGCGGCTCATCTCGAAGTAGTCTGCATGGCGTTCTGTGCCAATACACAACAAACCCATAGCCTCGGCAGCAGCGACGGTTGAACCGGAACCGCTGAAGGGATCAACAATAATGCCTTCACCGAGGGGCAGTGCCGCATGCACGATCTGACGCAGGAGCGATTGCGGCTTGAGACTCGGATGGTCCGCAATCTCCCGTTCCCGGCGCGGTGTCCGTTCGCTGTAGATGACATCCTCAAAGGGTAAGTCATCCGAAGTCCTGCGCAAACCGCCAGTCTGGTATTCACGCAAGCAATCGCTGACCTTCATACCCGAGGGCATCGGTTTGCGGAAAATACCCCACGGCTCATAGCATCCGCGCGGCAACGAACACACGCCCGGGAACTCCGCTTCAGCATTTTTGGGCCGGTCACCACCACGAAGGGTGCGGACGACGCGGACGAGCTGAGTGCGGAATTCCAAACCGCCATCAATGAGGGCGGTGAACACGAGTTGCGAAAGAAAGGCGTTACTGGCGACAAAGACGTGGCCACCGGGCCGCAGTGCATGAAGCACCACCTTGGCCCATTCGAGAAAGAAGCGCCGCAGGTGATCACGCTCTTTGTCGTTGAGCGCAGTAAAGCGCGGAAGGGGCGCGCGTTCATGCCCATCGAAGGATGGCGGGATTCGCCATATGCCACCGTTGCCGTTGGAGCGCTTCTCTAGCTGGTCAAAATCGTATTCTTTCACGCCATACGGCGGGTCCGTCACAACGGCGTGCATGCTGTTGGCCGGAATCCGGCTGAGCCACTCGAAGCAATCGGCGTGTACGATCATTGAGCGGCCAACTCTGAACTGCTGGTAGTCCATTGCCAAGGATTCGATGGCGATTTCGGAATCGGGGAGCGTCACGAGTGGCACACTATGCTCTTCGGCAGGTGTTTTAGGGACTTTGCCCGATTTTGCGCGCGCCGGTCTGGTGGCAGTGGCTAGATGCATGTTGCCCGACCCCTTGAGTATAGGCCGCGAAGAAGCACTGGCGCAGGCTGCCTTTCGCGGCCACCTTTTCTAAGATAGGGCGTGCCCTTGGTATGATGGCTATTCAGCCATGCAAAAAGTCCCTCTGAAGCAGTCGCTTCAAGTCATCCGCCAGGGCTCGCTGAACTGGCTCGCCGACCGGCCGATCGTGGTCTCGTTCGAAGTCACTGACTCCTGCACCTGCTACTGCCGGCATTGCGACCATGGCGGTCCTAAGGACGATTCGAACAATCTCCGTCCGGCCGATTACCGGCGCTACATGGACACGCTGAAGCCGTGCGTGGTCCAGGTCTCGGGCGGCGAACCGCTGATGCGCGACGACCTGGAAGAGATCGTCCGCAACATCAAGCAGCCGAATTCCCTGCCCTACATCATTCTGGTCTCCTGCTGGTCGCTGATGACGCCCGAGCGCTATCTGAGACTGCGGGAGGCGGGCGTGGACCAGTTTTCGGTGTCGCTCGATTTCCCCGATTCGCGCCACGACGACTTCCGCGTCTATCCGGGTCTTTTCGACCATCTCGACGACGTCGTCCCGAAGTGCGCCGCCCATGGCTACGACGACATCGTCCTGAACACCTGCATCACGTCGGTCAACCTGCCGTACATCAACGAGAATGCCGACCAGGCGCGCAAGTGGGGCGTCAACATCTGTTATTCGGCCTACTCGGCCCGGCGCACGGGCAGCCGCGAGTACTTCCCTGAAGCGGCATCGCAACTGGTCCAACTGCGGACGGAATTCGACCGCGTCGAATCGCGCCGCGATGAAACGAACTGGATCGTCTCGGCCCCGACGACGCTCCAGCACACGCGCGAATACTTCGAAGACAATGGCCGTCCAGGCTGCAAGGCCGGGCTGCGGTTCCTGGTCGTCACGGCCCGGGGCGACCTTCAGCCGTGCTCGATGCAGTTCAAGAAGTACCCGCTCGCAGAACAAGGGCGCATGGTGAGGGAGTTCACCCGGAGCAACACTTGCGACGAATGCTATGTGGCGATCAGGTCGAATCTCGACAAGCCGTTCCTGCAACTGCTGGGCGAGAACGTCAAACGCTACCTCAGTTTCTCAGGTGACGGCGGCGGCAAAGCAAAGGCGGCCGGCGCGCCGGCCACGGGCTGCTAGCAGGCTGCCACGGCGATTTGCGGCATGATCAAGCAGATGAGCCGGACCGGGGGTCCGGCGCGGACGGGGGCGTCCGCCCTCCGATGGCGGCTGGCGTGAAACGTGGAAACGGGACGCCGTTTCTTTCGTCACGCGTCTCGGAACGCATCCCGAGACGCCCTGTACAATAGGATCACGGCGTCAGGCGATGATCTCTGAACCACATTACGTTCACTTCCCGGAACTCGCGCTCGACTGCGGCGAGACGTTGCACGACGTCCAGGTGGCTTACGAGTGCTGGGGCGCATTGGACGAAGACAAGGCGAACGCCATTATGGTGCTTCATGCGTTCACTGGCGACGCCCATGCCGCGGGCATCGACCACGAAGGCAAACCCGGCTGGTGGGCCAACATGATCGGTCCGGGCAAGGCCTTCGATACGGACAAGTATTTCGTTTTTTGCGCGAACGTCCTGGGCGGCTGCAAGGGTACCACCGGCCCGTCGTCGATTGACCCAACCACGGGCAAGCCCTGGGGTTTGCGGTTCCCCGGCGTCACCATTGGCGACATGGTCCGGCTGCAAAAACTGCTGGTCGAGCACCTCGGAATCCGCAAACTTCTGGCCGTCTCGGGCGGCTCGATGGGCGGGATGCAGGCGCTCCAGTGGGCGGTGGATTACCCCGATTTTGTGGAGGCGTGCATCCCCATCGCCGCCACCGCCCGCCACTCGGCCCAGCAGATCGCCTTTAATGAGACCGGGCGCCAGGCCATCGTCGCCGACCCGGATTTCAACGGCGGCGACTTCTACCAAACGAACCCTCCGGCTCGCGGGCTGGCCGTGGCGCGGATGGTCGGACACATCACTTATATGTCCGACGAGTCGATGAGGGAGAAGTTCGGCCGCCGGCTACGCGACCGCGAGAGTTTTTCGTTTGGTTTTGATATCGACTTCGAAGTCGAATCATATCTTAGATATAGAGGCTCACAGTTCGTCAATCGCTTTGATGCGAATTCTTACCTCTACATCACGAAGGCGATGGACTATTTCGACCTGCTCGCCGGCAAGCCGAGCCTGGGCGTGGCGCTCGAGAACGCCGATTGCCGCTTCCTGGTGATCTCGTTCACTTCCGACTGGCTCTACCCGTCCTACCAGTCGCTGGAGATCGCCAACGCATTGCGCTCCCGCAACCACGACGTGACGTATTGCGAGCTTTCGTCAAGCTACGGCCACGACGCCTTTCTGGTGGATGTCGGCGAACAGACGGAGATCGTCCGCGGATTTCTGGCCAGGGTGTACAGAGAGAAGAAGCCCGCCCCAGGGAGCGGGCTCCGGTAACTCTGGCTGCACAGGGCCGGACCAAGGGGTCCGGCGCGGACGGGGGCGTCCGCCCTCCGATTTCTGACTGGACGGCCTTCGGAGACGGAACACCATCTCGAGATGAGAAGCCCCCTACACTTTGTCCGGGACCACGTAAGGCTTCCTGTACTCGCGTGTCGCCATGCGGTTGGCCTCGGCGTCGCCTGGGAACGTCCAGGTGACAGGGTCGAACTTGAGCGTTCGCTTGAGGCGGTAGCTGATGTTGGCCAGGTGGACGAGGGCCATGCTCCTGGCGCCGACTTCGACATCGGCGTTCAGGTCGGTATGCTTGCGGGTCTTCACCGCGGCGAGGAAGTTGACCATGTGCTCGGGGGCGTCTGAGCGAGTGCCCTTCTCTTCCATCACCAGTTCGCGGTTCTCGCCCTTGTAGACCCTGAATCCGCCGCCGTCAAGTACCAGGTAGCCGTCCGCGCCGTAGAAGATGTCGCCGACGATGTTGCCGCGCTGCTCGAAGTTGCTTTCGCCGCCAGTGATGATGCCGCGGACCTCGAACATGAGTTCCGAGTCGCCATAGTCGAAGGTGGCCATTTGGGTGTTCGGCGTCTCCTGGTCGTCGGCATAGACGTACTTGCCGCCGGTGGAAGAGACCATGGTTGGCAGACCCTTGCCGAGACCCCAGATCGCCTTGTCCATCTCGTGGATACCCTGATTGCCGATGTCGCCGTTGCCGGTATCCCAGAACCAGTGCCAGTTGTAGGCGAAGCGGTTCTTGGTGAAGGGACGCATGGGAGCTGGCCCAAGGAAGAGATCCCAATTCACGCCCGCGGGAACAGGTTCCACCGGGGTGACTCCAATCGACTTGCGGCGTTTGTAGCACAGCCCCTTGGCCAGATACACCTTGCCGATCACGCCCTCCTTGAGCAACTGCATGGCCTTGATCACGCCCGGCATGGACCGGCTCTGCGACCCGATCTGAACCATACGGTTGTATTTGCGGGCGGCCTCGACCATTTTGCGGCCTTCCCAGATGTTATGGCTGGCGGGCTTCTCGCAATAGACGTCCTTGCCGGCCTGGCAGGCCCAGATGGTTCCGAGCGAGTGCCAGTGGTTGGGCGTGGCCATCGATACGGCGTCAACCGACTTGTCCTCGAACAACTTGCGCATGTCCTCGAACTCGGCGGGCTTCTGGCCGCCGGCCTTTACCACGGTGGCCGAGCTGCGTTCTCGCGCCTCCTGGTTCACGTCACAGAGAGCGACGATCTGCGATTCGGGAATCCGGCTATAGGCGCCGACGTGGTATCTGCCGCGTCCACCCAAACCGATGATGCCCATATTGACCCGGTCATTGGCTCCCATGATGCGGCTCGATCCGATCGACAGCGCAGCCGCGACGCCCGTCTTGAAGAAAACTCTTCTATCCTGCATGGCATCATTCTACGCCCGTTGATGGCCGGATGCGCCCGTTCACCCGATTATTTGTCCCCTTCGGCGTAACCGGCCGGCGGCGATCCGCTGAAAGTCGCCGCGGGGACCCGCCCCCTCAACAATCGCCACCGGGCAACCCGCTCTCTTCGTTCGCGGCCTCAAGGCTAATGGGCTTGGCTTAGGGTACATGGCATGGAAGCGGTTTCCATGCATTTTTGTGGGCCAGCGGCCCATGGGCACTCTGTCGAACATGCGGCAGGAACCCGCTCTCTTTGTTCGCGGCCTGCGCGAGCCGGCATCGCGTTTCTACAGACGCAGGTCCAGGCAGTGCGAGTTAGAATACTTGTATCCCCATGAGCAATTCAAACTCCTTCGGCACCTTGTCAACATTGAGCGTCAACGGCCGCGAGTACCAGTTTCACTCCCTGAAGGCCCTGACTTCGGCCGGCATCGACTTGAACCGGATTCCTTACTCGATTAAGGTCCTCATCGAGAATCTGCTGCGCCAGGAAGATGGCGTGGCCGTGCGCAAGGCTGACGTTGAGTATGTCGCCAAGTGGGATGTCCGGGCCGTGGCGGAAGAGATCCAATTCATGCCGGCGCGGGTGATTCTTCAAGATTTCACCGGCGTTCCTTGCGTGGTCGATCTGGCCGCCATGCGCGATGCCCTGGGCAAGTTGGGCGCCGACCCGTCGAAAGCCAACCCGCTCATCCCGGTCGATCTCGTCATCGACCATTCGGTGCAAGTGGACGAATTTGGTACGCCGCAGGCCTTCGACCATAACGTCCTGCTCGAATACCAGCGCAACTCGGAGCGATACTCCCTGCTGCGCTGGGCGCAGAAGGCGTTTTCGAACTTCCGCGCCGTGCCGCCAGGGACTGGCATCGTCCACCAGGTGAACCTCGAATACCTGGCCCCGGTTGTGTTCACGAAAGAGACCGCCGATGGGACGCTGGCCTACCCGGACACGGTCGTCGGCACGGATTCTCATACGACGATGATTAACGGACTGGGCGTTGTCGGTTGGGGCGTCGGCGGCATCGAGGCGGAGGCCTGCATGTTGGGCCAGCCGGTGTCGATGCTGCTGCCGCAAGTCGTTGGCTTCAAGCTGCATGGAAAGCTGCGGGAGGGCGTAACGGCGACCGATCTCGTTCTCACCGTCGTGCAGATGCTGCGCAAGAAAGGCGTCGTCGGCAAGTTTGTCGAATTCCATGGACCGGGGGTGCTCGACCTGCCGCTGGCCGACCGGGCGACGATCGCCAATATGGGCCCCGAATATGGCGCGACGATCGGCGTCTTCCCTGTCGATGAACAGACGCTGGCCTACCTGCGGATGTCGAACCGCCCGGCCGAACTGATCGATCTCGTCGAGGCGTACTACAAGGAACAGGGGATGTTCCTGACGAAGGAATCGCCGGAGCCGGAGTTCACCGATACGCTGGAACTCGACCTCAGCACGGTTGTCCCGTCGATGGCTGGACCGAAGCGTCCGCAGGACCGGTTGACGCTGCCGGAGGTGAAGGCCAACTTCCTTTCCGTCCTTACAGAACCGAGGCGCGAAACGCCCGTCGTGGCCGACGGCGCGGTGGTGATCGCCGCGATCACGTCCTGCACGAATACGTCGAATCCGTCGGTGATGCTTGGCGCCGGGCTGGTGGCGAAGAAGGCCGTCGAGAAGGGGCTTCAAGTGAAGCCGTGGGTGAAGACATCGCTGGCGCCAGGATCGAAGGTCGTCACGGACTACCTGATCGAGGCCGGGCTGTTGCCGTATCTGGAACAGTTGAAGTTCCACCTGGTCGGGTACGGTTGTACGACGTGTATCGGCAACTCCGGCCCGCTGCCGGAACCGGTTTCGACGGCTGTGGCGGAGGGCAAGTTGGTGGTCGCCAGCGTGCTGTCGGGCAACCGCAATTTCGAAGGCCGCGTGAATGCGCAGGTGCGGGCGAACTACCTGGCGTCGCCGCCGCTGGTTGTCGCTTATGCGATCGCCGGACGGGTGGACATCGATCTGACGACCGAGCCGCTGGGCACGGGCAAGGACGGCGAAGCGGTCTATCTGAAAGACATCTGGCCGACGACGCAGGAGGTACTTGACGCGGTGAATTCGAGCGTCAAGCCGGAGATGTTCGCGCACCAGTACGGCAAGGTGTTCGAGGGCGATCTGATGTGGCAGTCGGTGAAGACGCCCGAGGGCGAGACCTTCGCCTGGGATCCGGCATCGACCTACATCAAGCACCCGCCGTATTTCGAAGACATGCGCGATCCGTCGAAGCCGATTGAGGATATCGCCGGTCTACGCACGCTGGCCGTGCTGGGCGACTCGATCACGACCGACCACATCTCGCCCGCCGGATCGTTCAAGCCAGAGACGCCCGCCGGGCAGTTCCTTGTCGCGCGCGGCGTGAAGCCGTCCGATTTCAACAGCTACGGTTCGCGGCGCGGCAACGACGACGTGATGACGCGCGGCACGCTGGCCAACATTCGTTTGCGCAACGAGCTCGCCCCCGGGACCGAGGGCGGCTGGACGGCGATGGAACAGGGCGGCGGGAAGATCTCGATCTACGACGCATCGGTGAAGTTCCGCGCGGCGGGGACGCCACTGATGATTATTGCGGGCAAGGAGTATGGGTCGGGTTCGTCGCGCGACTGGGCGGCGAAGGGCGTGGCGCTGCTGGGCGTCAAGGCCGTGATCGCCGAGAGCTATGAGCGCATCCACCGGTCGAACCTGGTCGGCATGGGCGTGCTGCCGCTGGAATTCGTCGAAGGGCAGACGCGGCAGTCCCTTGGTCTGACGGGCTTCGAGACGTTCGACGTGACCGGCGTGCGAGAAGCGCTCGAATCGGGATCGAAGATCGCCACCGTGTCGGCGCCGGGCAAGACTTTCCAGGTGAAAGTCCGAATCGATACTCCGCGCGAGATCGACTACTTCCGTTCGGGCGGGATTTTGCCCTACGTGCTGCGGCAGATCGCGAAGTCGTAAGCGGACCGGCGGGTCCAATTCAACCAACCGTTGCGGGGGGTTTGCTAAACTCTGTAGAAACCATGTCAGAGCAGGCAGTTTACCCCCCGTCGCCGGAGTTCTCCTCGCGCGCCAACGTCCCGTCGATGGACGCCTATCGTGAGCTTTGCCGCCAGGCTGAAGAGCACCCTGAAGAGTTCTTCGCCGGCTTGGCGGAGAAGGAACTGAGCTGGTTCCAGAAGTGGGACCACCCGTTCGAATGGCATCCGCCGTTCGTAAAGTGGTTTGTCGGCGGGAAGCTCAACGCCAGCTACAACTGCCTCGACCGGCACATCGAAGCCGGCAACGGAGCGAAAGTCGCACTGCATTGGGTGGGCGAACCCGGCGATACGCGCGACATCACTTACTCGGACTTGTACGGCATGACCTGCCGTTTCGCCAACATGCTGAAGGCGCGCGGACTCAAATCGGGCGATAGGGCCATCATTTACATGCCGATGGTGCCGGAAGCCGTCGCCGCGATGCTGGGCTGCGCGCGGCTGGGCGTGACGCATAGCGTCGTCTTTGGCGGGTTTTCGGCCGAGGCGCTCAAGACGCGCATCCAGGACCTGGAGGCATCCGTCGTCATCACGGCCGATGGAGGCTGGCGGCGCGGCAAACCGCTGCCGCTCAAGGTGGCCGTCGACGAAGCGATCGCATTGGAATGTCCGACTGTCCACAGCGTCATCGTCCTCAAGCGAACCGGCGGCGAAACGCCGATGACCGAAGGCCGCGACCAATGGTGGCACGATCTCGAAGCGTCAGTGACGAGCGATTGCCCACCCGAGCAACTCGATTCCGAGCACCCGCTCTACGTTCTCTATACGTCCGGCACGACGGGCAAGCCCAAGGGCATCCTGCACACCACCGGCGGCTACATGCTGCATGCGGTGATGACAATGAAGTGGGTCTTCGATCTGCAACCCGCGGACGTTTTCTGGTGTTCGGCCGACATCGGCTGGGTGACTGGCCACACTTATGTCGTCTATGGCCCGCTGGCCGCCGGCGCGACACAGATCATGTACGAAGGCGCGCCGGATTACCCCGGTTGGGACCGCTGGTGGGAGATCGCCGCGCGCTATAAAGCGACCATCTTCTACACGTCGCCGACGGCGATCCGCGCGCTCGTCAAACAGGGCGAGGAGCTTCCGAACCGGCATGACCTGTCTTCGCTGCGCCTGCTTGGGTCGGTCGGCGAGCCGATCAATCCGGCGGCGTGGGAGTGGTATTACCGCGTGATCGGCAAGGATCGCTGCCCAATCGTCGATACCTGGTGGCAGACCGAGACCGGCGGTATCCTCATCGCGCCGATGCCGGGTGCAACGCCGCTCAAGCCTGGCTCGGGTACGCTGCCGATGCCGGGAATACAGGCCGACGTGGTCGATTTCGACGGCAAGCCGGTGGGCGCGAATCAGGAGGGATTCCTGGTCATCAATCGTCCCTGGCCGTCGATGATGCGGACCATCTGGCGCGACCCCGCGCGCTTCGAGCAGAACTACTTCAGCCGTATCCCCGGCATCTACTTCACCGGCGACGCCGCGCGCCGCGACGAGGACGGCTATTTCTGGATTCTGGGGCGCGTCGATGACGTGATGAACGTTTCGGGCCACCGTTTGTCGACGATGGAGATTGAATCGGTGCTGGTGCGCCATCCGTCGGTGGCCGAAGCCGCCGTGGTGGGCAAGCCGCATGAGATCACCGGCCAGGCAGTCTGCTGCTTCGTGACGCTCAAACAGGGCAACTGGGATCACGACAAGCTGGGCAAGGAGTTGCGGCAGTGGGTGGCGCACGAGATCGGTTCGTTTGCGCGTCCGGAAGAGATTCGCTTCACCGAGGCGCTGCCGAAGACGCGTTCGGGCAAGATCATGCGGAGACTGCTGCGCGAGATCGTGACGTCGCATACCGTGTCGGGCGATGTGACGACGCTTGAGGATCTCGGCGTGGTGACGAAGCTGGCTGCCCAGCAAGACGAGGACTAGCTGCACTTAGTTTGACCATGGTCGTTGACCATGGTACAGTCATGATGTTGACATGGCTGAAGTCGAACAGATCGCTATCTCCGTCTTCAAGGCGAAATGCCTTGCGGTGATCGAGCGCGTCAGCAAAACGGGCAAGCCCGTTGTCGTTACGCGGTTTGGCGTGCCCATGGCTCAGGTCGTGCCACCGCAACCGCCCGAGCGCAAGGCAAGTTGGCTCGGCTGTCTCGCTCATACGGGCCGGATCACGGGGGACATTGTCTCGCCCGCTTCGTCCGAGGATGATTGGGAAGTACTGCGGCCGTGAACCTGCTTCTCGATACACACATCTGGATTTGGAGTCTGCTCGAGCCCAACCGCCTGTCGCGCAAGGTCAGGCGGTTACTGGACGATCCGGCCAACGATGTGTGGCTATCGCCGATCAGCGTCTGGGAGACATTACTGTTAATTGAGAAGGGACGCCTCGATATTGATCGAGATGCCCAGATCTGGATCAACCAGGCATTGGCGGGATCGGGATTGCGCGAAGCGCCGCTCACATCCGAGATAGCTATCGCCTCGGCAACGCTCGGTCTGCCTCAACGCGATCCCGCCGACCGGTTCATTGCCGCCACGGCCAAGGTCCTGGGCCTGACGCTGGTGACGGCGGATGGACATTTGGCGGCTTCGAAGGAATTCGCGGTCCTGGTCAATCGGTAGTCTTCAAACCCGAACGCCGTTGATGATGGCCAGCGGTTTGATCCCCGTGGCCATCCCTGTCGCTTCGTCCACCGAAACCACCACGGCCCACAATTGCGGATTCCCCTTGGCGGCCTCGAAGCGCATCGGCAATTGGGTCAGGAAGCGCTTGATGATCATGTCTTTCTCGACGCCGATGACCGAATCGTAGGGACCCGTCATGCCGCAGTCTGTCTGAAATGCCGTGCCCTTTGGCAGGACGCGCGCGTCGGCGGTGGGGACGTGTGTGTGCGTCCCGATCACGGCTGTTACGCGCCCGTCCAGATACCAGGCCAGAGCGATTTTCTCGCTGGTGACCTCGGCGTGGAAGTCGACGAAGCGCACCTTCACGTCCGCGGGCAGTTGCGCCAGCAACTCGTCGGCTTTCTTGAACGGGCACTCCAGCGGCGGCATATGGACGCGCCCCTGCAGGTTCAACACCGCATAATCGACGCCGTTGCGCGCCTTGCCGACATAGACGCCCTTGCCTGACAGCGACGCATCGTAATTCGCCGGCCTGAGGAGGCGCGGTTCCCGGTCGAGGTAGTCGTAGATCTCGCGCTTGTCCCAGACGTGGTTGCCTGTCGTCATGACATCCAGGCCCAGGGAGAAGAGTTCCTGGGCGATCGGAGGAGTCACGCCAAAGCCGCCGGCAGCGTTCTCGACGTTGGCGATGGCCAGGTCGATGCGCTCCTCGCCGATCAACTGTTGCAGGTAGTCGGCCACCAGCCGCCGTCCCGCGCTTGCAAACACGTCGCCGATGAAGAGGATGTTCATAGTTCGTTTGGTTGAGGTTCAGGGAGCGCACCGCTCGACCGTACCGGGGCCGTGAATCGACCCCTGTAAGCGATACAAGGCAGACCCAGCCGAGCGCCTTTAGGCTTCTCGAACCGCCTTGCGGCGGCCCAAGCATGCTCACCAGCGCGTTCATACGAGCCGGATCCGGATTCATTGACTATCGGATCAATTTTGCGGACCCGGATACCTGTTCCGCAGGAACACTCCCTGAGCTCTCAGGATAGCCGACTCCACGCGCTTTCCGCCCGGATTTCTCCAGTCAGGCGCTCCACACCGTCGTGCGGGCGCTGTCGCCGGTGGGCCTCAGCACCTCGAACCGGACATACAGGATGTTGGCCGCGGCGAACTTCATCTCTGCCGTGGCCACCTCGCCCGGCATCATCGTCTTTAAGAGTTCGCGTTTGACGTCCAGCGGGACGTCGCCGCCGCCGTAGGCCACGGCTTCGAGCGTATACCTCCGGAGCGGGTGCGCCGGCACGGAGTTGCGGCACTTGAGCGAAATCCGAAACTCGCCCGGCTTCAGCATCCGAACCATCAACTCTTCCACAGGACTCGACTCGTCGCGCAGCTTCGCCCAGGACGGCTTCCGCCGCCCATACAGGTCCACCACCCCGTGGACACGCTGTTTGAGTGCGCCGAGGCCCTTGTCGCCGACATGGGTCCGGTAGTCGTTGTAGCAGAAGAAAATCAGCCCGGCGACGAATGGTCTCTCGCGCAGGATGCGGCTGTGGTCATGCAGAATTTCGATGCGCCGGGCGTCGCCTTCCGGCCGCTCGGCCGTGCAGGCGCAGTAGCCATACTCGCTGATGACAATCGCCTTGTCTGGGAAGACGCGCCCGATTTCGTCGAGGTTGCGGGCGAGATCAGCCTGGGTCCCGGCGTTCCAGCTTTCGTAGTACTGGTTCCACATGACGTAGTCCATCTCGCGCGAGACGTCCTTCTCGGGCGTCTTCGTGAGGGAGTGCGACGCGTAGGTCGCCAGCCGTTTCGGATCCAGTTTCTTCGCCTCGTCATACATGCGCTTGGCGAAGCGGTAGGCCGGCGGATTCTGCCCGCCGATCTCGTTGCAGACGCCCCAGGAGCAGATCGAAGGGTGGTTCCTGTCCCTGGCAATCATCTCGCGCAACTGTTCAAGACCGTTGTTCATCAGCGCCTGCGAAGGCTCGTCCTTCATCCCCGCAAACGTCTGCGGACCCCAGGTCGGCACTTCGGTTTGGATCATGATTCCGTGGCGGTCGCAATAGTCCAGCGTCCGCTTGTCCTGCGGCCAGTGGACGCGCGTGTAGACGCAGTTCAACTGGCGCATGTCGGCGTGGTCGTGGTCGAGCCACTCTTTGGGTTCCGCCATGCCGTGGCTCGGATGGCTGCCCGCCATCCGCTCGACGCCCATCAGTTTCACTTTCTCGCCGTTCAGATGGAACGCGCGGTCGCGCACTTCGAATTTCTTGATGCCAAAGGTCTCGCTGTAGCGGTGGCCGGAGTCAAGTTCGACCTCCAGCCGGTAAAGATGCGGGTGGTCGAAGTGCCACAGCAGCGGCGTCTCGATACGCGCCTTCACGCCGCCCGATGCCGGGCCTTTGCCTTCCGCGGCGATCCAACCGCCTTTGTCTTCCACAATCCGCCAGTACGCCTGTGTCGAAGCAGTCGCGTTTGCGGCGATGATCCGCGCCTCGACTGTCGCCGGTCCGCCGCCCTCGCCCGGCTCGGCGTCGATCTCGACGCGCTCGACGTAGGTAGTGGGTGTGGCATGAAGCCAGGCCGGCCGGTAGATGCCGCCGTCGTGGGCCCAGTCGCTCGAACGGCCGCGCGGCAGCATCTCCTCGTCGAAGGCGTTGGTCACATCGACGCGAATGCTGTTGCGCGCGCCGTAATTCAGCAAACCGCTGAGATCCAGGGTGAACGCCGTGTAGCCCTTCCGCAGATGTTCACCAGCGGGCTTGCCGTTCACCGTCACACGCGCGGAATGAAATACCGCCTCGAACTCGATCCGAACCACCTTGCCCCGCCACACCGCCGGCACGTCGAAATCGCGTTCGTAGGAGGCCGCACCGTAGTGGTCGACCGTGGGCGCTTCCACCTGCCAGGTATGCGGAACCTCGACCTTGCGAAACTCGCTTGCGCCCTCGATCCTGAACCGCCACACGCCGTTCAGCGGCAGCGTTTCCTGAACACCCCGGCCGTCCTGCTCTCTGTCCGCCGCATGCAAGGGAGTCAGCGCCGCCGCTGAACCCAGGAACGATCGTCTTTTCATCATGGCAAGGCCGCCGCCTCCAGATCGGTCAGTATGTTCCACAACCGAGCTTCCCGCCCCCGATTTTCTCTGAGCCAGCGTTTGCTGCCCTCGGCCATGCCCGGCTGGCAGAGCGTGTCCTCGACCTCAAGCCGGTACTCGAACAGTTTCTCTTCGGCCGACGCCAGCACGGCCAGACGTTCTTCGTTGCCGTAGCACCTGGCTCCCAGTTGCTGCGCCAGGGACACGACGAAGCCCAGCCGGTTTTGTTTGGCTCTGCGCCGCGCTTCCTTGATCGCCCAGTTCCAATCGAGATCGGAGTACTCGAGGGCCAGCCACGGCAGTGCGCGCAGCACTCTTGGCTCCAGGTCCTCGCAGGCGATTGCCGCCAGCAGCACCACGGCCGGATCCTGCCTTGGCATCGGCTCATCGTCGAAGTCCAGCCGTAACTGCCCGACGAACGGGCAGCCCAACCCCATCAGCGCTTCTTCGATCGCCTCAGCCCTGCTCTTGCGTTTGCGCCCCGCCATGAACTCTCTACTCTACATCGAAAATCGCGCCCGGTCCTGCCATTCATGAAGCCCTGGGCCTCTGACGAACACGAATGGCCGGCACTGCTTCAACGCCGTATCGAAGGCGCCCGCGGAACTGCGTATAATGAAGGGTTTTCTCATGGCCATCGACTGGTTTCCACTCTGGCTCAGCTTGCGCGTCGCCGCCCTATCGACGGCGGCGGCGTTCGTCATCGGGCTGTGGCTCGCATGGCTGCTGGCGCGGCGTCCCTTCCGCGGACGCGACGTCGTAACGGCCGCCGTCACGCTTCCTTTGGTCCTGCCCCCGACGGTCCTCGGCTACTACCTGCTCGTCCTGATTGGCCGCAACAGTCCATTAGGCCAGGTCTACGAATGGATTTTCAACCAGCCGCTTGTCTTCACGTGGCAGGCCGCGGCCGTCGCCGCCCTGTTCCATTCCGCGCCGCTGCTGATTCAGTTCGCTCGCGCGGCGCTTGAATCCGTCGACGCCTCATTCGAGCGCGCCGCCCGCACCCTTGGCGCATCCGAATGGAAGGTCTTCTGGCGCGTCTCGCTCCCACTCGCCTGGAAACCCATCCTCGCCGCCACGGCCCTGGCCTTCGCCCGCTCGATGGGCGACTTCGGCATCACCCTCATGATCGCCGGCAACATCCCCGGCCGTACGCAGACTCTTTCCGTTGCCGTCTATGACGCCGTCGCATCCGGCAACGGCGCAACGGCCCGCGCTCTCGTCCTCGTCATCAGCGCCATCGCATTGCTTGTCCTCTGGCTCGCCAACCGGCTCGCCCGCACAACCTTTTCCTTCACTTCAGGGCAGGCCCAGCGATGATCGACGCCCGCATCCGCAAGCGCTTCCCCGCAGGCAAGGACTCCTCGGCTTTCGAACTCGACATTCACCTCAAGACCGCCTCGCCCGTCACCGTGCTGTTCGGCCCGTCTGGCGCCGGCAAGACCCTCACCCTCGACGCCATTGCCGGCTTCATCACACCCGATGAAGGACGAATCCTCGCCGGCGACGCTCTGCTGTTCGATGTCGCGGCCCGCGTGTCGCTTTCTCCCCGCGAGCGCCGCTGTGGTTACGTCTTCCAACACTTCGCCCTGTTTCCCCACATGACGCTAAAGGAGAACCTGTCCTTCGCCGCCGATTGTCTGCCCCGCTCCGAACGCCGCGGCCGGATCGCCGAGATGCTCCACCAGTTTCACCTTGCTGAGGTCAGCGGCCGTAAGCCCCACGAACTCTCCGCTGGCGAGAAACAGCGCGCCTCTGTCGCCCGCGCTCTACTGGCGAATCCTCGCGTCCTTTTGCTCGACGAACCCTCCCGCGGACTCGACCCGGCGCTGCGGGCCGAACTCCACGCGCTCCTCGACCAGGCCGTTGCCACCTTCCGGTTGCCCATCATCCTCGTCACGCACGACCTGGACGAGTGCTTCGAACTGGGTGATCAGATGGTGGTTCTCGAAAACGGACGGATCGTTCAATCCGGCCAGCCGGCCGACATCCTGGACGCTCCCGCCACCCCCGCCGTCGCCCGCCTGCTCGGCCGCCACAACCTTATCCCGGCGGAGATCGTCGCGCTCGACCCGGCACGCCAACTCGGCCGCCTGCTCTGCTTCCCCGAAGCTGAAAGCAGCTTCGAAGTTCTTTCGCCTTATTTACCTGGCCACCTGCTTGGCGCCCGCGTCACCTTCGCTATCCGGGCCGACCGCATTATCGCCGCGCCGGCGTCCCAGGCCGTCGCCGGCTCCGTCCCGCTGGGCCTTGCCCAGGTCTCCCTCCGCCCCCAGACCGCCCGCCTGACCTTCGCCAACGGCCTCATTGCCGAATTGCCCCTTCGCGCTTTCGAACCCCACCGTCATAATAGGAACTGGTCGGTCCGCTTCCCTCCAGAAGCCATCCGATTGATGAAACCATGATGCGGAGTGGGGCAGGCTTCAGCCTGCGAAGGGCTTCAGCCCGCCGCTTAGGGTAGCCCATGAAAACTTTCGACGAATACGTTGACCTCGCCGCCATCGCCCACGGCCACATCTGCGCCGGCCAGATCCTCGGCATCCGCCTCGCTGTTCACGGACTCGCCTTGCTCGGCCTCGACGATCCAACCGGGGCGCACCGCAAACGCCTCGTCACCTATGTCGAAATCGACCGCTGCGCCACCGACGCCATCAGTGTCGTCACTGGCTGCCGCCTCGGCAAGCGAGCCCTGAAGTTCCTCGACTTCGGCAAGATGGCAGCCACGTTCTGCGATATCGAGTCGGGACGAGCCGTCCGCATCGCCGCGCTGGAGTCCTCGAAAGACCGGGCCCGTGAACTCCACCCGGAGATCGATTCCAGAAACGAACAGCAGATGCGCGCCTACCGCGAACTGCCCGACGACGAACTATTCGCCGATCAATGGGTCCGCGTCGCAATTGACGCCTCGGACATGCCCGGCTTCAAAGGCCCGCGCGTGGTCTGCTCCTCCTGCGGCGAAGGCATCAGCTTCCAGCGCGAAGTCGTCACCGGTGAACTCACCCTTTGCCGCGCCTGCGCCGGCCAAGTTTACTACACACCAGTCGAACCGTGAAACGCTGCTGGATCACAAACCGGGCGCTTTTCCCATCGCTCGACGCCCTGCTCGAATGCGCCGCGCGCGCCTGCACTGCCGGCGTCTCCATGATCCAAGTCCGTGAAAAGGACCTCCCCACACGTGACCTCTGCGACCTGGTCCACCACTTCCTCGCCGTCTGCCCTCAAACCCGGATCATTGTCAATTCGCGCCTCGACGTCGCCTTGTCACTGAGAGCCCACGGCGTCCATTTGCCGGGCGGTTCGCCCCCGCCCTCCGCCCTCCGCAGGGTCTGCCCCCCGCGGTTCCTCATCGGGGTCTCCTGCCATTCCATCGACGACCTCAGGGCGGCCACTCTCGATGGCGCGGATTACGCCTTCCTCTCGCCCATTTTTTCGCCCATTTCGAAGACATCGCCACTCCCGCCGCTTGGCCTCGATATCCTGGCCCGAGCCTGCGCATCCGTCAGCATCCCCGTCTATGCCCTCGGCGGCATCACCGAATTGAACGCCGAGGCCTGCATCAAAGCCGGCGCCTCCGGTGTCGCCGGTATCAGCTTGTTCAGTTCCGTGTGATTCGCATTCCGTTGGAATCGACTGTCCCCGCCCGTTCAAAGTTGATACCGTGGGATTGTCGTGAGGCCATCATGAACAAAGCAAAAAGCATTGAACTTCTAAATACCGCGGTCGCCGACGAACTCCAGGCCGTTCACCAGTACATGTACTTCCACTTCCATTTGGATGACCAGGGCCTGGGCCCGCTGTCCATCATGTTCAGGCGCATCGCCATCGAGGAAATGGGCCACGTCGAGCGCCTCGCCGAACGCATCCTCTTCCTGAAGGGCGATGTCAACATGCAGGCCGCCGGCCCCATCGAGACCATCACCGATCCCCAGGAGATGCTCTCCAAAGCCGCGCAGATGGAAGAAGGGAGCGCGAAGGACTATAACGCCTCCGCGCTCGAATGCTCGGCCAACGCCGACTCGGTCTCCAAGCAGATTTTCGAACAGCTTGTGCAGGACGAGGAACGCCACTTCGATGTGTTCGATAAGCAACTCGACAACATCAAGAGGTTCGGCCTCAGCTACCTGGCGCTTCAGTCCTTCACCCAAGCGCCCGAACCCGGCGGCCCCGCCGCGGGCTAGCTGCCATTGCTAAGCGAGCCGCGGCACAGGCGTCTGTCCTGCATTCATCCGCGGCGCAGGCTCACCAGCTTGCGCCGCCGGCCGTCGCCCATGGGAGGAACGATTCAACACGATGCCGGTTCCGAACGATTCTGAAGCCGGGGCGGGGTTGCACCCCACCACGCGGTCAGCCTGCTTCGTTTGCGGCCACGATAATCCGCGTGGGATGCGAATCCGTTTCGAATTGCTGGACACCGGCGTGGCCGAGGCCCTCTGGACTCCCGAGGCCGCCTGGGATGGCTATCCGGGCATCGTCCACGGTGGCCTGGTCGGCGCCGTTCTCGACGAGGCCATGTCGAAGGCCGTCACCGCGGGCGGCGCGCGGGTGATGACGGCCGAACTGAGAGTCCGCTACCGGCTACCCGTGCAATCGGGCGTCCCGCTCACCGTTCGCGGCTGGGTGGTAAAAGACGGCAAACGTCTCATCGAGGCCGAAGCCTCGCTCGAAGCGCCCGGCGGCGTTGAATGCGCCCATGGCTGGGGCCGTTTCCTGCCGCCGCGGACGCTGCCCGGCTGAGCGCCTGAATCAATCCAGCCAGCCGCCAAAGTACTCCTTGTGCGCTTCGCAGCGGCACCGCTCGTTGTACGGCTCTGGGCACCGGCGGATGATCTCCAGCCGCCGGTCGCCCTCTTGCTTGGAAAGCGGATCGGCTGTGCTCTCAGTGTCCGGACCGGCGAAGATCTCGCGCAGCAACCGCAGGGTATAAACGCCGCATGCTTCGCACCAATAGTAGCTGTCGGTGCACTCGTCGCCCATGAGCCGGCCCGAGATGGAAGCCACCCGATCCGCCTTTTCGAACTCCTTGCCGCAATGGCTGCAATTCATGTCATCCCCAGTTCTTTCAGGCCCCTGGCTCCTTTTCGAAGAGCCTCCCCAGGAAGAACACCAGGCTAGTGATGAAGACTCCAGATGCAAGTACGATCCCAAGCACATAGGCCACTGACTTTCCCAAATGGGGCCGCATGAACACCACGGCGTGTTTGGCGTCCCTTTCCTGTGGCGGTCCAAGCCCGGTCATGATCAGCACATACGGTCCCGGCCGCGGGATGTCGAACTTCAGCAGTTCCATCCGCGCCGTCGATATGCCCGACGTTGTTGCCCGGAACAACGCGGGACTGCTTTCGACCACCTCTCCGCTGAGTTCCCTCAATTCGAAGTTGAGCCGGCCAAATCGCGTCGAAAACCGCGGTCCCTCCATGCTCAGGATCACCCGTCCCGATTCGTCGAACCGCACCTCCTGCCGCTCCAGCAACGGAACTTTGAATAGATGCGCCTTCTTCACCGTCGCCATCACGCCGGTGATCAGCATCCACAACGCGAATGCCGCCGCCAGCATCAGCGGAACGCCGATCCAGATCCAGTATTTGTAAATGCTCATGTAGACGCTCTGGTTCATCGCACTGCCCCCCTCAAACGTTTCGTGAACTCGATCAGATAATCCCATTCCTCTTCCGACTCCGCCCAAAAGCTCGCCACCAGGATTCCGCCGCCGCCAACCGTCACGGTCAGTTGCCAGCCCAGTCCGTTCGCATGCTCCAACAGGACGCGCTCAACGTCCTGATTCACTACCGCGAGCGCGTTTGCTTGGCTTTCCGACGTCACGGTGAATGCCTTCCGGAACTCCTCGCTGCCAGCCTCGACCCGGCCGCTGATCAGTTTGTCCGCGCCCGGCGTCCGGCTGAAGATCTCCACCATCCCTTCACGGCGCGCTCCACCATGTTCAGCCAGGCAGGCATGGCCGTGCGATGTGCTCGACGGCCTGTCCTTCGGGCTGACGTGATAGCCGAACAGATAGATGTTCGCCGGGACGCGATCCACGACCATGACGTCCCAGGGGTCCCAGTCCGCTTTCGGATCCACCGCCTCGAGCAACTTCTTCAACCGGTCATCCGCCTTCCGGGAGACACTCCAGCCGTGGTTGCTGGAATAGTGCGCCAGTCGCCGCCGCTGTTGCGCACCTTGGTAGATGCTCACACACAGCCCGCCCAGAATCAGCAGCCCGAAAATGCTCATTCCTATCACAGTCTCCGAGGGCATCTTGCCTCCTTCCGTGCGTTTCATTGCGGCTTCCAGTCCTTGCCGCGCACCGAAAACCAGAGCTGGCAGTCAAACGGGACCTTGTCCGCGGGGCGGACTCCCTGCCGCGACAGGATTCCGTAAAAGGGCAGCCGCCCGGCCCTGTCCACCAGGACCTTTTCCACTGACGCGATCTCCAGTTTCAGCCCGGCGCTTGCGAACACCTGCCTGAGCTCGGCGGCGATATCGGAATCACGGCCCAGCTTGCGCACCCAGCCGTTGATGTCGCCACCCTTCGGCTTTCCCGCGACGGCGTTCCAGCCGGTTGAACGTCGCGCCGCCGTGGCGAGCCGGACCGCGATTGTCGCATCCTTCTGCCCGTCACCGTACACGCGGCCCCAACTCAATGTCCTGAATTCCCAGCCCGCGCCCTCTGACTCGAGAACCTTGTGCAAGACCAGCCCGATCCATGGCGCCTGTTCGCCGAGCGGACCCTCGCAATCGGACCTGTGCCGCACCACGCCCCGGTTGGTCTCGGTCCCGTAAACGGTCCAACTGATCCGGCAATCGCCGGAGCGGACTGTGTAGACGGTCTGGCGCGAAGCGTCATCATGCTCGACCGACACTCCGGCCTCAGCCACCTTCCCTTGCTGAGCTTCGAGACACACCGGCGCCATCCCCAACGCCAACACAGCCCACGCGAGCCTATCGATCACTGCCGGCCTCCGCGTCCGACTCATTATGCCAACGTGACGGCGCCGCGACAATGGCTATCGCCGCAATTTCAGCGTTCGAGCGACGGCCACTCCGGCTTGCGCGACTCCCTGGCCGCGCGCACGCCTTCCGTGAAATCGGCCGACCTCTGCGTCCGTCCGGTCATTTCAACCGCCAGAATCCCGGCCGTCGCCCAACTCATCTCCCTCGATTGCTGCACAAAATCGAGCCCGCGGCGCATCGTCTCCTGGCTGCATGTCGCCAGGTGTTTTGCTGTCGCCGTTGCCCGATCGTCCAATTCAAACGCCGGCGCGATCTCATGAACCAACCCGTACTGCAACGCTTCCTGCGTGCTGAAGACCCGTCCGGTCAGGGACAACTCCACCGTCCGCCGCTCGCCCATCGCCAGAGCCAAAGCCCGGTGGGTCACAAACGGCCAGAAGCCGTGCCGGATCTCGGTCAGTCCGAATTGAACGCCCTGCGCCGCCACCACCACATGCGCATTCGCGATCAAACCCACGCCCGCGCCCAGGCACGGCCCCTGCACCGCCGCCACGATCGGCTTGTGATAGTGCAGGCCGAACGTGAATAGATCCTCGTGTATGTCGATCAAATAGTCCGCGTCCGAAGCCAGCCCTTCCTCCAGGTCCAGCCCGCCGCAAAATAACGGCCCGGCCGCCTCCAACAGCACGCAGCCCACGCCCCGGTCCCGCCCGGCATCTTTCAATGTGGACACCAGGTCCCGGCACAGACCTTCGTTCAGCAGGTTGTTCTCATCGGCTCGGTTCAGCGTCAACCGTAGCACCCGCCCATCTCGCGCAATCAGAAGTTGGCTCATCTTGGCTACCAGTGCCAGTTTACGGGATTCGAAGCGGTGGAAGAAAACTCCGCAGCGATCATTAAAGCCTGTTGGATCCGTGGCCGATTTCTGGCATACTTTACTCAACTCGTCGGATTCGCCGCCATCCCAAGCGGCGACTGGGAAACATGAGAAGTCTCTATCCCGAGGCCACCTTCATCAAGGAGTTACGGGGCAGTTAGAACCGTCAGGAGGTAATGCTGTGAATGCTGTAAAGGAAACGGGAGTTGTGAAGTGGTTCAACAACGCGAAGGGCTATGGCTTCATCGTCCGCCAGAGCGGTGGGGACGTCTTCGTCCACTACAGTTCCATTTCGAAGGAAGGCTACCGCACCCTGGAAGAGGGCAAGGAAGTCCATTTCGAATGCATCACCGGTCCCAAGGGACTCCACGCCGAAAACGTTGAACTGGCTGCATAGGCACGACAATCTGATACCATGACGGGGCCGCCGGAAAGGCCCCGCATGGATCGCAAACTCGCTCTCATCATCCTCGTCCTGCCGCTTCTCTGCACGGTTTCCTACGCGCAGAGGCCCCGCGCCCGCGAAGCCGGAATCGAGACCGGAACACTGCCAACAGGACCGCTGAACGCCATTACCGACGTGAGCGGCGTTCGTGTCGGCCACTCCACCGTCATCCGCTCGCCACGCGTCCGCACCGGCGTCACCGCCATCCTTCCCCATGGCGGCAACCTATTCAAGGAAAAGGTCCAGGGCGCGGTCTTCACCTTCAACGGCTTCGGCAAACTCACCGGATCGACGCAGGTCAATGAACTCGGCGAGATCGAAACGCCCATCCTGCTCACTTCGACACTGAACATCCCGCGCGTTGCCGACGCTCTGCTTGATTACATGCTCGCCCTGCCGGGCAATGAGAATGTCCTCAGCATCAACGCGCTGGTCGCCGAGACCAATGACGGTGCGCTAAACGACATCCGGGGTCGTCACGTCGGGCGCGAGCAGGTCTTCGCCGCGCTGGAATCGGCCAAGTCCGGCCCGGTCGAGGAAGGCGCGGTTGGTGCAGGAGCCGGGACGGTCTGTTTCGGCTACAAAGGCGGCATCGGGACAGCGTCGCGGCGGACACCCGCCGGGCACATCGTCGGCGTCCTCGTCCAAACGAACTATGGCGGCGATCTCCATATCGCCGGAGTCCCCGTGGGGCGGCTGCTGAAGCAGGATGGCAGAGGATCGGCGGACGGCAGCGTCATCGTCGTGGTGGCGACCGACGCGCCAGTCGATGCTCGGAACCTGAAGCGCATCGCCGCCCGGACCATGATGGGACTCGCTAGAACCGGAGCCGCCGGATCGAATGGCAGCGGCGACTATGCCATCGCCTTCTCAACCTACCGGGGCACTGGCCCGTTCGTCTTGAACGACGCCATGTCGCCCCTTTTCCTCGCCACCATCGAAGCCACAGAAGAAGCCGTCTACAATTCGCTGTTCAAGGCCGAAACAGTAGAATCGAACGGCCGCCGCATAGAGGCTTTGCCTCTCGATCGGGTTCTGCCGCTGCTGCGCGAACGCAAGGCGGCACGCTGATTGGACTACTGAGAGGCCTTTTTTCCGGCCATCTCAATTGCTTTATCGATGGTTCGCAGGGAACCAGGGGTTATGCCGGGACGCTTGGACAATTTCGTTTTGGCCTTTGTCAGCAGGTCTGCGGTTTCTGGCAGGCCGGATTCCGCGAGAGAAAACGCGGTGCAAGCCCAGACATAACTTTGCGGATCGTCCATTCCACGTGCTGCAGCGGCCAACACAGCGGATCGCTGCTCAGCGGGCCAGTTTGGGTGTCCGAGCACGGTCCACACAAGCAACGGATACAGGTTAGCCCTTTTGTATTGAGAAGTGTGTCGCGGTGCAATGTCAATCAACCAAGGGAGTTGTTCCCCATCGAGATACCCGGCCAGTTCACGTGCAAACTCGGACTCCGGATTATAAGTACCGAGAGCGAGAATTCGAAACCACTCTGGTTTCGGCGTTGCTTTGAAACAGGCGAAAGAATGTCCCAACATCTCGCTGTAGTAGAACTCGTTGAATCCCTCCTCGGTTCCGGTACCCTTGGCATTGTTGCCATCAATGAACTCGTTCTCCGTCCTAATGAGTTCGAACAGGAGATCGACCGCAGGCCGGTCTGAACATTCAAGATCGGCGAGGATATGGAATCCTTTCTCGCGCTCATGCCAGTCACCCGACCTCACCAGAGTTTCCAGCCTCTTCCACTCTGCCGGATCGCGCTTGGACAGAGACACTTGGCCCTGGCCGAGACTGACGAGCGACATCAGAAGAAATGGTGCAATCATGCGAACCATAAGGACTCCTTTCAGATGCAGTGGTCTACCATCCGACGGGGCAACCCCCACGCCAGTCAAAATGCACTCTCGGTTCCTGGTCGAGGGGCTCACGGCAAGCCCCGCAGGCAAGCTTGATAGCGAACGAATTCGTCCGAATTTGGGATGGGAAAGGAGCATGGAAGTCACCCGCGTCACCATACACATGTCGGCTATTTATCGTTCCCGGAGAGACCACGGCATTCCTGCTCGGATTACGGAACCCGCTGTTCACACTGGTTGTCTCCCCCACATTCTGAGCGCGAACGCACTCGACTCCCCCAAGAAGCGTCCCTTTTAGGATGGCATGCTGATAGTAACCGCTGTTCAGTTCGGCATAAGAAAAATTCGCAGTTGAAACGTCTTTGACGAAATCCCCGCATACCGGTGGTTGGCTCGGTTGATACGGTCCGTCGGTGTACTCCAGCAATAGCATGTCCTTGTCCGTGTTCCCGCAACTCGAGGCCAGTGTGTCCGATCTGTCTGGTGGGAATGTCCAATTCCCTGGGTAAAACGTGTCATTGAAAACCGCGTAATCCCCGTCACCTCTATACGTGCCAGCCTCATTATTCAGAGGAATGTGGGCAACCGCGATTACCGGACCCTGGAGGGTACAGAGGTCACCTCCGGTGTACGGGCATTGTTCATCAACGTGGACCCTATTGCCGCCTGGATTTGTAATGATTGCTTTAGTCCAGAATGAACAAGGACTCGCACTTCCCGGCGGAGGACCGATGATCGAATGGGCTTCGACCTCCAATCCGTTGATTGACCGGACAACCACAAGACTCCACTGATATGGGTACCCCACACAGGAGCTTGCACCGGGAGGAAGCGCTTGACAAACGCTCGAAAGAAACAAGCACAGCCACAACAACCACAGTGCTTCAAGAGAGAGTTTCACATTGATCTCCTAGTCAGGCTTCATCATGGACATCGAAGACTTGACGGTTGAGTTCACAAACTTCTTCAGTTGCCATCGTCCCTCACTATCCAGACCAGCCCTGAGCCGGGCAATCGCCGATTCAAGCGCCGCTAATTCACGCGCGGCGACAGAATCAAACTCCGCGCGAACTCTGTCTGACATTGGCCGCTCTGGATTCGCTTTCAGAAACGCCTTCAGCTCAGAACGGATCTGGACGCTTGATGCCATGTACTCGTTTGCCGCCTGAACCACCGCTTCGATCTGAGGATCGGCAAGGCCGCTCGATCGGATGAAGCCAGCACGCGCACCCCGTGAAAGAGCACGTGGTCCATCGGCCATGTGCATGAAAAGCATCCAGTACGCATCTCTCTCGGGAATCAGCTCAGGATTCGCTGAACCCTTGATCTCTACCTGCCCCGGTTGAACGGCTTGGGCAACGATCAATGGTGCCGCAAGCACCACGAGAAACAGGAGCATTCTACTATGCCTCATCCAAGCCAACCTCCCTGGTTTTCATTGTCGATTGCGACCATCACAGGCAACCTGTCTGCCTGAATCGTAGCGCGACGATACGGCGGTGTCAAGAGTTTTACCTCTTATTTTCTGAAATAGCTCGACGCTTTTTGACAAGCATGCGTCTGAATGGTCATTTGTGTACCCAAACAAGGACAGTTCAGCGCGTTTCGCCAAGCCGCACTTCGCGCTGCAGGCGCAAAAAATCGCCCGGAAGCCACTGATGGGCGTCCGGGCGGGTTAGTAAAAACCGAATAGGAGTTTTGAAATTCGTTGGAGACGGCCGGACCGCTCTGCGACTCGGCCACCTCAATAAGCGTGTCTAGTCGCCGAAGGTCCCGATCTCTTCCTGCTTCTCGGCCGGCTGCGCCGTCGCGATGCTGCCGATCTGGACGAGACCCGTTTCCGGCTCCTGCAGGATGTGCTTCTTGTAGAGCGCCATCATGCGGGCGTCCTCTGCCGCCTTCGCCAGGGCCTGTTTCTCGTCGCGCGCCCGCGTCTTTTCTTCGCGGGCGGTCTTGGCGATGCCGAGGTCGTCGAGATCGGTCTGCGTTTCGTTGGTGACAAGATCCTCGCGCAGCAGCAGATTGTGGGCCTTGTCCTTCAATCCCACATGTTTGTTGCCGGCGAAAATTTCGTGGCGGCCGTTCTCTTCGTACCACTTGGTCAACGTGGCCGTCATGTGCATCTTTTCGACGATATTGCGCCAGCCTACGCCCGTGTTATAGGCGCAGAAGCTGATCTCGCCTTCCTGCGTGGCGTAGGGGATGATGCACTGTTCGGTGCGGCGGAAGTCGTAGTTGAACAGATCCTGGAACCACATGCCGGCGATGAAAAGGAAGTTCCAACGGTCGGCGCGGCGCTTCTCGATGTCGGTCAGTGTACGGTCGCCTGTCACCTTGCCGTATTTCCGTCCTGTCGCGCCAAAGGTCTTGTCGAACTTCCTCAGCAGGTCGACGATCTTGAAGTGCGTCGGCGCGTTGTAGGGATTGTAGTTGCGCAGCAGAGCCAGCGTCATCCCGATGATCGACATCCACTTGCCGCGGGCGGCGTCGTTGACGCGGGCGATGTCCCGCGCCAGCCTGTCTCCGTTGAGGAACGCGGTCACGGGCGCCGATTCCTTCGTCTCCTTGTCGACCATTAGGGCCATGCCGGTACCGCAGTTAGGGTGGCAACCGCAGCTCAGCGCGCCCCAATCGGCCTGTGGCCCGTGAACCAGGTCGGCCCAATCCGAGAATGTGGACATGAACGAGATCGGATACCAGTCGCGCAGCGGTTCGCCGAGGCCCGTCTGGTTCTTCACGTCATGCGCCAGGTGCGAAAGCGTGTAGCGCTGGGCGGCGCGGCGCTCGTCGGTCACCGCTTCGTCGCGGCCCGTGAACGACACCGGCTGGAAGCTCAGGAAACTGATCTTGCGCGGGTTGTCGAGCGCAAATTGAACGATGCGGCCCACCTGCTCGTTGTTGATGCCGTTGATGATGGTGATGACCGGGACGATATCGACGCCCGAGGAGTGCAGGTTCTCGATCGCCTTCAGCTTCACGTCAAACAGGTTGCCCACGGCGCGATGCGAATTGGCCGCGTTGCCGATGCCGTCGAACTGGAGATAGGCGTAGCGCAGACCGGCGTCCGCCGCCGCTTTTGCGAATTCTTTCGATTTGGCGAACTCGATGCCGTTGGTGGCGGCCTGAACCGAGTTGTAACCCACCTGTTTGCAGTAACGGATAGCATCCAGGAAGAACGGCGACAGCGTCGGCTCGCCGCCCGAGAACTGGACCGACATCTGGCGCCGCGGCTTGATCTTCAGCGCGTTGTCGAGCATCGTCTTGATGTCTTCCCAGCTCAGTTCGTGGACGAAACCGACCTGGTTGGCGTCCATGAAGCACGGGTCGCACATCATGTTGCAGCGATTGGTCAAATCGATGGTCAGCACCGATCCGCGGCCGTGCGTCACCGTCGATGAACCGTGGTGATGCAGATCGGCGTCGTTGTGGGCGCGGATGTCGCGGCCCGGAAAAACGTCTTCCAAATGCTTGAAGAAGGCCGGATCGATCGACATCACGTCCTCGAAGTGGCCGTGAATCGGGCAATCCTTCACCATCATGATCTTGCCGTCGCGCTCGATGATCTGCGCCTTGATCTCGCCCGGCTTGTCGGTCATCAGGATGCTGACGTCCTTCTTGCCGTCCAGAATCTCCTGCCGGACTTCCGGAATACAACGCGGGCACAGCGAATCGGTCGTCCTCGGCCAGCCCAGCTTCGGCTTCATCTTCTCGTAGCTCTTCAGCAACGGCTTGTCCGACCACTTCGGCGTGAAGCCGGGATTCGGGTTGATCTGATTCAACGTGTCGAATACCTGCCAAGCGGCATTCGCCGCCAGTGCCAGCGCTTTTTCAGCGTACTTAATGGGCTTCGCCATTTCTTCTCGTTTGCTCCTATTCGGGGTTAGGGTACACCTATTCCGGTCCTTGTCATTCTAGGTCCTTCCCCTCGCCAGTCACAGGCCTATCCGCCCAACTGCGACAATTCACCCCTAAACGGCGATATGCGAGGTTAAACGGAAGCGCCCCGGATCCGCGCCATAGTAGCATGATTCTAGAGGAGTTCCGCGTCTTGGAACCGCCCACAAGCGACGCCTTCCACCACCTCGCCCGCCAGTCCGGTTTTGAACTCTCCGGCGTCGCTCTAGCCCTGCCTTCAGCCGACTTCCACCTCTACCGCAACTGGACCCGATCCGGCCTCGCTGGCCCTTTGGCCTATCTCACTGATCACAGAGGAGATATCCGCCAGGACCCGCGCCTTCTCCTCTCTTCCACCCGCTCCATCCTCTGTCTGGGCAAATTGTATAAAACAGTAGACTTACCGGACCCGCCCGTCTCCCGCTACGCCTGGGGCGGCGAAGACTACCACGACACCCTTCGCCGCGCCATGACGGATCTCGTCGACCGCCTCCAATCGCTCTGGGGGCCCTTCGAATCCCGCATTTGTGTTGATACCGCCCCGCTACTCGAACGATCCTACGCCCGTCAGGCAGGCTTGGGTTGGATTGGCCGCAACACCTGCCTGATCAATCAAGCCCAAGGCTCATGGTTCTTCCTCGGCGAAATCCTTGTCAGCATTGAACTTCCGCCCGATACGCCGCCACCCGATCGCTGCGGATCATGCCGCCTTTGCATCGACGCCTGCCCCACCCAGGCGCTGGTCCCCGGCCCCACCCCTTCCGGATTCCGCCTCGACGCGAACCTCTGCATCTCCACCCTGACCATTGAACAAAAAGGCCCCGCCGACGCGTCCCTCCGCCCCGCCATCGGCCACCATTTGTTTGGTTGTGACATCTGCCAGGAGGTCTGTCCCTGGAATCGCCCGGCCCCTTCGTCCTCCGAGCCCGGCTTCCAACCTGTCCACGCCCAACCCGACCTCGACGAGATGGCCGCCCTCACCCCGCAGGAGTTCCGCGCCCGCTTCCGCCATACGCCCATCTGGCGAGGCAGATACAGTGGTTGGTTGAGAAACGTCGCCACCGCAATGGGAAACTCTGGCGCACCCCGCTACAGGCCGTCCCTGGAACGGCTCGCCGCTCATCACGACCCGGCCGTTGCCGGTCACGCCCAATGGGCCCTCTCCCGCCTTCTCCTCGATACTCCGGAGGACGACTCTTGATCGCTCCATTATTCGCCCTCCTCCTCGCCCAACCCGCCCTGGACTCGCGCCTAGAAAAGGGCTTCGATCACTTCTACAACCTCGAATATCCCCAGGCTCTCGCCGTCTTCCAGAAAGCCCTCGCCGAGTCGCCGGATGACCCCGCCCGTCACAACCATGTCGCCCAGGCCGTTCTCTTTCAAATGATGCTCCGCTCGGGCGCGCTCGAATCCCACCTCGTCACCGGTTCAAATCCCTTCCTCCGCCACCCCAAAATGGAGCCCACAACAGCCGAGCGCAGCCAATTCCTGGATGCCATCGGCTCGTCGATGAGTCTCACCGCCAAGGCCCTAGCCGCAAACCCGAATGACATTGAAGCCCTCTATGCCCGCGGCGTCGCCTACGGCCTCCGCGGCACCTACAACTTCCTCGTCACCCGCGCCTGGATGGACTCTCTCCGAGACGTCACCGAGTCGCGCAAACTCCACAACCGCGTCACCGGCCTCGACCCCTCCCGCATCGACGCCCAAATGTCCCAGGGCTTCCACAACTATGTCGTCGGCTCCCTCCATTGGTCCTACCGCTTCCTCGGCTTTCTCGCCGGTTTCCATGGCGACAAGAATGCCGGCATCCGCACCCTCGCTTCGGTCGCCGAACACGGCAAT
The DNA here is from genome assembly GCA_964558355.1 of uncultured Candidatus Solibacter sp. GTDB lineage: Bacteria > Acidobacteriota > Terriglobia > Bryobacterales > Bryobacteraceae > PNKE01. The sequence continues at coordinate 32,170 of CAZLDN010000017.1, forward strand.
GTGAACCAGTCCGATGCCAAGATCATGCTCGGGGTCATCTACCGCCGCGAGGGCAAACCCGCCCTGGTTCTGCCCCTTCTCGATGACCTCCTCAAACGCTATCCGCGCAACTTCCTCCTGTTGCTCGAACTCTCTCAAGTCCATGCCGATATCGGCGATCTCGCATTGGCCACTGCCGCTCTCGACCGCTGCGAACGCCTCAAACGCACCTTCGCCCCCGGCTTCGCCAACCTGCCCCAGGAGCGCCTCGAATACGCCCGCGGCAACCTCCTGTTCTGGTACAACGAGCCCGAACAGGCCATCGAACACCTCCGCCTCGCCGCCGCGGGTTCCAACCACCTCGACCCCTATTCAGGCTCCATGTCCTGGTTCCGTCTCGGCCAGTGCCTCGACCTCGCCGGCCGCGCCAAAGAGGCCCGCGCAACATTCCAACAGGCCGCCTCCCTGTTCCCGCCCGACTACGAAGGCGCAAAGGGATCCCGCCGCTACATCTCCCGCCCCTACACCCTGCGCCAGTACCTCAAGGAAAACCCCACCGCCCCGGTTAAAAAGTGATAACCTCCATGCCCATGGGCATGATCCAAGAGTTCAAGGAATTTGCCGTCAAAGGCAATGCAGTCGACCTGGCCGTTGGTGTCGTCATCGGCGCCGCCTTCGGCAAAATCGTCAACTCGATCGTTGAGGACCTCATCAACCCGCTCATCGGCCTCGCCACCGGCGGCGTCGACCTGACCGGCCTCTATGTCGCGCTTGACGGCAAGACATATGAGAGCCTCACCAAGGCCCACGAGGCGAAAGCCGCCGTGCTGGCCTATGGCAACGTCATCAACAACGTCATTCAATTCGTCATCATTGCTTTTGCTATCTTCATCGTTGTGAAGCAGCTCAACAAGTTGACGAAGGCCAGTGGCGACGACCTCCCCAAGTAAGGCTCCTCCGGCTCCGGCGGCTGGCTTGCTGGTCACAGCGGTCGCCGCCGGGGCATTTTGCCTTTTCCTCATCCAACCCCTCGTCGCCAAGCTATTACTGCCTGCGTTTGGCGGAGGCGCCGAGGTTTGGGCCGTCTGCCTTGTCTTTTTCCAGTCGCTTCTTCTGGCCGGATACCTTTACGCCGACGCCCTCTCGCGCAAACTCCCCTTGCCCGTTCAGGGCCGCGTCCATGCCGCTGTCGCGGCTCTTGCCCTCCTCACGCTTTGGCTGCCGTCGCCTGAACCATCTCACTCCGCCGGCGCGCCCACCCTCGACCTTCTCTTCTCCCTCGCCCGCCTGATCGGCATCCCTTACCTCCTGCTCGCCTCCTCCAGCCCGCTTCTCCAGTACTGGCATGCCGCCCTCGGCGCAGGCCGCTCGGCTTATCGCATCTACGCCTGGTCCAACCTCGCCTGCATCGCCGCGCTGCTTGCCTATCCGATCCTCATCGAACCCTGGTTCAGCCTCCGCCACACTCTCACGGCATGGCGCGTTGCCACGACCGCTTGCGCCGTCCTGTTCGCGTTGCTTGCATGGCGTCTGCGCGACCGGCCGGAGTCCGCCCCCGCCGAAGGCGCGGATCTCCCTGCTCCCGCCAGAGGCGAAATCTACCGCTGGCTTTGGCTCGCCTTCCTCGGCTCGGCTCTCCTGCTGACAGTGACCAACCATCTCTGCCGCCAGGTCGCTCCGTTCCCCTTTCTCTGGTCGGCGCCCCTGTTGATCTATCTCCTCACCTACGTCATCGCCTTCGCCCGCGACCTCCACCCCGACATCAGCTTCCTCTCCGGACTCGCCGGCGTCGCGCTGCTCTGCGCCGGCATCTGGTATTCGCCCCACGACCTCTTCCACCCCGGCGCACCCATGCTCGCCGCCGGGCTCTTCTTCCTTTGCCTCTTCTGCCACTCGACGCTGGCCCGCCACCGTCCCGCGCCGCGATTCATGACCGCCTATTACTTCGTCCTCGCCTTTGGCGGCGCGCTCGGCTCGATCTTCGTCGCCTTCCTCGCCCCGCGGCTGTTCAAGGGCGAATTCGAACTCGGCCTGATCCTCATCCTCGGCGCCGCCACCATCCTGGCTGCGGCGCTCCAGTCCAGCCGTATGCTCCAGGTCGCCGCCATCACCTCGCTCGCCGCCTCCTGCGTCGCCGCCCTGGCCATCGTCTCAGCCCATCAACGCGGAGTCATCGCCTCGGCTCGCGGTTTCTATGGCGCGATCCGCGTCGCCGACCGCGATGAAGCCAGCAGCAAGATCCGCATCATGCTCCATGGCGCGACTATCCACGGTTCGCAATGGCTCGACTCGCGCCGCGACAGTCCTTCGTCCTATTACGGCCCTTCGAGCGGCGCCGCCCGCGCCTTCGCTTTCCGCCCCGCGAACGCTCGCGTCGGCATCATCGGTCTCGGCGCGGGAGCCATGGCCGCCTGGTCCAGAAAGGGAGACGTTTTCCGCTTCTATGAGATCGACCCCTGGGTCGTCTCGCTCGCGTCGGACTATTTCACTTACCTGAACCACGCCCCTGGCCGCATGGAGGTCGTGCTGGGCGACGCCCGCTTGTCGCTCGAATCCCAGCCGCCGCAACAGTTCGACCTCTTTTTCGTGGACGCCTTCTCGGGCGACTCCATCCCGGTGCATCTGCTGACCCGCGAAGCGTTCCTCCTATACAAGCGCCACCTGACGCCCGATGGCATACTCGCCTTCCATGTCTCCTCGCGCAGCCTTGATCTGACACCCGTCATCCGCGCCGTCGCCGAACACGCCGGCTGGACCACGGTCGCCGTCGCGGACCATGGCGACGCCCTCCGCGGCTACACCCCCTCGGTCTGGATGCTCGCTGGACCAAAGGAACGTCTCGCGCCATTGCTCCCCGCCCAGGTGCCGCCCTCGCCCCCCGCCCGCTTCGATTGGTCCGACGACAAATCAAGCCTCCTTCATGTCCTGCGCCACGCTTCTCGGCGACAATAGGGAATCCACGCCATGCTCGAACAGAACATCTTTCGCGAATACGACATCCGCGGCATCGCCGATGCTCAGTTGCCCTCGGCCGGCATCACGCTGCTCGGCCACGCCATCGGCTCTTTCCTCTTCCGCAAGGGCGCCCGCACGATCACTGTCGGCCGCGACGCCCGGCTGAGCGGTCCGCGCCTGCGCGACGCCCTCGTCGAAGGCCTGCTCTATTCCGGCGTCAACGTCGTCGACCTTGGCATGGTCCCTACGCCGGTTCTCTATTATTCCGTCCAGAAGTTCGGCGCACAGGGCGGCGTGATGATCACCGGCTCGCACAACCCGCCCGAGTACAACGGCTTCAAAACCATGTTCGGCCACGGGACCATCCATGGCGCCGACATCCAGGAACTCTACCGCATCGTCTCGGAACGCGACTTCGAAATGGGCTCCGGCACGCTCAGCGAGGCAGACGCGGTTACCCCCTACGTCGACGAACTAGCAACCAGCTTCAACTTTTCCCGCCGCGTGAAAGCGGTCTTTGACAACGGCAACGGCGCAGCCGGCATCGTTCTCTCCCGGCTCCTGCCCAGGCTCAACATCGACTCGACCGAACTGTTTTTCACCCCCGACGGCAACTTCCCCAACCACCACCCCGACCCCACCGTTGAAGCCAATCTCGAAATCCTCAAAGCCAAGGTCGCCGAAACCGGCGCCGAACTGGGCCTCGCCTTCGACGGCGACGGCGATCGCCTTGGCGCAACCGACGAGACAGGCAGTATCGTTTGGGGCGACATGCTGATGCTGATCTACGGCCGCGAGATTCTCACCCGCAAGCCCGGCGCGACGTTCATTGGCGAAGTGAAGTGTTCGCAGGTCATGTACGACGAACTGTCCCGCCTCGGCGGCAATCCCATCATGTACAAGACCGGCCACTCGCTCATCAAGGCCAAGATGAAGGAGACCAAGGCCGAGCTTGCCGGCGAGATGTCCGGCCACATGTTCTTCGCCGACCGCTACCATGGCTTCGACGACGCCATCTATGCCGCCTGCCGCCTCATCGAAATCGTCGCCGCTTCGGGCAAACCTCTCTCCGCGCAGACCGCCGGCCTGCCGAAAATGACCGTCACCCCGGAACTGCGCGTCGATTGTCCCGACGAACGCAAGTTCGACGTTGTCGCCAAAGTCCGGGAGCACTTCAAGCGGATCAACAAGACGATCGAAATCGACGGAGTGCGCGTCCTTTTCGACCACGGCTGGGGACTCGTCCGCGCCTCGAACACGCAGCCCATCCTTGTGCTGCGCTTCGAAGCCGATACGCCCGAGCGCTTGGCGGAGTACCGCCAGACTGTCGAAGCCGTAGTGAAGAGCTATCTCTGAGGTGGGGCAGGCTTCAGCCTGCGAAGGGCTTCAGCCCGCGCCCGTCCGGGCGACCGGACATGGCTTTCAGCGGAGCCGTGTGGTCTCGCCCTTCCCTAATCGCCGTCCGGCGAAGTCAGGAACTGCCCCAATAGAGCATTCAATTCAACCGTGTGAATCGGCTTTTCCAGGAAGGCATTCATTCCCGCCTCGCGGCACTTGGCACGAACCTGGTCCGACACATCCGCCGTCAGCGCCATCACCGGCGTCTCGGCATAACCCGGCAACTGGCGCAACCGGGTGGTGGTTTCAAGCCCATCCATGCCGGGCATCTGCAGGTCCATCAGGATCAACTGGTAACTGTTCCTGGATGCCGCCTCAAGCGCCGCAAACCCGTCCGAAGCTGTATGGAACTGCCAGCCGCCCTTGCCCAGTAACGCCCCAATCACCTGCTGCGAAATCCGGTTGTCGTCCACCACCAGAATCCTAGGAGCCCGCATCACCCGGCCCGCATCGCGCGCCGTCAGGCTTCTGCCGCGCACCGATGACGCCTTCAGAGGGATTCTCACCCCAAACCGCTGGCCCGGCCGATCGCTCCCATGCCCCAAATCCATCGTGCCGCCCAACAACCGCAGCAGTCCGTCCACCACCGCAATCGCCAGATCCGCCCCAGTCATCGCGCTGCCGCTCTGTATGGCGGCGCCCTCGCTGTTCACCTCCAGTACCAACACAGGTCCGTCTAAGTGATCCTCGATCCGTGCGGCGAATTCAAACCAGTCGCCGGATCCATAACGGATCACCGAATTCAGAACCTGCGCGATGACTTGCCGGATCCGGTGCGCATCGCCCACCATCGTCCGGTCCATCCCCGCGCCCTGGCCCACCCTCATCTCCATGCCGCGCGCCCGCGCCCTCGAACCCGCCTCCTCCGCCACCCCATCCACCAGTTCCCCCGGCTGGAACTCGGACGACTCCAATTGAATACACCCCGCCTGGAGCGACGAATACTCGAGGGTCGCGTCCAGCAGATCGAATAGCGCGTAGGCGCACTCCCGTGCCGCCGAAACATACTCCTCCTGCTCGTTGCTCAATCCCGTTTCCAGCAGCAGGTCCGTCATCCCCAGGATGCCGCTCAGAGGTGTCCGAATCTCGTGATTCAGGCTCGCCAGCAGCTTCAGGTTCACCGCCGCCACCGTCGGCTCTCCATTGCTGGAATGGGCTGCCGCCAGGCCGCCGTTCGTCCAGGCGCCTCCGTTGACTCCGCCAACCCTCTGGTCGACCGTTTGGTGCGGATCGGACATTCGTGTTCCTGCTTAGTTCATCGGTTGGATCCTCCCGCACCTTTAGGAGAAGATCCATTAGCGTAGGGCGTCTCACATAGACGCACTTAAGAGGTTCACCCGATTGGATACACCCGGCCGTGATCAGTCTTCGCTCCTCAGGATCCCGCCCAGCGCTCCGAGCGGCCCACGCTCATCGCCGCCAGTCCGTGACGGCGTCAGTTCGCGCCGTAACTTCTCCAGCGTCATCGATTGGACCAATACCCGGCCAGGCCCGGTGAGCGTTGTCAGGAACAATCCCTCGCCACCGAACAGTGCGGTCTTGATCCCGCCCGCAAGCTGGATGTCGTAATCGACTGACTCATCGAACCCCACCACGCACCCCGTATCCACCTGCAGCACTTCGCCCGCCGCCAGCGTGAACTCCACGAAGTCGCCGCCGCCGTGGATGAATACCGTGCCCGGCCCGGTCAACTTCTCGAGGATGAATCCCTCGCCGCCGAAGAAGCCGCTGCCGATCTTCTTAACCAAAGCGATGTTGAGCGTCACCGAGGTCTGCGCGCAGATGAAGCTGTCGCGCTGCACCATGAAAGTCTGCCCGGCCTTCAAGTCCAGGCTCTGGATCCGGCCCGGATAGTCGCCCGCAAACCCTACTTCGCCGCCCGTCTGAGTCTTGAAATAGGTCAGGAACAGCGACTCCCCAGCCAGTTTGCGCTTGAGCGCGCCCCAGATCTTTTGACCGAGCGTGTCGCCGGTCATCCGGGTCTCCCAACTTACAGAGGCGTGCTTGTAAACCAGCTTGCCGGCTTCGGCGTAGAGTTCCTGGCCCGGCGTCATGCGGATCCTGGCAACCTGAAGGTTATCGCCATGAATCGTGTAGTCCAGCGGCGCCGGCGCCACCGTGATCGCCTGAGCCGCGGACGGCGCTCCACCGCCCATCGTTGCGCCGCAGGCTGGGCAAAACCGCGACTGGCCGCCCGCCTGGCTCCCACAATTCGTGCAGAATGGCATGAGACCTGTTACCTCCTCCGACCCATCAGTATCCTACAGTTAAAGGTGTTGGCCACCTACTCAAAATGAAACGACTTCTCTCGCTCGTTTGTTCCATCCTGCTCGCCTCGCCCGGCTCGTTCGCAGCCGACGCGCCCGCCCTCTGTGGAACCCAGCGCATCAACCTGCGCGACCAGCTTCACCTTCATCGCCAGTCCATGCGTTCCATCGAACGCTCCCGCCTGCTGCGTACCCGCTCCGCCGCCGAACGTCCCGCCTTCTCGTCCGACTACGGCAATATTTCCGTCATGGACTCTTCCGGCGGCGTGGTCGCCGCTCAAAATCCGTTTAACCTGACCGGCCGCGCGCTACGCTTTCAGAGCGAGGCCGGGGGCTACCGTCTCTCGAACGCCCCCTCGGGTTACAGCCAGCCGGAAGCCTCCTCCGGAGAACCGCTCGCGCTCGGCGACGATGACGCCCGCGCCGTCATGCTCGGCTTCTCGATGCCCTTCTATGGCGTCGCCTACGACCATGTCTGGATCCACAGCGACGGCACCCTCACCTTTGGCGAACCCGACTCCGCCACCGCCGCCCGCAGCATGGGGCGCCTCGCCGGTGGTCCGCCCCGCATCGCCGTCCTTTTCGCCGACCTCGACCCCTCCCTCGATCCGAAATCGGTCCGCGTCTTCCAGAGTCCGGAATCCGTAACCGTCACATGGCTCGACACCCCCCAGTACTCTTCATCCGGTTTCGGGCCCAAGCAGCGCGTCCAGGCGCGGCTTTATGCGAGCGGCGTAATCGAACTCTCCTGGGATGAAGTGACGCTTTCCGACGCCGTCGTGGGACTCTCGCCCGGCCGCCTCTCGCGCCCCATCGACGTGGTTGCACTGGGCGAATCCACCTCCGGCATCCTGTTTACCAACGGCGTGGCGGAGCGCTTTGGCGCCACCGAAAACATCGACATCGTCCGCGTCTCACAGCGCTTCTTCGATACCCACGACGACGCCTACGACTATCTTGTCGTCTTCAACACCATGGGGCTGACCGTCGCGCCCGGCGCTCTCGCCAACATGACGCCCGTGCGCACCCGCGTCCGCGGCATCGGCGACGACCTGGTCGACGCCGGCCGTGAATTCGGCTCGCCGCGGCGTCTCCAGGCCATCCTCAACATGGGCCCGGCCAGCCTCTATCCAGCCGACCCCTACGCCCCAGTCGGCTTCCGCGGACGAATCACAGGCGATAACACCATGACCCTGCTCGGCCACGAAGCCGGCCATCTCTTCCTCGCCCTGGCCAGCGTCCGCGTGGGCGACTCGCGCCCCATGCTCGGCGCGCAGAACGCCCACTGGAGCTTCAACTTCAACTCCGAGGCGTCTCTGCTCGAGGGCAACCGCATCGCCGACCGCGGCCCTGACGCCGAGTTCCGCTACCTGACCACCGGCACTGTCGAAGGATACTCGCCGCTCGATCAGTATCTGATGGGCCTGCGGCCACCCGAAGACGTCCCGCCCATGTTCGCCGTATTTCCCAGTTCCATGAACTCGACGCGTCTGCCCGAGAAAGGGGTCCTGCTCAACGGCTCCCGCCTCGACATTTCGATGGGCGGCATCATCGCCGCCGAGGGGCCTCGCGTCCCCGACCATACCATCGCTCAATCCCGCTTCCGCTTCGCCTTCATCCTGATCACGGCAGAGGGGAGCGAGCCGTCCGCCGAGGCGATCGAGCAGCTCGAAACCTACCGCAACGAATTTGAACCCTACTTCAACCGGGTCTCGGATGGACGCGCCTGGGCCGACACGTCAATCCGTCAGATGCTGAAAGTTTCCGCGTGGCCCGCAATTGGCCTCGCTGCCGGCCAGCAGGCTGACGTCAGTGTGGAGATCGCCCGTCCGCTGGACTACGACCTCTTCGTCGGTCTCCACACGACCCACGGCCACATCGAAGCGCCCACTCCCGTCATCCTGCGCGCCGGCCAGACCCGCCTGACAGCAACCGTAAAAGGCCTGTCGCCCGGCGTCTCCGATCTCGTCGCCGAGGCATGGAACGGACCTTTCGAACCCGTATTCACCCGCATCGCCGTGCAGCCTTCGCTCGCCTCGCTGTCGCTCATCAAGCACTACACGGACGGCCCCGTCGTCCTGCGCGTCAGCGACTCGAACGAACTACGTTACCCCGGCGTCCGCATCAAAGTGACGGCCTCGGGCGCTGTCCGCTTCGTCGATGGATACAACCAGGATTTTGCCACAGGCTCCGACGGCCTCATGTGGCTGTGGTGGGACGATGCCGGCCCAGGTTCGACCTTCGAAGCCGAAATCGAAGGCGCGCCCGATTCCCGCATCACTATCCAGCGCTGAGTAGGACAGGTATCCTTGCCTGTCGCTCCGGGGCTGTCTTCCTCGATCCCCCTACGCCCTGTCCTTCGTATCGCCTGCCGGTTCACACTCCGGCTCGCCTACCTGCCGCTGCCGATCCACAGCCGCGGCCAACTGTTCCAGCCCAACGTTGGTCTTCGCCGCCTCGGCCTGGCCTTCCCTCGCCTGTTGCTTCGACCGCAACTCGGCCGCCTCTTCCAGCGCCGCTTCCAGCAGTGCGCTCAACCTTCTGGTCCGGCCCTCCACGACCAATCCAACCCAGACTGCCACCAGCGCGGCAAACACCAGCCATCCGCCGTTGATCGCCACGCTGCCAACTTCTGCCTGCATCTGACTTGGCGCCTCCACCAAATATGTGGCCGCGCGCCGGAGATTCTCTCAGGTCATCACCCCAGTTTTTCCACCTTCAGCCGCCCATGGCCCCAAACCGTCTGTCTCCCTACACCCGTATAAGTGGCGGCCCGCAGATACGGCAGGAATTCGCCCAACTCACCCTCATACTCGACCCAACCCGTCACCCCACCCAGCGGATGGCTCATCCCCGTCCTTGAACTCGTCCTCCGGGCGCTTTCGTGGACAAGTTTCCCACCCGCCGCCGCCACCAGCTTCGCCCGTTCCCCGAAGCCCTTGAAATCGATCTCGAGAGGCCCCGGTGCGTGGAAAACGGCCCCGGGGGATACGCTCTGTCGAAAGCTATGTCTAGCTGATTGAGGGCGGGCGGGCTGAAGCCCTTCGCAGACTGAAGTCTGCCCCACCGGGCCGGGCGCTTGGGGCGGCGCGGCGAGGCCGTAGAGCGACTTCAGGGCGCTGATGCGGTCGCGCAGCCGGCAGGCCAACACATCAAACGGCGTCAACCCGCGCCCATCCCACCCCTTCAGTTCCGTTGGTGTCTCAAAATTGACACGCACCTGCGTCACTGGCTCCACTTGGCCCAAGGGAATAACCACACGCCGGGAGTCCCAACTCTCCAGCCTCAACCTCGTCCTGGCCGGCGTGATCCCCCGCTCGGCCAACCTCTCGAACGCTCGTTTGAACTCGGCTTCGAGCCCTGGGTCGAAGAGGTTCAGGTCAAAACCAAACGAACCTCTGGCGATCGTCTGTCCGTCTAACTCCTTTGTTTGCAACACAAACGAACGAGGCGCATCGGCCAGTCCGCTCGGTCCCCCCTCGATCCGGGGTCGGAAGATAGCCTCCGGCAGGACGAAGCCCAGCGCCCCGCGGAAGGTGTTCGAGGCCCGGTCCGGAAACTTGACTTCCCTGTCTGTCCAAAAAGTAAGGCGGCAGGCCAACAACTCGAAGCTGAGGCCCGCCGCCATGTCTAACCTATCTTCCGATCAGCGCCTGACCGCGATGGTCGTGGAAAGCCTGACGTCCTGGCCGTTGAAGTTGTACATATTCGACAACGCATCCCGGTAGATGAGCACCACGCCGACTGCAAAGTTGCCGGTCGGGACTCCGACATTGGGGTTGATTCTGGCCTTGATCTTCCAGACGCCCGGCGTGACGGGATCGAGCGTCGAGGTGATGACCGGCGCTTCGCAAAGGATTAACGGGCCGCATGAAGTGGACCCACCGATGTAGAGGATCCCATCAACAATGACAGGCCACTCCGCCGCTACTCCGTCCTCGGGTGCGCTGTCGAGCTGCCCATAGCCGATCAACTGGAGCGAAACCTCGGACCCGCTCACCGCCGGATTGAACGTCGAATTCAGCGACCCGTCCGCGTTGTATGCCACAATTTGCCCGCCGCCGGGCGCGTTGGTTACCATGAACGCCGGCGACTGTTTCTCGAACGGCTGCGTCTGGTCGCCCAGAATTTCAAGCGTCTCCTTATTCCGGATCAGGATCTCGGCCGAGCCTAGAATGGGAGCGGACGCCGGAATCTGGATCTTCGCAACCCCCGACCCCGCGTCTTCAGACAGACTAAAGATCGGCGCCGGGACACCGTTCACCAGGATCTCCAGCCCGCCGAGTTCCTTCGGCAGCGGAGCATCGCCCGCGTTAACGGTCCCTGCGGCCAGTTTCACGCCTGGGACGACGACCCGCGCAATCAGCCCCGGCGACAGCCGGTAGAACCCGCTCTCCCAGTTCGACGCAATCAACTGCGGATAGTGCATCGTCATCCGGTTGACCGAATCCAGCACAAGCACGTTGCCCGCGGCGTCGAGCGCCACATTCCGAGGCCCGGCGGCCTGGAACGAATAGTTTGAGGTGATGGTCCCTGACAGCACTAGTTGCGCCTGGATCTCGGAGTAACGCGGGAATCGCCGCACCGTGCTGTTGTTTGCGTCGGCGACGAAGATGTCGCCGTTCAGGTGGCTGATGGCGATCGATCGCGGCGTCATCGTGCCCGCCGTCGGCCTGATGGGCGTGCTACCGTTAACGCCGTTCGCCGTCTCTCCGTTGGCACGGGAGAAGACCGCGATCCTGTTGTTGCCGGCATCCGCGACGAATAGCCGGCCGCCGGAATCGACAGCCAGTCCGAGCGGGAACGACAGTTTGTCAGTCGTATTGCCGCTGACGATGGTCTCGAAATCGGGTTGCCCGAAGACCACTGCCGCCGCCATGCCGCTGGCAAAGGGCGGATCGAACCGCAATACGCGGTTATGAAGGAGATCGCTCACGTAAAGCTGGCCATCAGCCGAGAGCGCCAAACCCGCCGGGAATCCCAACGAGGCTGGCCCGAGTTCCACCGTCGCCGCGGCGTTGAAACTCTCACGCCCAATCACCAGGTCGGGCAACTGCTGCCGGCCCGGATCGTCGAACGGCCGGGGGTAGCGCAGGACGCGGCTGTTGCCCGTATCGGCCACCCACAAGTTGCCATCCTTATCCACAGCCACCATCGACGGCAGGAACAGACCAGTCTCGCTGGGACTGTTCACATCGCTCGTGGGCGAGTTCACCAGCGCCCGGTAGAAATCCACCTGCCCGATGACGATATCGGCGAAATCCCCGCTCTGCGCCCTGCGCGCGTCGGCATAGCCCAGAATCCGGTTATTGCCCGGGTCGGCGATGTAAAGGCGCGGGGGATCGGAACCGCGGTCCACAACAGCCGACGGACTCAGCGGCTGCGAGTAAACCAGATCCCCGATCCGATAGACCAGAGAGCCGGCACCAAATTCGCGCCCCTGAATGAAGTTCGGCGCGCGGTATTCGAACGACACCTGGCCCAGCAACTTCCGAGCCTCCGGCGTGTCGCCCGCTTCCAGGAAGTTTGGAAACGCCGTCACCCGGTTGTTTCCGGTATCCGCCACCCAAACCTCGTTCTTGGCGAAGATCGCCGAAGTAGGGTTGCGGAAACTGGTTGGAGAGGGTTCCCAATGGCTGTAGCGGTTCGGCTGGCCCGTGTTGAAACTCTCCTGGCCGATGACACCCTGCGCGCGGGGCGAAAACTCCGCCGCCGTCTCGGCCGGCCACTCGGCGGCCGGCGCATAGCGCAGGATCCGGCTGTTCAACGTATCCACCACGAAGGGGACATCGCGGATGCAGAAGACCCCGCGCGCCCCCTCCGCCATGACGTTGCCCGACAGCCTGTAGCCGAAGGTGATGTCATTGACCGGCGGCGGCACAAGCTGGCCCGGCTGCAACACAAACACGCCAAGGATGCGCTCGGCCTGTTGGCCGTCGGAGGAACCCGGCGCCCTATAGAACAAGACGCGCGCCAGATCGTCCGCCAGATAAAGATTGCCGGCCGAATCGAATGCCAAAGCCGAAGGGCCGCGAAGCTGGTCTTTCCTCAGAATGTAAGGGATCTGGCCTTTTGGCGGATTGGTGATCAGACCTGGGTTGGCGGCCGCGGACACCATGTCAGCCTGACCCAAGACCCGGTTGGCGGCGATCGCCGGCTCGACCGCGCCATTGGCCTGGATGTTGCCCGGCCCGGTCACATCGCTCGCCAAATAGCGCAACACCCGATTGTTGCCCGCATCGGTCGCCCAGAGGTTGCCCTCGGGGTCGAACGCCAGCGACGACGAGTAAGTGGTCAGCCGCCCGGAAACCGTCTGGCTGCTCTTGAGCGTGTTTGCCGCCGGCGGCGCTTTGGTATCGGTGCTCTGGTTCGGATTGCGCGCGATTCTTGTAGGCTGCCCGATGACCAGGTCGGCCTTCTGCTCCGCATTGGCCTCGTCGAACGGCCTCGGAAACCTCAAAATGCGGCAATTGCCCGCGTCGAAAACGAACAGATTCCCGCCCGGATCCACAACCACCGACGCCGGCAACGCGAGGGCGCTGGGATAAGCCTTCGGATCCACTGCCGCGCTCGAATAGAAATCCTTCTGTCCGATGACGATATCGGCGAATGAGCCGCGTTCGAACCCGGCCGCATTCCTCCAGCCCAATACGCGGCTGTTTTTCGTATCGGCTACATAGACGGCAGGCGGATCAATCGACGTGTCCACCGCTACCGACGCCGGCTCGAACAGTTCCCTGCCCTCCAGCAGGTTGGGCGTCACGCCGCTCGGCGTGTATGACTCGACATAGCTCGCGGGCCGGTTCAACTGGCCCAACACACGTCCGGGGACCGGATTCGGGGTCACCTGTGCGACGGCCATTCCAGCGAATGCCGCCACGCCACCCAAAAGGACATTTAGGTATCTATTCTTCATATGTTTACAGCCGTTCATCACCCCTCGTCCCATCAGTTCACCTTATCACGCAATTGTGCGCCCTTCCAGTTACTATCGTCCCATTGGACATGGGACCGCAGTCACTTTGGACTGGTCCCGCGGGATGCTACACTCAGTTTTGCCCTCGATGCCATCGACCCAACGCCGATCACGCGTCTGCGCAGTGAGCTATCTCAACACGGTCCCGCTGGTTTGGGGGGCGTTGAACGGCCCGCAGAAAGGCAAGATCGACCTTACCTTCGCAGTCCCATCCATCTGCGCCACACGCGTCGATGAGGGCGTCGCCGACGCCGGCATTCTGCCCGTCATCGAGGCCGCGCGCCTCGGCATGGAGACCATCCCCGACATCGGCATCGCCTGCCGGGGCGCGGTTCGCAGCATCCTCCTTATCTCGAAAGTTCCATTCGACCAGGTGCGGACCCTGGCCGCCGACACAGGCTCCCGCACGTCGGTGCAGCTTGCCCGTATCGTCCTCTATCGCAAGTTTGGGGCCGATCCGCATGTCTTCCCCGCGCCGCCCAACCTCAACGAGATGCTGCGCTCGGCCGACGCCGCCCTGCTCATCGGCGATGCCGCCTTATCTATTGATCCTGCTAAACTTAGCCACCTCTGCCTGGACCTCGGCGAGGAGTGGTTTTCGCTGACTGGCCTGCCCATGGTCTTTGCCCTTTGGGCTGGCCGCCCCGGTTCACTGAGCACAAGTTTGGTCGATCTGCTACAGGGATCGTGTCAATTCGGCCTGCAGGAACTCGACTGCATCATCGCCGACGAGTCCGGCCAACGCGGCTTTACACACCACCTCGTCGACACCTACCTCCGCCGGAATGTCGACTTTGAATTGAACAGCCAGCATCACGAGGGCCTTCAAACTTTTCTCGAATTCGCCCGCGAGTTGGGCAACCCCGTCCTGACGGAGGCATCGATCCTAAAATGATGACCACGCGCGAAGCCGTCGATCTGTTTCGCGACGATGATCTGATCGGACTCGGCATGGCCGCCGACGCCGTTCGCAGGAAGCACCACCCCGAGAACGTGGTCACCTACATCATCGACCGAAACATCAACTACACCAATTTCTGCACTGAGTACTGTAGCTTCTGCGCCTTTTATCGGCCGATGGGCCATAACGAAGGCTACGTCCACGGCCACGACGTCATCCTCCAGAAGATTCAGGAGACTCTCGACCTCGGCGGCACCGGCGTCCTGATGCAAGGCGGTCTCCACCCCGACCTGAAGATCGAATGGTATGAGGACATGCTGCGCGCCATCCGCAACCGCTTCGGCCACCGGATCTGGCTCCATTGCTTCTCCGCGCCCGAGATTCAGAATATCGCCGCGGTCAGCCAGATCAGTCTGGTTGATACGATCTCGCGCCTGCGCGACGCCGGGCTCGACTCGATCCCTGGCGGCGGCGCCGAGATCCTCCACGACGAAGTCCGGGAGCGGATCAGCCGGTTGAAGTGCGACACCCAGGAATGGGTGGATGTCCACGTCACCGCCCACAAACTGGGAATGCGTACAACGGCGACGATGATGTTCGGCTGCGGCGAGACCATCGAACAACGCGTCCACCACCTCGAAGTCGTCCGGGGAATACAGGAAGAGACCGGCGGGTTCACCGCATTCATCCCCTGGTCGTTCCAGCGGGAGAACACGTCGCTCGGCCGCTACGTCAAGGAAGAGGCCACCGGCGTCGAGTACCTGAAGACGCTCGCCATTAGCCGCCTCTATTTGGACAATGTCGTCAATATTCAGTCATCATGGGTCACGCAGGGTCTGAAGACCTGCCAGGTGGGGCTGCGTTTCGGCGGCAACGATGTCGGCAGCATCATGATTGAGGAGAATGTGGTCTCGGCGGCCGGCGCCCGCAACAGGGCCACTGAAGAGGAACTTCGCCGCATCATCCGAGACGCCGGGTTTACGCCCAAGCAGCGCGACTCGCTTTACCTGACCTACTTCCTGAACTGACTCCGGACGGCTGCCCGCTCGGGGCTCAACCCGCCAGCTTCGCCAGTCCCAATTCGGCGAACCGCACCTGTCGCGCCGCCCGGCACAGCCTGCGCTCCGCCATGTGCAAGAATACGCGAGCGGGCCGCGCGCGAGGATGCCCCGCCGGCCATTCCACGATCCACGGCGCCAGCGCAAAGGGACTCATGATAGACTCGGGGCCGAACCGTGGATTCGTGATCGGGAGGGTTCCAGGATGGGCATTCGATGCACTGGTTGGTTGATGGCGGCGGCCCTTGCCGCGGCGCCGGCGATGATGGCGCAGACGGGCGTTTTTCAGGGGCGCGGCGATGTCGGCGAGGTGCTGCATCCGGGGTCGGCGGAATACGACGCGGCCCGGAAGACCTACCGCGTCACGGGCAGCGGGGAGAACCTCTGGGGGACGGCGGACGCGTTTCATTTTGTCTGGGTGAAAGTCTCGGGCGACGTGTCGGTGACGGCGGAGATCGCGTTTCCAACGACGACGGGCAATCCGCACAAGAAGGCCGTCCTGATGGTGCGTCAGAGCCTGGACGCGGACTCGGCGTATGCCGACGCAGCGGTCCATGCCAGCGGTTTGACCTCGCTGCAATCGCGCGACGAGAAGGGCGCGGCCACGCACGAGGTTCAATCGAACGTGTCAGGGCCGAAGCGGGTGAGGCTCACGAAATCGGGCGAGCGTGTATACATGTCAGTGGCCGGGGAAGGCGAGGACCTGCGACTGGCCGGCGGGTCGATGAAGGTGGTTCTGAAAGATGAGTTCTATGTGGGTATCGGCGTGTGCGCACACGACAAGGACGCCGTCGAGACAGCGCACTTCCGCAACGTCGAAGTGACACCCGTGCCGCCAGCATCGGGGCAGCCAAAGCTGTACAGCACGCTCGAAACCATCACCGTGGCGTCCACCGACCGGCGGGTGACTTACGTTGCGCCGGGGCGGTTCGAAGCGCCCAACTGGTCCAACGACAACATGCTGTACTTCAACGGCGACGGGCGTTTGCATCGCATCCCGGTGGACGGCGGCAAGCCTGTGACGATCGACACCGGAATCGCCACGCGGCTGAACAACGATCACGCGATCTCGCCGGACGGGACGCAGATGGCGATCAGCGACCAGTCGCAGCAGGACCGCAAATCGCGCATCTACGTTGTGCCCATCGGCGGCGGGGCCGCACGGTTGGTGACCGGGAAAGCGCCATCGTACTTTCATGGGTGGTCGCCTGATGGCCAGACGCTGACCTACTGCGCCGACCGCAACGGCAACTTCGACATCTATACGATTCCGGCCGAAGGCGGCGAAGAGACGCGGCTGACCACGGCCGAAGGATTGGACGACGGGTCAGAGTATTCGCCCGACGGGCAGTACATCTACTTCAACTCGATCCGCAGCGGGCTGATGCAGATCTGGCGCATGAAACCGGACGGCAGCGGTCAGGAGCAGGTGACCCCCGACGATGGCTACAACAACTGGTTCGCGCACCCCTCGCCGGACGGGCAGCGGATCGTCTTTCTCACCTATGAAAAGGACGTGAGCGGGCATCCCGGGAACAAGGACGTCATGCTGCGGATGATGACGCTGGCGGACCGCAAAGTCCGTGTGCTGGCGAAACTGTTTGGCGGGCAGGGGACGATCAACGTGCCCTCGTGGTCGCCGGACGGGAAACGGTTGGCGTTTGTCAGCTATCAACTCATGCCGTGAGTGGCAGAGACGGATGGGTAAGTCATTGGCAATGTTTGCCAGTCCTGGCAGCATGGATCTGAGGACGCGATACCGACCCGAAACATCAATTTGACAGACCACTTCGACCGCTTTGTCGAAGCCGAGGTGGGCTCCGGCCGCTATGGCAGCGCGAGTGAGGTGGTTCGCGAAGGGCTACGGCTGATGGAGCGCCGCAAGCAGGAAGAGCGGGCAAAGCTGAAATGGTTGCGGGGCGCCGTGAAGGAAGGCGTTGGGCCGATTGATAGGGGCGAAGGCCTGGAGTTCGGCTCAATCGACGAACTCGATAAGCAGATAGACCAGCTCGGGCTAGAGGCTACTTCCGCGGCTCAGAGACTCCGTGACCGCATCGACGAGTTGGAATCGCTGGCTGGCATCAAACGCGGGTTGTCCGATGTAGAAGCTGGCCGGGTGACGCCGCTGAAGCGGTTCGAGCGGGAGTTCCGGGAGAAACGTGGCTTACTACAGGGTAGTTCTCGCCGCCGCGGCTAAAGCGGACGCCGAACAAGCCCTTCACGGAGTGGATGAGGCGCGCCAGACCGTCTGGATTCCGCACATCCAGCATGGCGCTTTGCAGGATCTCGATGCCGCCACGCTTTGACTGGGACGCGAGTTCACTTCCGCGGACTCGTACAATATTCAACATGCGCGACCACGAGAAGTTGGGTCAGTTCTACCTGGGCCGACTGAAGGACAGCGAGCAGAAGTTGCATTACGACGCCAAGGATTTGGTCACCCATGCGGTTTGCGTGGGCATGACCGGGTCGGGCAAGACGGGCCTCTGTGTCTCATTGATTGAAGAGGCGGCGCTGGACGGGATTCCGGCTCTGGTCATCGACCCGAAGGGCGACCTGACAAACCTGTTGCTGGCGTTCCCGGAGTTGCGGCCGGAGGATTTTCGACCCTGGGTAAATCCCGACGAAGCGAGGTTGAAGGGCCTCGAAGTGGACGAGTTCGCCGCGCAGCAGGCGGCGCTGTGGCAGAAGGGTCTCGGCCAATGGGATCGGGACGGCGGCGCGGTCGGCGGGCAGGATCGGGAAGGAGTCGTCGGACGTGGCCAGGGCGGAAGAGTCGGCCGGGATGATCCAGCAGCGGATCAAGGATCTCGAAGTGCAGTTCCAGGCCGATGTGGACGCGTTGCCGGCGGCCGATACGGCGACCGAGACCATGGAGACGCTGGCGGTGAAGGCCAAGAAGACCGGCATCAACGTGCGGCTGACTGCGCTGGCGTGGAGGTAGCCGCGGGAAAAGGTGAATCTTGCGCCGCGCGGGTCTATGGGACAATCGGATAGAGGGGATATGGAAGACCGGGTCAGAGAGAACCAGATTCAATTGGGCGAGCCGCCCGCCGGGTTGTACGACAAGATCGACGCCGACGCGGGCCAGGAGGCCGCATCGAGCGGAATCCTGCTGACGACGGTCGATTCCCTGATCAACTGGGGCCGCAAGAACTCGCTCTGGCCGATGTCGTTCGGCCTGGCCTGTTGTGCCATCGAGATGATGGCGATGAGCGCCTCGCGGTTCGATATCGCGCGATTCGGGGCGGAGGTCTTCCGCGGGACGCCGCGGCAAAGCGACCTGATGATCATCGCCGGGCGGTTGTCGAACAAGATGGCGCCGGTGGTGAGGCAGTTGTACCAGCAGATGCCCGAACCGCGTTGGGTGATTTCGATGGGCGCTTGCGCGACCTCGACGGGCGTCTTCTCGAACTACGCTCTGATTCCGGTGGACCAGGTGATTCCGGTGGATGTGTATGTACCCGGCTGCCCGCCGCGGCCGGAACAACTCATCCACGCCATCATGATGCTGCAGAAGAAGATCCAGGATGAGCGCGGGGTCCTTCTGGACGTCCTGAATCTCTCCTAAGATCCGCCGTTTTTCCTCAATTGTGGATTCCACGCGCCGATAAGGGCTGTGAGCGAGCCGTCTGGCCTGTCTCATGGGAGGTGAATCGTGGAAATCGGAAAGGTCGATCAGGCCTTCGGGATTGCCGCAGTTCTGCCCGCCGCCCCACCCGTCTCGCCGGAGCAACGGGCAGAGCAGCAGCGCATGATCCACGCGGTGAAGGCCATCAACGAAGCGGAAATGTTCGGCGACTCGAGTGAACTGACGTTCACCTTCGACCGGACGTCGAAGAAGATGATCCTGAGACTCGTGGACCGCGAGACGAAGGAGGTGATCCGCCAGATCCCCCCCGAGTACCTGCTGCGTTTGGCTGAAAACCTGGAATTGCGCTGAAGCGCCTGGCGCCGCAGCCCACTACCGAAGCGCTCTGACGAACGGAACCCACACATGACGAATCCGAACCCCTATCTCCAATCGCTCGATCAGGAAGTTCTGACTGCCGACCCGATCCACCTGGTTCTGATGTTGCTTCGCGGGGCGAGGCAATCGACCGAGGAGGCGAGGCAGGCGTTGCGCCGCGGGCAGGTGCACGAGAGGGCAAGGGCGGTGAGCCGGTCGGTCGAGCGGATTGCCGAGTTGTGCCGCAATCTTGACTTTGTCCGTGGCGGGGAAATCGCGCAGCGTCTGGCCGGGCTGTACGACTACATGATCCACCGGTTGAACGAGGCCAACATGCAGCAGACCGAAGCGCCGCTGGCTGAGGTATCGGAGTTGCTGATGCCGCTGATCGAGGCTTGGAGCGAGATGGAATCGGCGTCTGTGAACGCGTCAGCTCGTCCTCAGGAGTACTCCGGAGCGGCGATGGACTGCTGCGCCTGAGGTCTTGACCAAACGAACTCCTGGAAGCGCTTACGGGTTCGATCGGGCCCGCGCCTGGGCTGTGACCAGAGGATGAGCCAGTCTCGTATCTCATTCATTTAATGGCAGATATTGTCTTACGAGCCGACCTTCGCCAGGATTTCCGACCTGCCCGCCGGCCTGTCAGACTATCTTAAGATACGTTCAGAATCAGACAAAAGTGTACTTAATGTAAACGAGTCTATGGTATATCTCACTGTGGTAGTCCGCGATCCCAGTCAGATCGCACATCAGGGGAGATAGAACATGACTCTAAGACGAGTTCTTTGTTTACTGGCTGCGCTCCTAGTCACAGCCGGTTTCATTTACGCCCAGTCGTTCACGGCAACTGTCCGTGGAACGGTTGCGGATCAATCCTCCGCGGTTGTGCCGGGCACGAAAATTGTCGTGACCGAATCCGACCGCGGCACCACCTTCAGCACGGTCGCCGACGAGCAAGGCCGCTACTCTCTTGCGGCGCTGCCGCCCGGCAGCTACGTCCTGACCGCTGAAGCGCCTGGCTTTAAGAAGTTTTCGAGCGGGAAGTTCACTCTGCTGGTTCAGCAGCAGGCGACGGTCGACGTCGCGATGACCGTGGGCGACGTTTCCACCACGGTTGAAGTGACAGGTTCCGCGGCTCTGTTGAACACGACGATGTCCAACCTCGGCCAGGTGGTCGAGAACAAGTACATCATTTCTCTGCCGAACATCAGCCGCAACGCCATGGGACTGACCTACATGACCCCCGGCGTGGTCGGCTCCGGTGGGCGCGCCAATACGGACAACAACACGAATTTCGTGGCCAACGGCTCGCGCAACTCGACTTCGGATGTTCTTCTTGACGGCGTCACAGTGGTGACCGTCGAACAGAACTCGGGCATCACCGACTTGAAGTTCAGCCCCTCGATTGACGCGGTGCAGGAGTTCAAGATGCAGACCAGTTTCTTCAGCGCCGAGTACGGCCAGACCGGCGGCGCCGTGGTGAACATGGTCACCAAGTCGGGCACGAACGACTTCCATGGCACGGGCTACTACTTCCTGCGCCATTCCGACCTGAACGCGAACGCCTGGTTCAACAACAGGAACAACCGGCCTCGTTCGTTCTACCGGCGCGACCAACTCGGCGGCGTCATCGGCGGACCGGTGATCAAGAACAAGACGTTCTTCTTCGGTTCCTACGAATACACGAAGTCGAAGAGCCCCGAGACGCAAACACAGACCTTCCCGACACTGTTGCAGCGCGACGGCGACTTCTCCCAGACCTTCAACTCGTCCGGCGCCTTGATGACGATCCACAACCCGTTCGACACGTTCACAAACGCTTCAGGCAACATCGAACGGCGGCCCTTGGCCGGCAATCTCGTCCCGAAAGGAATGATGGACCCGGTGGCCTTGAAGTTCCTGAATTACTGGCCCAAGCCCAATCAGACGAGTACATCCATCACCCAGACCAACAACTGGTATCAGGAGGTCGTCAACCCCAGTACGGGCTTGCAGACGAACATGAAGGGCGACCACAACTTCAACGACACCAACCGGATCAGCGGGCGATACAGCTACGGCCGCGGCACGGGCAGCCCAGCGAACCTCTTTGGCGAAGGCAATCCGGCCTACACGTTCAACAATGGCCCGAACAAGAGCACTGCGCACTCCATCGTGACCGAATACACGCGCACGCAGAATTCCACCTTCATATGGTCAGCGCGGTATGGACTCACCTACTCCACCTACGCCCGGAATCCGATGGTGGAGAACTTCGACATCACCACGCTCGGCCTGCCGAGCTACATGAAGACCAATTCCACGCTGGCGGTCTTCCCGACCATCGCGCCTGAAGGTTACGGCGATATCGGCACCGAAGGCTGGGTCGTGATGGACAGGCAGGAGGGCGTGCATCACCTGTCGGCGTCCGCCAGCAAGTTCGCCGGCGGGCACAGCATCAAGTTCGGTGGGGAAATGCGCAAGAACTTCCTCGATTACGCGCAGCCGGGCTATCCCTCCGGGCAGTTTTCCTTCTCGCGCGGCATCACCGGCAAGGACCGCTTCACGACTCCGTCCAACGAAGGCAATGGCCTGGCGACGATGCTGCTCGGCTGGTGGACCTCCAATCAGTTCCACATCGATCCGAAGGTCTTCACCCGGTCCGCCTATTGGGGCTTCTTCATCCAGGACGACTGGAAGATCACCCGCAAGCTCACCGTTAACCTCGGCGTCCGTTACGACTTCGACGTCCCGCGTTGGGAGACCCAGAACCGGCAGAGCTATTGGGATCTGAACACGCAGTCCGCCATTGTCGCCCCGGGCTACAACACGAAGGGCGTGATGAAGTTCAACAATGCGGAAAACCGCTCTCCGTTCAACAAGGACATGAACAACTGGCAGCCGCGCATCGGCCTGGCCTACGCGTTGAACAACAAGACGTCGATCCGCACCGGCTACGGCCTCTTCTACCAGTTGAGCCGTGCGACCGTTTTCGGCCACACCGGCGCCGGATTCAACGTCAACTCGACGTCGAGCCCGTCGCTCGATTCCAACGCCACGCAATACGCGAAGCTCGCCAACCCCTATCCGGACGGCATGTTGTTGCCTCCTGGCAGCTCGCTGGGCGACAAGACCTTCCTCGGTCTGGGCGCTGGCACCATCCTCGGCTCGAACAGCCGCAACCCCGAATACCACTCCTGGAACTTCTCGATTCAACGCGAGATAGGGTGGAACTCGGTGCTCGAAGTCAACTATACGGGCAGCCGCGGAACGCACCTGTTCCTGCCGGTTACCACACTGTCGCCGCTCAACCCGATGTATTGGGGCATGGGCCGCAGCACCTTGACCTCGGCAGTGACCAATCCTTTCTACGGCCAGATCACTGACCCGAAGGCGACCAACCTCAAGAACCCGACAATCCAGCTCTACCGCCTGCTGAGGCCCATGCCGCAGTTCGACGGGACAAGCGTCGGCACGGCCGAACCGCCCGCGGCCGACTCCAACTACCACGCCTTGCAGATGAAGTGGGAGAAGCGCTACTCGAGCGGTTTGACCATGTTGGTCCATTACACCTGGGCCAAGATGATCGACAACGCGTCCTACGGCTCCGGCAACTACGGATGGCTGGGCGGCAACTCGTCGCTTCAGTACATCTCGAACCTGGGTCTCGAGCGCGCGCTCTCGTCGCACGACATCAATCACCGCGCCGTCCTCACCGGCGCATACGAGATGCCGTTCGGCAAGGGCCGCAAGTTTGGCTCCAACGTGAACCGCGTGATGGACTTGCTGGTCGGCGGCTGGGACATCAGCGGGATGGCGACGTTGTCGGCTGGCATGCCCCTCCAGGTCACGCAGTCCGGCGGCAGCATCTGGGACGGCACTCAGCGGCCGAACCTGATTGGCGATCCGAGTACCTCAGGGCGCGTCCAGGACCGGCTGAACAACTATTTCAACCCGGCTGCGTTCGTTAAACCGGCGATCGACGTGCCCGGCACGTCGCCGCGCAACCTGAACTTCCGTGGGCCGAAGATGAGCATGTTCAACGCCGCGCTGCTGAAGAGCTTCCGCGTGAAGGAAGGCCAACGCTTCGAGTTCCGCATCGAAGCCGAGAACGCTTTCAATCACCCGGTCTTCAGCGACCCGGCCAACAGCTTCGGCTCGACCAACTTCGGCCAGATCACCGGCACGAAGGGCAGCGGTGGCGGCATGCGCCAAGTGCAGCTCGGCATGAAGTACTACTTCTGAGAGAGAACTCCTCTCAAGCATGGCGGCCCGGGCTCGATGAGAGTCCGGGCCGCTTCTTTCTGCCGGGATGTCCGGCTTGAAGGACGATCAGACGGAACTGTCAGATGGGATGTAGCCGGTCAGGAAGGTCTCGCCGGAGCTGGATATGCGGACCTGCTCACCGGCATCGATCAGCCACACGTCGCCCTGACGCCAGGGCAGCCCATGGATGGAACCCGCCCCGGCGGGGAAGATCACCCAGGCTGGATTGGGATAGGGGCCGATGGGAGCGCCGCTGTCGCCAGTGTGGGCTTCCAGCCGGAAGTAGCGGCATTGGGCCAGGACGGGGCCGCTGCGGCGGATCTCGCCGTTCCAAGGACGCAGATCCGCGACCTCGATGCCGCGGTCCAGATGAAGTTCGCGGCCACGGCCGTAGTCGTAAAGACGGTAGGTGATGTCGGAGTCCTGCTGAATCTCGGCGACGACGAGTCCAGCGCCGATAGCGTGGATTGTGCCGGCCGGGATGAAGACGGTATCGCCGGGCTTCACCGGCGCCCAGTTGAGGAGATGTTCGATGGAGCCGTCGAGGGCGGCGGCGCGCGCGGCTTCGCTGGTGAGTTCTGCCCGCAGACCCAAGCCGAGAGTTGCGCCGGTTTCGGCGTGGACCACATACCAGGCCTCGGTTTTGCCCGGGCTCTTGTGATGCGCCATGGCGTAACTGTCGTCCGGGTGGACCTGGACGGAGAGGCGCTCCGTCGTAAAAATCCACTTCAGCAGCGGCAGGCCCGGGCATTGGTACCAGGCCTCGCCGACCGGAGAGGCGAGTCCGTGGCGGTTGATCCACGGCCGAAGGTCGCGCACGCCCCAGACACGGCCGTGCAAGGCGGGTTCGAATCTCCTCATTGCTCTAGTGTAGTGCGCGCAACGGATTGAACAGTATCGAACACCCCTTCGTTGAGCGTTCCACTTTTTCGGGAATGCCGTTGGCACAGGCGGCCCAGGGTGAGCGGATTCTCGGGGTTGCCCTCGACCCGGACGACGCGCCCCTCGTCAACCTTGGCTTGCACGGCGCACCGCCAGAAACACATTTCGCAGTTGGTGGCAATCTCATGCACGCGGCGGCCGGCGTGACGGCCCGGGCGCGCGGGCGCGCCGGCGGCCGCCACAGGTCCACCGGCGGTCGATTTCATCCAATCGCGGCGGTTGATTGCGATTCATTCAGTCTCCGGCAATCAAAATGCGACTGCCTGAATTGAGGCGACACAGCAACTTTTTGCCCCGGCTGCTTTATACTGATCGCACAAGATGCCGGATCCTGTCCAGGAATTGCTTGACCGTATTCGCGCGGGCAACATGGGGCGGCGTGCGCACCGCCCAGTCCGAGGGGGTGCCGCCACGACGGCCAGCGATGCGCTGACCCTGGACATCTCGACGGCGAACGTCTCTCTTGAACTCCCGGGTCCACCGGCGCAAGTCTGGCGGGCAAACTATCTTCAAGCGAAGATCGAAATCGAAAGTACTGTGTACCTACGTCTGCTGCACAGCGCGCCGGGCCCTGACGTGACAGTCGGCTCCTCGGTTGAATTCGGGGCGATGCTCAGCGAGGCGATGGAACTCAACCTGGAAGTTGACCTGGACGTCATCGACCTGAGTGACGCCATACAGCGGGGCAACGTGGCAGCGCTCATCAGCAAGATCCTGGAGGCAGTCGGGCTGGAGCGCCAGTGGGAGCTTTGCCACGGGATCGAGGTTTCGGCCGGAGCATGTTGGGATACGGATTTCTGCCTCCTGAGCGCCAGCATCGAGGGGTCCGACATCCGGTTCGAGTTGCCTCTGCCGGGATCGGCATCTCGCGTGGAGGTAAGAATTCCGACAGGGATCACGCTGAAGTTCGGGTTGACGCCACGGGGGTGGGCGGTCCTGATAAGGCGATTCGGGGGGCCGGCCATTCGCAGAATTGCGGGCGCGATAGCCCGTTTGGCGACTTCGGGCGGCGGGAGTGGCGCGGCAACGGCGGTTACCGCGGCCGAAGCGGAGGCGGCTCTGGCGGCGGGCGCCGGCATGTCGTTCGCCTCGTTCGCCGGAATCGCCCTGGTTTCGGTGGAATTGGGCATTCTCGCACGGGATCTCGTCGTCGTGATCTGCCGCATCGCCCGACGGGAGGGCTTCGAACGGGACCAGGAACGGGCCTACGCGCACGCTTACGTCTACACGGTTTACTATGGCCGGCCACTGCAGCGAGCGCCGGGCGAGGCCGTGGTGGCGGCGATGAACCGGGGTTACCGTCAGGCTCAGGAAGACATTCAACGGCACGGACTGGCGGTGGTCAGAGGCTCGCTGCAGCAGCATTTCCTCCGCGGCCGCACGATCGCTCTCAGACCGGACGGAGTGCCGGTGACGGACGTTGACGTCACAGACATTGTTGTTCGCCTCACAACCGAGATCACTCGCGGGCGGCAGGGCGGCTGAGCCGCGGCGAGAGTCAGACTGGGTCTGGTGGTGGCGAGTTGCGGCCGTGTTCAAACCGTCAGCGGAGCGGCGCGATGGAAACCAGGCCAAGGCCGGCGACGAAAAACAGCAGCATCAGGATGATGTAGGACCGAACCTTCCCCTCGGCGCCGGCGAATTCCTTCCAGATCAGAAGCCCCCAGAGCGCGCTGATCAGAGTTGCGCCCTGGCCGATAGCGTAGCTCACCGCCGGACCGACATTCACCTTCGGTGGCGCGCTGGCGGCGACAAAATTGGCCACCGTCCCAACCATCCAAATGATGCCGCCCAGCAGGCCGAGGAGGTGCTCCTTCCTGCCGCCGCGGAAGTACTCGCGGAAACCAATGGGCTCACCCTCGACCGGCAGGTTCATGAAGAAGAGGTTATAGACAGGGGTGGTAACCAGGACTCCGACGGCGAACATGAACGCCGCCGTGTAAGGACCGAGCCCCAGATCGCCCTGCTTGCTCATCTCGACCAGCGGATAGAAGGCGCCCATCAGGATGCCGCAGCCCAGGCTGAGGAAGATCCCCTTGAGGGGCTTGCCGGCCTTTGCGGGTGTCTTGCCAACGATCCGGACGCCGCCCGGCGTAATCTGCCGCGGTTTGGCCTTGGCCGCCGAGTGCGCGGCGTGGGCGAGGGCGGAGAAGACGATGGCCACGAGGACCAGCGCGGAGCCGCCGAACAACAGAGCCGGATTGCCGGCCGGCTTGATCATGTAGTTCAGTACGACGCCGATGATAAGGGCAAGGCCAATACCGATCGGGAACGCCACGGCCAGACCAGCGACGGCGATCGCCGCTACCAGCAGCAGGTTGGCCAGATTGAAGACTGCGCCTCCGGCGACGGCGAGAGCCATCTGCCTCTTGGAAGCGATACTTAGATTGTCAAGAAAAGTGAAAGACGGGGTGGTCGCATCGACCACGATCGTATCGGAAGAGCCGAACGTGAAAGCGGCGATGGCGGCGGCGATGATCAGCCCGAAGGTGTAGTCAAAGTAGTACAGTTCGAATCGCCACTTCGGCGCCAGCTTCATTGTGTTCGCCCACGAGCCCCAGCAGATCATCGTGAGGATCGTCAGCGCCATGGCCATGACGTAAGTGGTTGGTAGCATCATACTAATCTTCCCATAAGTAAGTGCAATTTTCGGAGCCTCACTGCCTGCGCCATC